>NZ_JABWQR010000052.1:0-18147 GCF_014270125.1 Pseudomonas sp. SWRI99 | reverse complement strand
CATCGTCAAGATTAAATTCCGAAACCCCAATTGCGAAAGCAGTTGGGGTTTTGTTTTGCCTGCGAGAAAGTTTTGCTCGTAATGACGAACAAAATTGCACAGTTATTTTCGAAGCAGAACACTAGAATAGCCCCACCTTATTCGGAGCCAGAGCCTGTATGTCAGAGTCGGTTGACGCCCCCGGGCTGTCAGATTTACCGCTGGAAGACTTGGTGGCCTGTCATGAGTGCGACCTGCTGATGCGCAAGCCACAACTTGCCCACGGCGAAAAAGCACTCTGCCCACGCTGCGGTTATGAATTATATGCCCACCGCCATAACGTGGTGCAGCGCAGCCTTGCCTTGGTGATCGCAGCATTGCTGCTGTACATCCCGGCAAATTTTTTACCCATCATGCAACTCAACATCCTCGGACAATCTTCCCAGGATACGGTCTGGAGTGGCGTACTCGGCCTGTTCAACACGGACATGAAGGGTGTGTCGATTGTTGTCTTTCTGTGCAGCATGGCCATACCGCTGGTGAAGTTGTTGTGTCAGTTGTTCGTTTTGCTGACCATTCGTTTTAACGTCGGCCGCAGCTACGGCTTGCTGCTGTATCGCATTTATCACCACCTCAAAGATTGGGGGATGCTTGAGGTCTACCTCATGGGTGTGCTGGTGGCGATCGTCAAGTTGGCGGATATGGCAGCGATCACTGTTGGCCTGGGCCTGGTGTGTTTCATTGGTTTGTTGTTGGTCCAGGTCTGGCTGGAAGTGGTGATGTCACCGCATCAGATCTGGCAGGCGTTATCAGGAGAAGATGCTCATGCGGGCGATTGATGCGGGCATTCTGATTTGCATCGAATGTCACGAATTGAACAGACAGGCCGCGGACACCGATGAGCAAACCTGCACCCGCTGCGGTGCATTGGTCCACGCGCGCCGGCCGAACAGCCTGGCGCGAACCTGGGCCTTGCTGATCACCGCAGCGATTATCTACATCCCCGCCAATGTGCTGCCGATCATGACGGTCAGTTCGCTGGGCCAGGGGGATCCGAGCACGATCATGTCCGGGGTGATTCAACTGGTGCAGCACGGCATGATTCCGATCGCCGCCGTGGTGTTCATCGCCAGTATTCTCGTGCCGACTTTCAAACTGGTCGGTATCGCGCTGTTGTTGTTTTCGGTGCAGCGACGTCAGCCGTTGTCGGCCCGCCAGCGCATCTGGATGTACCGCTTCATTGAGTTCATTGGCCGCTGGTCGATGCTCGATATTTTTGTGATCGCCATTCTCGTGGCGGTCGTCAACTTCGGCCGGCTAGCCAGTGTCGAAGCCAACCTTGGCGCCATCGCCTTCGCCAGTGTGGTGATCCTGACGATGCTCGCCGCAGTAACTTTCGATCCCCGACTGATTTGGGATAACACGGAGTCGGACGACGACCATGACTGATTTGCCTGTAGCGAAAACCCGACCGGCTTCCAACTGGTCTGCCATTTGGGTACTGCCTCTGATTGCGCTGATCATCGGCGGCTGGCTTGGCTGGCGTGCCTGGTCCGAGACCGGTATCGAGATCCAGGTGCGTTTCGAAAGCGGTGAAGGCATCCAGGCCAACAAGACCGAGGTCATGTACAAAGGCATGTCGGTCGGTAAGGTCAAGACCCTCAAACTCGACGATGAAGGCAACTCCAAAGGGGTGATCGCCACTATCGAGATGAACAAGGATGTCGGGCAATACCTCAAGACCAGCACGCGTTTCTGGCTGGTCAAACCGAGCGTGACCCTGGCCGGTATCACCGGGCTTGAAACGCTGGTGTCCGGTAACTACGTGGCGATCAGCCCCGGGGAAGGCGAACCCGTGCGCAAGTTCAAGGCGCTCGCCGAAGAGCCGCCGCTGTCTGACGCCCAGCCAGGCTTGCACCTGACCATTAAGGCAGATCGGCTCGGTTCGCTGAGCCGTGGAAGTCCGGTGTTCTACAAGCAGATCAAAGTGGGTCAGATCAAAAGTTACCTGCTCTCGGAAGACCAGAGCACGGTAGAACTCAAAGTCTTCATCGAGCCGACTTACGCCAAACTGGTGCGCAAACACACGCGCTTCTGGAACGCCAGCGGCATCAGTATCGACGCCAACCTGTCCGGGGTGAAAGTGCGCAGCGAATCGCTGGCGAGCATCGTCGCTGGCGGTATCGCGTTCGCGACCCCGGAGAATCGCAAGGACAGTCCACCGACTGATCCAAGCCTGCCGTTCCGCCTGTATGAGGACTTTGACGCCGCCGCTGCCGGCATTCGCGTCAAGGTCAAACTCAGCGACTTCGAAGGTCTGCAGGCCGGCCGCACGCCGGTGATGTACAAAGGCATTCAGGTCGGCAATCTGAAGGCGCTCAAGGTCGATCCGGACCTGAACAGCGCCACCGCCGAGCTGACCCTCGATCCGCTGGCTGAAGATTATCTGGTCGATGGCACGCAGTTCTGGGTGGTCAAACCGTCGATTTCCCTGGCCGGCATCACTGGCCTGGAAGCGTTGGTGAAGGGTAACTACATCGCAGTGCGCCCCGGTGATAAAGGCGCGGCGCCGAAGCGCGAGTTCGAGGCACGACCCAAGGCGCCGCCGCTGGATCTGCGTTCGCCGGGCCTGCACCTGGTGCTGTTTACCGATGCCCTCGGCTCGATCGAAGTCGGCAGCCCGATTCTGTACAAGCAGGTCAAGGTCGGTTCGGTGCAGAGCTATCAGTTCTCCAGGACCCGTCAGCAAGTGGTCATCGGTGTGCACATCGAGAAGGAATACGAGAATCTGGTCAACGCGTCGACGCGCTTCTGGAACGTCAGCGGCATAACGCTGACAGGCGGCCTGACCGGTGGCATCCAGGTGAAAAGTGAGTCACTGCAAACCCTGATGGCCGGCGGCATCGCTTTTGAAACACCGCAGGCCAAGGCGCCGCTGCAAAAGCGTATCCCGCGCTTCCGTCTGTTCGCCAGCCATGACGATGCCAATCAGAAGGGTGCGGTGGTCACGATCAAGGTCGACCGCGCCGATGGCCTGCGCAGCGGCACGCCGGTCCGCTTCAAGGGGCTGGATGTCGGCAAGATCGAAAGTGTCGATCTGACCGACGATCTGCAGTCGGTGATCCTCACTGCGCGGATCATCGAGGTGCCGGACAAGATCGCCCGCGTGGGCAGTCAGTTCTGGGTGGTCAAGCCGGAATTGGGGCTGATCAAGACTGAAAATCTGGAAACCCTCGTCACCGGTAAATACATCGAGGTACAGCCCGCGGTGAAAAATCTCGGGCCGCAGAAAAACTTTGTCGCCTTGGCGCAAGCGCCGGAAATCACCCGGCAGGAAGCCGGCCTGAGTCTGGTATTGAGCGCTGCCCGTCGCGGCTCGCTGAAACCAGGCGTGCCGGTGACTTACCGTGAAATCACGGTCGGCAAGGTGACCGGATATGAACTGGGGCAGACCGCGGATCGCGTGCTGGTGCACATTCTGATCGAGCCGAAGTACGCGCCGCTGGTGCGCAGCGGCAGTCGGTTCTGGAACACCAGTGGCGTAGGTTTCGATTACGGTTTGTTCAAAGGTGTGACGGTGCGAACCGAGTCGCTGGAGACGCTGATTCAGGGCGGTATCGCTTTCGCCACCCCGGACGGCGAGCGCATGGGCAATGCGGCGCGGGCCGAGCAGACATTCCCGTTGTTCGACAAGTTTGAGGATGAGTGGCTGACTTGGGCGCCGAAGATTCAGCTGGGTAAGTAACCTGTTGTTCATGAGGCGTCTGTGCGGACGCCTTCGCGGGCAAGCCCGCTCCCACAGGTTCTTTGGGTAAACCCCAAATCGGTGTACACCATTAATCCTTGTGGGAGCGGGCTTGCTCGCGAAGAGGCCATCCGAATCAACCAAAATCCGAAAGCCATAAAAAAGGGCCGCGATCCCAACAGATCGCGGCCCTTTTTTGTTTTCAGTTAACGCCGATCAAACCGCATCCAGCTCCGGCTCATCCGCTTGAACATTCAACGTGGCCTTGACCGCATCATGCCGGCGGATGTACTTCCAGTCCGCCTCATCAATGTAGATCCCCGCCGGGCCGCTGCCGCCTTCCAGGTCAATCGCGACACTGGCGCAGACCTGCGGCTTCACGCTCGCCAGAATCGGCACGAAGCCCAGTTGCAGACTGGTTTCCAGCAAGGCCGCCTGGTTTTTCTCGTCGATGTCCGCCGCCTCGTCGAGGTAGTACGGCAGACGCACGCGGCCGGCCAGATCGCGGTCCATCAAGTGCAGCAACAAGTACATGTTGGTCAACGCCTTGATGGTCATGGTCGTACCGTTGGATGCCGCGCCGTCGATGTCGGTGTGGATCACTGGCTGACCATTGACCTTGGTGATCTCGAAGGCCAGTTCGAACAAGTCCTTGAGACCGAGCTGGTTGTGGTTTGCCGCCACCAGCCGCGCCAGGTATTCCTTGGCCTCTTCGTTCTTGTTGTCCTGCTCGGCGCTCTGGCTCAGGTCGAATACCGACAGCGTTTCGCCTTCTTCGTACTGGCCGGCGCTGTGGATGATCTGGTCGATATGCTTGAGCGCTTCCTTGTTCGGCGCAAGGACGATGCGGAAGCTCTGCAGGTTGGAAACCTGACGCTTGTTGATCTCACGGTTGAACAGCGCCAGTTGATGCTCGAGGCTGTCGTAGTCGCTGCGGATGTTGCGCAGGGTCCGGGCGATGTCGGTGACTGCGGCGCGGCGCGCCTTGCCTAGGGTCAGGGCCTCATCGGTGCGGTGCGCGTAAGCGTTGATCAGCAACGACAGACGCCGCTCCATATCGTCTTCGCTGTCGAACTTGGCCACGCCTTTGAGGCGCACTTGCGCATACAGCGCTTCGATCTGGCCGTCGGCACGCAGCAGGCCCTGCCAGCTGTCCTGATAGTCGTTGAGCAGCGGCAGCAGGTTGTCCATCGAATCATCGACCGGATCCATGAACGGCGTGCCGAACGGCAGATCCGCCGGCAGCAGCTGACGACGGCGCAATGCATCGTCGAGAGTGCGTTGCTTGGCTTCCATGTCAGCGATCTGCCGGCCGACCAGTTGCAGCTTGGCCGACAGTTGCTGGACGCGCTCGGTGAAGGCGTCGCTGGAGCGCTTGAGTTCGTCCTGCGCGGCTTCCATCTGCGCCAGTTGTTCGAGCTTGTCGCCTTCTTCGGCGCTCAGGGTCTGGGTGCGACGGAAATCTTCCAGGGCTTTCTGCGCGTCCAGCACTTGTTGATACAGCGCCTCGGTCTGGGTCTTGCTCGCGGCGCGGTCGGCGGCCACGGCTTGCTGGGTTTTCAGTTGCTTGAGTTCTTTTTCCAGACGCTCTTTCTGATCGCGCAGCGCGGCGCGGTCGGCCAGCGCTTGCAGAGCCGGCGGCTCGATGTGCGAGATGTCGATGGACAGACCCGGCACTTCGAAACGCTCGCCTTTGAAGCCATCAAGAATCAGCTCGACGGATTTGACCCACTCGCCGTTCTCATCGAGGGTAATGCCGTGTTCGCCCAGCGGCAGGCTGAACAGTGCGCTGTTGAACAGGCGCATCAGACGCTCGACGTCCTGTTGCGAAAACTCTTCGCGCAGGCGCGCGTAGCTGTTGTTGTCGGCGTGATCGAGTTGCTGCTTCACCGACTTCAGGCGTTTTTCCAGATCGCGCAGGCGCTCTTCGAGATCTTCGGCGCTGAACTGACGCGACTGCGCCAAGGCACCGGCCAGTTCGTCGTGGGCATCTTTCGCGGCGAGTAATTGCTGCTCGAGCACTTTGACGTCATCGACCAGGGCGAAGCGGTTTTTCAATACCGACAGCTCGCCGAGCCAGCGCTGAATACCGGAAATCTCGCGCTCCAGGCGCATCAGTTCCTGTGTGCCGCCGCGCTGATCGTTTTGCAGATCGTCCTGCTCGCGGCGGTAATGTTCGGCCTGAATGGTCAGCTCTTCCTTACGCGCAGTCGCGTAGTCTGACCAGGTGCCGAGCAAGGAATCGAGCAGCGGCGACAGGCGATGCAATTTGCCGCGCAGCACGTCGCGCTGCTTCACGCCGTTGGCCAACGCTTCAACCAACGGGCCGGCAGCCACCAGCGAGTTGTAATCCTGCTCCATGCGCCGCACATCGCGGAAGGCTTCTTCGCACGCGGCGATGTAATCGACGCTGCCGGAACGCAAGCTGTGCTCGAAAGCATCGAGGAACAGTTGCTTGAGCTTGGCCGCGGTGATTTCGCGCATGTGCAGCAAGTTGATGAACAGCGCACGGAAAGTTTTCAGGCTCTGTTCGCTGGTCGAACGCAGCGGGATCAGCGTCAGGTCGAGCGGGATCGAAGTGTGACCGCCGACCAGCAAACGGCGCAGTTCGTCCGGCTTGAGTTCGTAGGCTTTGAGGCCTTCTTTCTCGAGATTGCTGAACAGTTCTTTCTGGCGCAGGCAGGTGTCGTTTTTCTGGTAATGGGCCAGATCGAGCTTGCCGGCATAGGCGAAGAACTGGTGACCGAAACCACCGCCCGGGCCACGGCCGACCACACCGATCACATGCGGGCCGTGGGGCAGGTTGACTTCGACGAGGATGTAACTGGTGTCGGAAGCAAAGTAGAAACGCCGCGATTGTTCGAGGCTGTACTTGCCGAAACTCATGTCTGACATGCGCGCCAGAATCGGAAACTGCAAAGCGTTGATCGACGCCGATTTACCGAGGTTGTTCGCGCCGTAGACCGACAGCGGTTCTTCCAGCGGGAACAGGCCGAGGCTGTAACCGGCGGTATTCAAAAGGGCAAAGCGGCGGATGCCGTAGCGTTCCTGGCTCATGCGTCGGACTCCTGTTCTTCGGCAATGGCGCGGGCCAGTGCGTCTTCGTCGCTTTCTTCTTCAAATTCGCTCAGGTCGAGCGGATCGTCGGTTTCGAGGAATTTCGCTTCGGCTTCTTCGTCGATCAGCACCGGCGCCGGCAGCGGCAGGACGCTGTGTACGCTGGCGGCCAGATCGCGGTCCTGCTGCACCGACAGGCACACGTCGAGGAAGCGGTGCATCGGCGGCAGGAAGCGGTACACGCCGTTCTCTTCGCCGGCGAAACCGAGCTGGGTCATGCGGCGCATGATCTTTTCTTCGAGTTCTTCGACGGTCTGCACTTCGGCCTGAATGAACAGGTCGCGGTACTTGTCCAGCAGCGACGGGAGTTCTTCGCGGCCGAGGCTGCCGCCATCAAGCACGGCGATCGGGTCGCGGCCCTGGTCGGCCAGATGCTCGACGAGGATGAAGGTGAACAGCGCCAGACGTTGGGCGGTCTTGTTCACCGCGGCGGCGGCCATGTCTGGCACGAAGTAATAGAAACCACGGGTGTCGCAGACCAGTTCAAAGCCCAACGCCTTGAACAGCGTGCGGTACTGGTCCTGGAAATTTGACAGTTGTGCGTACAGCTCGGGATCACGGCGGCTGACGTGGTAACCCTTGAACAACTCGCGGAAGATCGGCGCCAGTTGCGACAGTTCGGAAAGATCAAGATGCATGGGGGATGCTCGCAGAATCCTCGGCGGCAGTGTCGCTGGCCGAGAGCAGGGCGAAGGAGCGCAGGCTGACCTGATGCTCGTGAGTGTGGTATTCGCGGCGTTCCAGACGCTCGCGCTTGAAGCGTTTTTCCCGCGACAGGCGCGAGAACCAGTAAAGCAATTCGTCGGTGGCCCCGTCAGGTTCCTGCTCCAGCAGCCAGGTCATCAGATCCGGCATCGGCAGGGATTCTTCACAACGGTCGACCATCTCGCGCACGGTGCGTGGCGCGCGTGGAGCATCGCCAGTCTTTTGTGTCTTGTGCGCCTTGGGGAAACGCGCCGGTTTCGGCTCGAAACGCGCCAAGGCGTAAACGTAAGCTTCGACCTGACTGGCGCTGCCGAGGAAAGTGCTTTGCGGGCGGGTGAACAGGGGCATCGCCGCCTGCGGTACGGCGTCGATGCCTTTACGGCGAATCGCTGCCAGCGCCAGTGCGGCGCCACGGGTCACGGCGTTGTGCCGGCGCGCTTCTTCACGCAGCGGCAGCAGCAGTTCGCGGGCATGGCGTAGGGTCAGTTGCGCGCTGGTCTGCATTTCGAGGATGCGCGCGTGGGTGCGCAGGAGCATGTCGTCATCGACCAGATGGCCGAGGCGCTGCTGTTCGCTGAGCATTTTCAGCAATACCGTTTCGACCTTGCGTACGCCTTGTTCGAAGGCGCCGTCGGCGTTGACCAGATCGATCATCGGTTCGACGTATTCGTCCCACGTCGCCAGCACTTCGGCATAACGCTGACGCAGCGGAATCTGCCGGTCGCTGGTCTTGGCCCGTTCGGCGACCGCCACCAGCGCCTGTTCGTCGTTGTCGAGTTTCTTCAGGACGTCGCGCACGCGCATGTCGAGCAGACGCAACTGGCGGGCGAGGTCGTTGCCGTCGCGAACGTCGAACGCGTCCTGGATATAACCGGCCAGACGTTCGAGGTGACGCAGGTAGGCTTCGATCTCCAGGCACAGTCCCAAACGGTGTTCGCGGCGCAGATAGGCAAGGAAGTCATGAATTTGCGCGTTCAGCTCGAAGCGGTTCGGGCTTTTCGCCACCGGAACCAGAATATCGAGGCGGATCCACACGTCGAGCAGGCTGGTGATGTCCTGCGGCGTGCTGTCGAGTTGTTGGGCGGCCAGTTGCGTGCGCAGTTCGTTGAGGCTCAGGGTGCCTTGGTCGAAGTGCTCGCACAGTGGCTCCAGAAGTGCCCAGTGTTCAGCGAGGGCGCGCAAGACGCGCTTGGGTTCGATCATCGGAATGGCCGGCTGGTTGGCGATTAAAAGCGGCGATTGTACTGCATCGCAGGCGTGTCGATTCACTCTCGGGACGGGCTGTCGCATTCTTTGCTTAAAGCGCGTCGACAAAGAGTGTCGATCAACAACGGGCGATCTTGAACGAAGGGCGGTAGAATCAGCACACTTTCCGTTATCCACAAGTGGCCGACCCTTGCTTATCGAGTCCCGCCGCCGCGCCTATTTGAACGCCATGCAGGTGGTCAACTGGCTGCCGCGCACCGAACTGCCTTTCGCCGCACCGTCGCGGCCCGAGCTGCTGCAGATGCCCGAGCCTGAGGTCGAGGTTGCGGTTGTGCCGGCGCCTCAGGCCGAAGCGCCGGTAGCCCCTGCCGCGCGTACGCCCGAGCGGCCGAAAATCGAAGTGCCGCGTCCGTCGTTGGCCAGTACCCGAAACGGCGCCAAACCGGTGGAGGTGGTCGACGACACGCCTGTGGTTGTCAAGCCAGCGCCGGTGCCGCCGCCGCGTTTTGCCCTGCAACTGCTGCGCGCCGGACGCTGTCTGCTGCTGGTCGAGTTACCCACAGGCGAAGCGTTCCAGAGCCGCGATCCGGCGTATCTGCTGCTCAAGGACATGTTGCGCGCCGCCGGTCTGCCGGATGCGCCGCAGATTGTCGGCGAGCCGGTGCGCTGGCCATGGCTTAACCGCGGCACGCTGGATCAAGGCCCGGAAGCGGCGCGTGACTTCGTTCAGGGCTTCCTGTCCGTGCAAATGGAAGCGGCGCCATGCGCCTGCCTCTGGCTGATCGGTCTGCCGGCGGTGCGGTTTGCCGGTGAAGCGGACGCCGAAGCATTCAATCGTGAATTGCAGATCGAAGGTCTCGGTTCGGCCTGGGCCATTCCCGGTCTGGAATTGTTAATGGAAGAGCCCCAGCGCAAGGCCGCTGTGTGGCAAGCCATGCGTCGGCTGATGGCGCGCTGGAAAGAATCGAATGAGTGACGCGGTAACCTTCCGTCCGATGACCGAGGCGGATCTCGAGGCAGTGCTGAAAATCGAATACGCCGCGTACAGTCATCCGTGGACTCGGGGGATTTTTCTTGATGGACTGGGCAAATACCAGATCTGGCTGATGTTCGAAGGGCAGCAGCAGGTTGGGCACGGTGTGGTGCAGATCATTCTCGATGAGGCACACCTGCTCAATATCACCGTGAAGCCGGAAAATCAGGGGCGCGGCCTGGGGCTGGCGTTGCTCGAGCATTTGATGTCGCGTGCGTATGCGGCCGAGGCCCGGGAGTGTTTTCTTGAGGTGCGTGACAGCAATACGGCGGCATTCAAGTTGTACGAACGGTATGGCTTCAACGAGATTGGCCGGCGTCGGGATTATTATCCGGCGGTGGGTGGGCGCGAGGATGCAGTGGTCATGGCCTGCACCCTTGTGGATTAGCCCTTAAAGGCATCGCGAGCAGGCTCACTCCTACAATTTGGAATGCGTTCCCCTGTAGGAGTGAGCCTGCTCGCGATAGCGATTTATCAGGCGCCGCCGATCAGCGCTTGCCATCCAGCGGATCAAGATCCGCCATCTCAGCTTCATCCAGCCCGTCACCCCCGCCGATGTCATTCTCATCGACCACACTCAAGTCCCAATCCGCCTGCTCACCCTCGCCGATTTCCTCGGCATCCCGGGCGCCATCGTCGCGAATCAGGGTTTCCGGGCTCATATCATCGTCGGTGGGCTGACGATCATCCATCGACGCGCCCGTCATGCCCGCCTCGCGCACGCGCTCACGGGGCATCAGTTGGTCGCGTTCACGCTCGGGCAGCTCATCACCAATCTTCGCGGTCTCCTCGTCGTCAAAATCCAGCTCACGCACCGAACCCATGCGGTCTTCGTTATCATCGATGGGCTCCGGTTGCACCGCATCATAAGGGCGTCGTGAATCAGTCATGGCAATTCCTCGTACTGTGGGCCTTACTGAGGTGGACTCACCGGGCGCGCAAGAATTCCAACGGAAACACTTTGCGATGATGGCGTGACCCCGACGGGCGGTTGTCTGTCATACCAGCGCATCTTTCTTGAGGCCTTACACATGCACGATTTACAAGACCTGATTGATAACAACGAGCGTTGGGCTGACGCGATCACCAAGGAAGACCCGGATTTCTTCGCCAAACTGGCGCGCCAGCAGACCCCGGAATACCTGTGGATCGGTTGCTCCGACGCACGCGTGCCAGCCAACGAAATCGTCGGCATGCTGCCGGGGGATCTGTTCGTTCACCGTAACGTTGCCAACGTGGTGCTGCACACCGACCTCAACTGCCTGTCGGTGATCCAGTACGCGGTTGACGTGCTCAAGGTCAAACACATCCTTGTCACCGGTCACTACGGCTGCGGCGGCGTGCGCGCATCGATGCAGGATCGCCAGTTCGGCCTGATCGACGGCTGGCTGCGTTCGATCCGCGATCTGTATTACGAGAAGCGCGAAGAGCTGGCCAAGTTGCCGACCGAAGAAGAGCAGGTTGATCGTCTGTGCGAACTCAACGTGATCCAGCAAGTGGCGAATGTCGCGCACACCAGCATCATCCAGAACGCCTGGCATCGCGGGCAGAGCCTGTCGATCCACGGCTGCATCTATGGCATCAAGGACGGCCGCTGGAAAAGCCTGAATACGACCATCAGCGGTTTCGAGCAGTTGCCGCCGCAGTATCGCCTGCGTCCGGTCGGCGCGCCTTGATCGCACCGTTCAATGTGATCATCGGCAGCGCCAGCGTTGCAGAAAATGCAGGCCCTCGATCGTGGGTGGTTCGTCGTAACCGGTGATCCACCCGCGGCAACGTGGCGAACCGCACTGGCAAGCGAACTGGCGCAGCAGTTTGTCTTCGGTGGTGGCGTAATCCATGGTCAAGCGTTCGCCGCTGTGGATATCTTTCAGCGCCCATAGCCATAACTCGCTCACGTCGAGAAAGACGTTGGGATCGCAGGCGTGCTGGAGCAATCCGCAGAAGCGCGGATCGTAGACATGAATGCCGGCCAGCAATTGCCGCGTGTGTCGGCAGCGGTAGGGCAATAATTGACCGGAAACCCTGCACATTCGCCGCGCTTGCAGGAATTCACGGCGCGTTGCCACCGCTATCCCGTGGCCGCCGTCGTCGTGGACGATTTCAAAATCGCTGCTGGAAGGAAAACCGAGACGCACGGGCAGGCCGGCGAACGGATAGATACCTTTGGTATCCGGTGGTGCGGTTGAAGCCATGGCGTGGGTATTCATCACGATCCTTGTCGCAATGCCATTGCGACTTCCTCGGTTGACGTCCTGTCAACTTGCGTATCACTTGGATCCAATCTTGTCGCATTAGGTATAGCCGGTCTACTGTCAGATCTGACAGGCGATTTAGGCGTATTCCCGCGTCAGCCTTTGCCGACACGGGAACCACACTGAAGCGGTTACAGGTGCGGCGCTGCAACGGCCGGTGTTGGCAGAGGCGCTCTGAGTTGCTGGAGTTGCGCTTTGACCGGCGTGCTCGCGCACTGGGTGGCGGCCTGCTCCGGGGTCAGATTGCGGATCGAGGTGTAGAACAATTCGCAGGTTTTGACCTTCTGAGTGACTTGCCAGGTCTGCGTGCAGCTATTGAGCAGAGCGGAAGGGTTGCTGCCCGGTTTGCTGCCCATTCCCGCCTGCCAGCAAGCCGCACTCAAATCCTGTCCCATGACGCGCAGGCCCGCCGCGTCAGCCTTGGCCTGGGCGTCGTCGCCGGTGTAGCTCTTCGGGTCGGCGGCGTACCAGATATAGCTCGGGTGGTTGGAACCCAGCACCGGCACGTTCACCCCTTCGCTCGGGCTGATGGTCGCCAGCCCCAGTACAGCCACCGTCGGCCCGTATTGCTGCTTGATCCAGTTACGCACCGGTGCGCCGAACGCAACCATCGGCAGCGTTGTGCCGCTGGCGGTCTGGCTGAACTGCTTGACCAGCGTGGTCTGGTAATCCTTGAAGTAAGCATAAACGCCTTCCAGATCACTGCCGGCGTTGGACGGCGCGGCAATCGGGGCGATGTCGATGATGGTCTGGAACGCCGGCGTCTGATCCGCCGGGATGCCGTTGTCGGTGAGCAGCGTTGCCCAGCGATCGGTGGTGTTGGAGCGCAGGTAGTCCTGCGCCTGGGTCAGGGAGTAATCCGGCGGGAAGTGCAGCAACTCGATGCTTTTGCGGTTTTCCAGGGCCATGCCCAGCGGCAGGAACAGGTACCAGCTGTAAGCCCACTTGCCATCGGCGTTGAGCTTGCTTGCACCGCTATAGGCCAGGTCGCCGGCATCGAGCAGCGCGGACAGCGGCTTGTCGTAGCCCGCAGGCACGCCGGTGATTTCGGCGTAGAGCTGATCGTTATCGGTTTTCACCCGCACTTTTGCATCGGGATAACCGTCGCGCTGTACGCTCTGGCTCAGGTAATGGGCGACGGTCTGCTCCAGCGTCCAGTTGCGGAAGCAGATCACACTGCAGTTGTTGGGGTAGGCGAAGAGGCGGGTGACGCGCTCGGTACTGCCCAGCTTCAGGTCGACATCGGCGTGGGCGGCGACGCTCAACGTGAGTGCGGTGAGGGCCAGTGCGGCGGGGGTAAGTCCTGCGAGTTTGAACATGCTCAGATCCTTTTCAGCGTGGGTTCCCCGCGAACGTGGGGGCGCTTCATAGTGGATCAGCTATGTTTGACAGGAAAGCGGTTGGTTGTGGATTCCAACGATTTGATGCCAGACCTGTGCAAGCGAGCGCTCTCTTCCACAGGTCTGAACGCATTCGTGTTACGGCATCACCGGCGGCGTATACGCCAATGTCGTCCCCAGTGCCCACAGCAACAGCAGCACCAGCGGCGTGTGCACCAGCAATTGCACGAACGAGAAGCCGATCAGGTCCCGCGCTTTCAAACCGAGCACGCCGAGCAGCGGCAGCATGTAGAACGGGTTGATCAAGTTCGGCAATGCTTCGGCGGCGTTGTAGATCTGCACCGCCCAGCCGAGGTGGTATTGCAGGTCGTTGGCGACTTGCATCACGTACGGCGCTTCGATGATCCACTTGCCGCCGCCCGACGGAATGAAAAAGCCGAGAATCGCCGAGTACACGCCCATCAGCAACGCGTAGGTGTCGTGGGAGGCGATGCTGACGAAAAACGTTGAAATGTGATGGGCCAGGGTCTGTGCGTCTGCGCCTTTGACCGTGGTCATCAGCGCGGCAATCGAGCCATACAGCGGAAACTGGATCAGCACGCCGGTGGTGGTCGGTACCGCGCGGGCCACGGCATCGAGAAAGCTGCGCGGGCGCCAGTGCAGCAGTGCGCCAAGCATGATGAACAGGAAGTTGTAGGTGTTCAGGCCGGAAATCGCCGTAATCGCCGGTTTCGTCGAGAACTCATGAAACAGCCATCCGGCCGCCAGCAGCACCAGCACAATGATCAACAACGGGCTGTGTTCCAGCCATTCGCCCGGGCGGGTGCGCGGTTGCAGCGGCGGCAGATTGATGGCCGGGTCGATGCCGCAGGCCTTGGCGTCACGTGCCGAGTTCGGCCCGGGGGCAGTGGCATAGGCGATGATGATCGAGATAACGATCAGCGCCAGCAGCATGACGCCGGACTGCCAGAGGAAAATGGTTTCGGTGAACGGAATCACCCCGGTGATCGATAGAATCGACGGCGGCAGGCTGCCAGGGTTGGCCTGCAACTGCGCGGCCGATGACGACAAGCCCAGCGCCCACACAGCGCCGAGGCCCAGATAGGCGGCGGCACCGGCGGCGCGATAATCCATTTTCAGATCGGTGCGGCGGGCGAGGGCGCGTACCAGCAGCCCGCCGAACACCAGCGACAGGCCCCAGTTGAGCAGAGACGCGACCATCGAGATCAGCGCTACCCAGGCTACGGCGGAGCGACCGTTCTTCGGGATGCGCGCCAGCTTGTCGATCAGTTTGACCGCGGGCGGTGAGCTGGCGACAACGTAGCCGCCGATCACCACGAACGCCATCTGCATGGTGAAGGGGATCAGGCTCCAGAAGCCGTCACCGAAGGCCATGGCTGCAGCGGTGGGTTTAGCGCCCATGGCCAGCGTGGCCAAGGCAACGATGATCACGGCCAACGCGGCGAACACCCAGGAGTCGGGAAACCAGCGTTCGGCAAAACTTGAACAGCGCAGGGCAAAGCGCGCGGAGCGGCTATCTTCGATATCAACGGCCACGGGATGTACCTCGGATTTTTATGGTTATTTTGGCCTGGCGGGCCACAATTTCAGCAATGTCACCGCCCCTTGTGGGAGCGAGCTTGCTCGCGAAGGCGTCAGGTCAGTCAACAGTGATGCTGAATGTACCGGCCTCTTCGCGAGCAAGCTCGCTCCCACAGGGATTCATGGTGGTTGGTAAATTGTGACCCGGTAGACAGGCACTAACAGTAAATCAAGCGCTGCCCATTTGTTGAGCAGGTTTTCGCAAACCGAGACTATGGTCTGACGGGTTGTCGATCAGTGCTTTTGCGTAGACCATGGGCGCCTTGGTTTTTGCCGATGCCTGAGTTTTTTGTCATGACTGCCAACTCCCCAGCCCGACCGGCACCATTCAGCCGTTCCGACTACAAGACCCTCGGCCTTGCGGCGCTCGGCGGGGCGCTGGAAATCTACGATTTCATCATTTTCGTGTTCTTCGCGCTGACCCTGAGTCAACTGTTCTTCCCGCCGGAAATGCCCGAGTGGCTGCGTCTGCTGCAAAGTTTCGGCATCTTCGTCACCGGTTACCTGGCGCGGCCATTAGGCGGGATTCTGATGGCACATTTTGCCGATCGCCTGGGCCGCAAAAAGGTTTTCAGCCTGAGCATCCTGATGATGGCGCTGCCATGCCTGCTGATCGGCATCATGCCGACCTACGCCCACATCGGCTATTTCGCACCGCTGCTGTTGCTGGCGCTGCGCATCCTCCAGGGCGCGGCGGTGGGCGGCGAAGTACCAAGCGCCTGGGTGTTCGTTGCCGAGCATGCGCCGACCGGCCATCGCGGTTATGCCTTGGGTTTTCTCCAGGCCGGCCTGACCTTCGGTTACTTGATTGGCGCACTGACTGCGACCTTTCTCGCGCAAGTTTTCACGCCCGAAGAAATCCTCGACTACGCCTGGCGTTACCCCTTTCTGCTCGGCGGCGTGTTCGGTGTGATCGGCGTTTATCTGCGTCGCTGGCTCAGCGAAACCCCGGTGTTCATGGCCATGGAGGCGCAGCGCGAGGCGCGGATCGAGCTGCCGCTGCGCACGGTGCTGCGTGAACACCGTCTGGCCATGCTGCCGGCGATGCTGCTGACCTGTGTGCTGACTTCGGCGGTGGTGGTGTTTGTCGTGATCACGCCGACAATGATGCAGAAAACCTTCGGCATGACTGCCAGCCATACCTTCGGCCTCAGCGCTTTGGGCATCGTCTTCCTCAATATCGGCTGCGTGATCGCCGGGCTGTTGGTCGATCGCATTGGCGCGTGGCGCACGGTCATGCTGTACAGCCTGTTGCTGCCGCTGGGCATTGGCGTGTTGTATGGCTGCCTGATCACGGGTGGCCACTGGGTCGGCATTGCTTACGCGGTGGCGGGCCTCGCCTGCGGCGTCGTCGGCGCGGTCCCGTCGGTGATGGTGGGATTGTTCCCGGCGCGTATTCGCGTGTCGGGCATTTCCTTCACCTACAACATTGCCTACGCCGCGTGGGCAAGTATCACACCGCTATTGCTGATTGGTCTGATGCCGTGGAGCCCATGGATTTGCGTGATGTTCTGTGCGGGGATGGGCGCGGTGGGGATGCTGACGGCGGCGTATTTCGGTGCGCGCATGCCGCGCACGGGACCGTGTCAGGCGGCCGGCGCCGTCTGAGCCGAAAGCGCCGAGCTATTTTCGACTGACGGGTCGCAAAATCGCTTCAGAAAAGCCTTCCAAGGCCGATGGCTAGGTAGTACGCCGCTTCCAAACCTGCCATCGGTGCTTTCCCTATGTTCAATAAACGCTTGAAGCAAGAGCTGGCCGCTCTCCGTGAAGAACTCTCCAGCCTTGTACAAGTGAAGGAAAGCCTGGAAAGCGAAATGCTCGCGCTGACTCTCGAACCCGACGGGCGGATTCGCTCGGTCAATCAGAACTTCCTCAGCGAGATGTTCTACAAAAGCCAGGACCTGATCGGCCGGGCGATTGAAGACATCGTGCCGGCCCACGTCAAAACCGACGAATTCCATCAGCGCTTCAGGAACGCCATGACCCGCGGCGAGCATTTCGCCGGCGCCGTGCGCCTGTTGCGCGGCAATGGCGGTGAGGCGTGGCTGCGCTCGATCGTGCAACCGGTTCGCGCCTCTGATGGGCGGATCAGACACATATCGTTCTACGCCAGTGACCTGACCCGCACCATCGAAGCCTCCCGCGAGCATGAAAACCTGATCGGTGCACTGGTACGTTCTACCGCCGTGATCGAGTTCGACCTCAACGGTAATGTGCTCAGCGCCAATGACCGCTTCCTCAACGGCATGGGTTACAGCCTGGCGCAGATCAAAGGCAAACATCACCGCACGTTCTGCGCCCCGGAAGAGTACAACAGCGCCGAGTACCAGAATTTCTGGCGGCGTTTGAACAGCGGTGAGTTCGTCGCAGGCCGCTTCAAGCGTATCGACAGCCATGGTCGTACGGTGTGGCTGGAGGCGTCTTACAACCCGGTGGTCGATGCCAACGACAAACTGTACAAAGTGGTGAAGTTCGCCACGGTGATCACCGATCAGGTCAACCGCGAGCAGGCGGTTGCCGACGCGGCCAGCATTGCTTACAGCACCTCGCAACAAACTGACAGTACCGCGCAGCGCGGCACCACGGTAGTCACCGAAGCGGTGAACGTGATGCGTGATTTGTCACGCCACATGCAAGCCGCCGGTGAGGGCATCGAAGCACTGAACGAACAATCGCTGGTGATCGGCACCATCGTCAAAACCATCAGCGGCATTGCCGAACAGACCAACCTGCTGGCGCTCAACGCCGCGATCGAAGCCGCCCGTGCCGGCGAACAGGGCCGTGGTTTTGCCGTGGTCGCGGACGAGGTGCGGCAACTGGCCTCGCGCACCAGCCAGGCGACCGATGAAATCATCGGCGTGGTGCGGCAGAACCAGGAAATGGCGCGTAACGCCGTGGCGCTGATGACCGACGGCAAGCTTCAGGCCGAGCAAGGGCTGGCGCTGGCGGCAGAGGCGGGGACCGTGATTGTCGAGATTCAGGACGGTGCGCAGAAGGTGGTGGATGCGGTGGGGCAGTTTGCCAATCAGCTCTCTCACTGACACCGCCTAGATAGATCGTTCCCACGCTCTGCGTGGGAATGCATCCTGTGACGCTCTGCGTCACGCCGACGAAGGAACGCGGAGCGTCCCGGGCGGCATTCCCACGCAGAGCGTGGGAACGATC
>NZ_JABWQR010000051.1:0-19259 GCF_014270125.1 Pseudomonas sp. SWRI99 | reverse complement strand
GTTGCTCGCGAATGCGGAGTGTCAGCCAACCTTGATTTGATTGACTAACCGCCATCGCGAGCAGGCTCACTCCTACATTGGTGCTGCGATGTTGTTTAAGGTTTTACCAACCGAGCATCCAGGCTGTTCTGGGCCAGACGCTTGGCCTGGTCCTGCGTCATGCCCAGGTGTTCGTGCAGCGCATGGAAGTTTTCGGTCACGTAACCGCCGAAATACGCCGGGTCGTCGGAGTTCACCGTGACCTTCACGCCGCGCTCGAGCATGTCGAGAATGTTGTGCTGCGACATGTGATCGAACACGCAAAGCTTGGTGTTCGACAGTGGGCACACCGTCAGCGGAATCTGCTCGTCGATGATTCGCTGCATTAGCCGCTCGTCTTCGATCGCGCGCACGCCGTGGTCGATGCGCTGGATTTTCAGCAGATCGATGGCTTCCCAGATGTACTCCGGCGGGCCTTCTTCACCGGCGTGCGCAACGGTGAGGAAGCCCTCGTTGCGGGCGCGATCGAAGACGCGCTGGAACTTGCTCGGTGGATGGCCCATCTCCGAACTGTCGAGACCGACCGCGACAAACGCGTCACGGAACGGCAGCGCCTGATCGAGGGTTTTCTCGGCTTCTTCTTCGCTCAGGTGACGCAGGAAGCTGAGGATCAAACCGCTGCTGATGCCCAGTTGCGTCTCGCCGTCCTTGAGTGCTGCGGCGATGCCATTGAGCACCACTTCAAACGGGATGCCCCGGTCGGTGTGAGTTTGCGGATCAAAGAACGGCTCGGTGTGAATCACGTTCTGTGCCTTGCAGCGCAGCAGGTAGGCCCAGGTCAGGTCGTAGAAATCCTGCGAGGTGCGCAGCACGTCCGCGCCCTGGTAATACAGGTCGAGGAATTCTTGCAGGTTGTTGAACGCATAAGCCTTGCGCAGGGTTTCGACGTCGCTCCACGGCAGGGCGATCTTGTTGCGTTCGGCGAGGGCGAACAGCAATTCAGGCTCCAGCGAGCCTTCCAGATGCAGGTGCAGTTCAGCCTTGGGCAGGGCGTTGAGCCAGTCGTACATAGTCTTTTCTCATCAGGTGCAATGCCGGCATTCTACAGAGGCGCGGCGAAATAATCGGCAAAACCTGACCAGACGATCCATCACACGGCTTCCTGCTCGCGGCGATAGGCGTAGGTATCGGCGAAGCGCGACAGCAGGAACTCAGCGCACGTGGTGGTCGGATATTTCGCCGGATGCGCGGCGTCCTGGCAACCGGGCAGGCACTCGATGCGTGTGTCCGGGTGCGGCTCGGCGAAGAACGGCATCGAGTAACGATCAACCCCGAGCGGGCTGATCACCCGGTGCGGTGTCGAGCGATAACGGTCATTGCTCCAGCGCGCCATCATGTCACCGAGATTGACCACGAAAGTGCCGTCAATCGGCGGCGCGTCGATCCATTCACCCTGAACGTTCTTCACTTGCAGACCGCCCGCACTGTCCTGGTAGAGCAGGGTAATGCAACCGTAATCGGTGTGCGCGCCGGCGCCTTGCTGCTCGGCGGAGCTGGCAGTGTGGCGCGGCGGGTAATGGATCATGCGCAGCACACTGACCGGCTCGACGAAGCGCGTGTCGAAGAAGTCGCGCTCGATCCCCAGCGCGATGGTCATCGCCCGCAGCAGGGTTTGCGCGAGCGCCTGCATGTCGCAGTAATGCGCCTCCATCAGGGCTTCCCAGCTGGGTTGCGCCGGATGACGATTTGGCCCGCGCAACGGCTTTTGCGCCAGCACCTCGGGGTGATCAGCCGGCAGGTGCAGGCCCATGTCGAAGGTTTCTTTCAGGTCGCTGGGTTTGTCCGGGTCCAGTTGCTCGGTGGCAATCGCGCCATAGCCGCGATGGTGACGGGTCTGGGTGATGTCGATCTTGAGTTTTTCTGCCGCGGGCAGGGCGAAAAAGCGCTGGGCGTGATCGAGCAGGGCATCGATGCGCTGCGCAGAAATCGGATGACCCTTGATATAGAAAAAGCCCCACTCGCGACAGGCTTGGTCGATCTGCTCGGCCACGGCGGGCCAGGCGCTTTCGTCGGTGGTGTAGAGCGGGCTGATGTCGATGATGGGAAGCTGGTTCATTTCTCATTCTCTCAATCGATCGTTCCCAGGCTCTGCGTGGGAATGCCTCAATGGACGCTCCGCGTCCGCTTTTGGGACGCAGAGCGTCCCGGGCTGCATTCCCACGCAGAGCGTGGGAACGATCAGGAGGGGGTGTGTTTCGGCTGGAGGGATTACTTCGGCATCTCTGCCTTCATACCCTCAACGTAGTAATTCATCGACGCCAGTTCTGCATTCGTCGCGCTCACCCCCGCGGGGATTTTTTCCGCACCGCTCTGATCCTTGATCGGCCCGGTAAACGGCTGCAATGCACCGCTCTTGATGTCGGCGATGATCTGCTCGGCCTCGGCTTTCACCGGTGCCGGGACCAGGTCGCTGATCGGCAGTTGCACCGTGCCTTCCTTCAGGCCGCCCCAGTAATCCTGGGGTTTCCACGTGTGGTCGATGACGCTTTGCGTCGCCTGAATGTAGTGCGGCGCCCAGTCGTTGACGATGGAAGTCAGCACCGCTTTCGGCCCGAAATGCGCCATGTCCGAGGCGTAACCCACCGCGTATACGCCACGTCGTTCAGCGGCCTGGATCGGCGCCGGGCTGTCGGTGTGCTGGAACACCACGTCGACGCCCTGATCGATCAGGGCGTTGGCGGCATCGGCTTCCTTGCCCGGATCGAACCAGGAGTTGACCCACACCACTTTGATTTCGCTGCCGGGGTTGTACTTGTTCAAGGCCAGCTGAATGGCGTTGATGTCGCGGATTACCTCGGGAATCGGGAACGAGGCGACATAGCCGATTTTTTTGCTCTTGGTCATCTTCGCCGCGAGGAAACCGCCGACGTAGCGCCCCTCGTAAGTGCGCGCCAGGTAGGTGCCGAGGTTCTTGTCCTGTTTGTAGCCGGTGGCGTGTTCGAACGTCACCTTGGGAAACTGCTTCGCGACTTTCAGCGTCGGGTTCATATAACCGAAAGAGGTGGTGAAGATCAGGTCGTACTTGTCCTTGGCCATGTTGCGGATGACCCGCTCGGCGTCGGCGCCTTCGGCGACGTTTTCCACGTAATTGGTGGTGATCTGCGCGCCGAACTTATCCGCCAGCGCCTTGCGCCCCTGTTCATGCTGATACGTCCAGCCGTGGTCGCCGATCGGACCGATGTAAACGAAACCGACCTTCAGCGGATCGGCAGCGCTGGCGCTCAGGCTGATCCCCAGACCGATGGCGGCGCACAGCAGTTTGTGCAGCGGACGTGTTTGCATGAATGGCAGCTCCATTTTGTTGTGTGTGCTGAGGGTCAATGCAAATTGCTGACCAACAGGACAACAAACTTTCCGGAACCGTGTGATGGCTATCGCGAGCAGGCTCACTCCTACATTTGAAATGCGTTCCCTTGTAGGAGTGAGCCTGCTCGCGATAGGGCCATCAAGGCCAATAAAGGTGCACCTGCTCAAGCACCGCCATCGCTTGGTGCGCTAAGGTGTAACGAAACATTTAGCGCCGCCCGACAGTCAGTAGCTTCATCAGCTCTTTTCGGCAAAAGGCCCGCCATGCTCTCAATCCTCAAGCAAGAAAGCTTTCTGCTGCTGGCAGTCATTGCCGCGTGCATCGCTTATCCACTGGAACACTGGCTGTTGCACAGCGGCCAGATCGTCGCGCTGCTCGGCGGCCTGGTGCTGATCGCTTTCATCATCGCCGCCTCGATGCGGGTCGCCCATCAGGCCGAACTGCTTGCGGAAAAGGTCGGCGATCCCTACGGCACAATGATCCTCACCCTTGCGGCGGTGTTGGTGGAAGTCGTGATTCTGGCGATCATGATGAGCAACGAGGCCTCGGCCACCCTGGTGCGCGACACGATTTATTCGGCGGTCATGCTCGATATCAACGGCATCCTCGGCCTCGCCGCGCTGATGGGCGGCATCAAGCACGGCGAGCAGTCCTACAACGACGATTCGGCGCGCAGCTACAGCGTGATGATCCTCACCGCCATGGGCGTGTCGATGGTGGTGCCGGAGTTTATTCCCGAGGCCAACTGGAAGCTGTATTCGGCGTTTACCATCGGCGCGATGGTGGTGTTGTATGCGCTGTTTCTGCGCATGCAGGTCGGCCCGCACAGTTATTTTTTCAGCTATAGCTACCCGGACAAACGGCGCAAGAAAGAGCCGATCGAGCAAGAGCCGAAACCGGTCAGTCTGGCGCTGTCGATCGGCATTCTGGTGTTCGGCGTGGTGGTGATCGGCGCACTCGCCGAGGTCATGTCCAAAACCCTCGACCTGGGCCTGGAAGGCACGGGCGCACCGCCGGTCATCACGGCGATTCTGGTGGCGGCGATTTCGGCGGCGCCGGAGATTCTGACCGCGTTGCGCGCGGCGCTGGCGAACCGCATGCAATCGGTGGTGAACATCGCGATGGGCGCGTCACTGTCGACGGTGATCCTGACCGTGCCGGTGATGGAAGCGATGGCGCTGTACACCGGCCAGCCGTTTCAGATGGCGATGACGCCGGTGCAGACGGTGATGATCTTCATCACCCTGATTGTCAGTGCGATCAACCTGAATGATGGCGAAACCAATGCCATTGAGGGCATGACGCACTTTGTGCTGTTTGCGACGTTCATTATGCTGTCCCTGCTCGGTCTCTGATGTGATCGTTCCCACGCAGAGCGTGGGAACGATCAGTTGGGGAGGGGGATCAAGTGCCGGCGATCAGTTGCCGCGCCGCCTGGCTGTGATCGGCGATCAGGCCTTTGAGATCCAGCCCCTCAACCTGCCCATCGACCACGCGCCACTTGCCGCCAATCATCACCCGGTCCGCTCGATCGGCCCCACACAGCAGCAGTGCCGAAATCGGGTCATGGCTGCCGGAGAAGCGCAGTTCATCGAGCTTGAACAAGGCCAGATCCGCCTGTTTGCCCACGGCGATTTCGCCGATGTCGGTACGGCCCAACAGGCTCGCCGAACCTTTGGTTGCCCAACCCAGCACGCGTTCCGGGGTGATCTTTTCGGCGCCGTAGCGCAGGCGCTGGATGTACAGCGCCTGGCGCGCTTCAAGGATCATGTTCGAGGCATCGTTGGAGGCCGAACCGTCTACACCGAGACCGAACAGCGCGCCGGCGTCGGTCAGCTCGATGCTCGGGCAGATCCCGGAAGCCAGGCGCATGTTCGAACTCGGGCAGTGGCAGATACCGGTGCCGGCCTGGCCGAGGCGGGCGATTTCATCGGGGTTGAAATGGATGCCGTGGGCCAGCCAGGTGCGCGGGCCGAGCCAGCCGACACTGTCGAGATAATCGACGGTGCGCAGGCCGAAGCGTTGCAGGCAGAACTCTTCTTCATCGAGGGTTTCAGCGAGGTGGGTGTGCAGACGCACATCAAGCTTGTTCGCCAGATCAGCGCTGGCCGACATGATTTCGGGGGTGACAGAAAACGGCGAGCAGGGCGCCAGGGCGATCTGAATCTGCGCGCCGTCGCCACGCTCGTGGTACTCGTGAATCAGGCGCTGGCTATCGTCGAGAATCACCTGACCTTCCTGCACGGTCTGCTGTGGAGGCAGGCCGCCGTCCTTCTCGCCGAGGCTCATCGAACCGCGGGTGAGCATGGCGCGCATGCCCAGTTCGCGGACGCTTTCGACTTGCACGTCGATGGCGTTCTCCAGACCGTCCGGGAACAGGTAGTGATGATCAGCGGCGGTGGTGCAGCCCGAGAGCAGCAGCTCGGCCAACGCCACTTTGGTCGCGAGCGCGAGTTTTTCCGGGGTCAGCCGGGCCCATACCGGGTAGAGGGTTTTCAGCCACGGAAACAGCGGCTGATTGACCACCGGCGCCCAGGCGCGGGTCAGGGTCTGATAGAAATGATGGTGGGTGTTGATCAGGCCCGGCAGGATTACATGCTCGCGAGCATCGAACACTTCATGGCACGGCGCCGACGGCTGCTGACCCGCCGCGAGCACTTCGACGATCACACCGTCTTGCAGCACCAGACCGCCACGGGCATCGAGCGCGTTGGCCGTGAAAATGGCGAGCGGATTTTTTAACCAGGTACGGGTCGCAGGCATTGTGGCCGGCTCCTCTGAAAGTTGGGTTCAGGGTTGCCAGCTCAGTGTTGCCCTGTCTGCTGATCCAGGGTCGCCGCAAAGGACGAGGCGCGCAGTTTCAAACAAATAGCCAAGGCGGGCAAGCCCCACCCGACCATTCACCAAGAACCCCCTGTAGGAGTGAGCCTGCTCGCGATAGCGGTGTGTCAGATAAATATGTCTAACCTGACACACCGCTATCGCGAGCAGGCTCACTCCTACACAGGGATTTGCATGCTTACCAGGGAATCGTTTCACCCTTGTAATTGACGAAGTGATGCCCGCCCTTGCCGCTGAACGCATTCACCTGATCGATCAGCCCACGCGTACTGGTCTCGACATCGATATCGGCGCCATCACCGCCCATGTCCGTCTTCACCCAGCCCGGATGCAGCGACAGCACGGTCAGTTTCTGTTCGCCCAGTTGCGTGACAAAGCTGTTGGTCATCGAATTGAGGGCCGCCTTGCTCGCCTTATACAACGCCAGGCCTGGCGAATCCGGCATGGTCACGCTGCCGAGCACCGAACTCATGAACGCCAGCACCCCGCTGCCGTCGCGGATCTGCCCGACAAAACGCTGGGCCAGATTGATCGGCGCCACCGCGTTGGTGAAAAACAATTGGCCGACCTCGGCCAGCGTCGCGCCGCCCGGGGTCTGCACGTCGGGGCCTTTGACTCCGGCGTTGACGAACAGCAGGTCAAAGGTTTCGCCTTTGAGTTTCTGGTTCAGGGCGATCACCGCTTGCTGATCGTCCATGTCGAGCTTTTCGATGCGCACGTCACCCAGCGCTTGCAGCGCCTCGGCCTTTTGCGGATTGCGCACCGTTGCGATCACTTGCCAGCCGTCGGCGAGCAAGGTTTTCACCAGACCGAGGCCCAAGCCCCGGGAGGCGCCGATGATCAATGCGGTTTTTGCCTGAGACATGATGGGTTCCCTTGAAAGTCAGCGTTCAGGATTCAATGGACACGCCTGACCGAGCCGCAGTTGCAGCTCCTGGCGCAGCGTGTCGAGTTCGCTCATGCGGGTTTCAACCAATTGCAGTTTGTCGCGCAGCAATTGCGCCACGGCGTTTTGCGGGTCGCGGGCGTGCCACAGGGCGGCGACGCTGTTGCCGATCTCGCCCAGAGTAAAGCCCAGCCGCTGCGCGGTTTTGATGTAGAGCACCAGTTGCACCATTTCCGCCGGATAGTCACGGTAGCCGTTAGCGCTGCGTTGCGCCGCGATCAGCCCGCGCTGCTCATAAAAGCGCAGGGTGTCACGGCTGACCGCGCTGGCCCGGGCTAATTCACCGATGCGCATGCTGTTTTCTCGAATGGGGTATTGACCCTGGAGCATACCCCAGGCTTTAACGTGCCTGCTCCCTGAATTTCTGGAGCAAGGATGATGTGGACCGCAACGCAGTATCGCAACGTGGTGCGCGGCAGCGCCTGGTATGACCTGATCGTCACGGCAGCGTTTGTCACGCCGTGGAGCTTCGCGCTTGTGCATGGGCTGCTGAGCTCGCTGGATTTCCCTGGCGAACTGCCGCCGTTCCAATCCATGCACATGCTGATGGCAAACTTGTTGGGCTCAGTGGTCTGTGTCTGGGCGGTGCTGCGGATTCGTGATCCGCAAGCGCTGTATGGACGCTATGACGCGGTGGGGCGGTTTCTGTTTGCGGCGTGGCAAGGGTACGCCTTGCTGCACGGCGCCAGTTCGATTCTTGTGGTCTTCCTTATCTTCGAACTGGCGTGGGGCGTGGTTCAGGCGCTACCCATTTGTTGTGGCGAGGGAGCTTGCTCCCGCTGGAGTGCGAAGCGCTCCCAGACATTTCTAAGGATAAACCGAGGTTACGACGACTGCGTCGCCGAGCGGGAGCAAGCTCCCTCGCCACAGGTTTGTGTCTGCCTAATGTCCTGACTGCCAAGGTTGCCCCAACGAAACCGGCGCATACAGCCGTGTGCGCACGGCATCGCGGGACAACAACACCAGCACCACAATCGTTGCGACATACGGCAACATCGCCAGCAGACTCGAAGGAATCGCCAGCCCCAACCCCTGCGCCACCAGGTGCAGGATGCTGGCGAGGCCGAACAGATACGCCCCCAGCAGCAACCGCCATACACGCCAACTGGCAAATACCACCAGCGCCAGTGCAATCCAGCCGCGTCCGGCAGTCATGTTTTCGGCCCACATCGGCGTATAGGCCAGCGACAGATAGGCCCCGGCCAACCCGGCCATCGCACCGCCGAACAAGACCGCCAACGTGCGCACGGTCAGCACCGGCAAGCCCATGGCGCTGGCTGCATGCGGATTTTCGCCGACCGCCTGAATGATCAGGCCCACGCGACTTTTCATGATCACCCACGCCACCAGCGCAAACAGCGCGAACGACAGGTACACCAGCAGATCCTGGGCAAACAGCATTCTTCCGATCAGCGGAATTTCACTCAACAGCGGAATGGCCAGCGGCTCGAATCCAGCCAGCGGTTTACCGACCCAGGCCGCGCCGACAAACGTCGAAAGCCCGACACCGAAAATCGTCAGGGCCAGTCCGGTCGCCACCTGATTGGCATTGAATACCAGCGCGACCAAGGCAAACAGCGACGACAGCAGCATCCCGGCGAGCATCGCCAGCAGCACACCCAGCCACAGGTTGCCGCTGTTGAGGGCGACGATAAACCCGATCACGGCGCCGAACAGCATCATGCCTTCCTGGCCGAGGTTGAGTACGCCGCTCTTCTCGCAGATCAGTTCCCCCAGCGCCACCAACAGCAGCGGCGTGCCGCAGCGGACCATGGCGTAGAAAATATTACTCAACAGATCGATATCCATCACAGCGCTCCGGCGGTTACGGCAGGGGACGAGGCGCGCCGGGTCCAGCGCAGTTTCAGGCGTGGCCGATAGAGAATCAGCACGTCACAGGCAAGCAGGAAAAACAGCATCATTCCCTGAAACAACTGGGTGATCGCCTGCGGCAGATTGAGCGCCATCTGCGCGTTCTCGCCGCCGATGTAGAGCAGTGCCATCAACAGACTGGCAAACAGAATGCCGAGCGGATTGAGCCGACCGAGAAACGCCACGGTGATCGCCGCGTAGCCATAACCCGGTGAGACCTGCGGCACCAGTTGGCCAATCGGCCCGGTCACTTCGCAAACGCCGGCCAGCCCGGCCAAGCCACCACTGATCAACAGCACCAGCCAGACCAGACGCTTCTCGCGAAAGCCGACAAAGCCTGCCGCGCGCTTGTCCAGGCCGAGTACCTTGATCTGGAATCCGACAAAGCTTTTCTGCAACAACACCCACACCGCGACCAGAGCGAGCAGGGCGAAATACGCCCCGGCGTGCGCGCGGCCATCCTCCAGCAGCAACGGTAAGCGACTGGCGTCGCCGAACATTGCCGACTCGGGGAAATTGAATCCGGCAGGGTCTTTCAGCGGACCATGTACGCAAAACAGCAGCAGGTTCAGGGCGATGTAATTGAGCATGATGCTGGTGAGGATTTCGTTGGCGTTGAAGCGTGTACGCAGCCATGCCGTCAGGCCGGCCCATGCAGCGCCCGCCAGCGTGCCGGTCAGCAGAATCAGCACCAGCGCCCAGCGGCTGTGCATCTCGATAATGTTCACCGCCAGAGCACTGCCGGCCAGTGCACCGAGCAGCAACTGGCCTTCGGCGCCGATGTTCCAGATCCGCGCCTGATAAGCCACGGCCAGCCCAAGTGCACAAAGCACAATCGGCAGCGCTTTGACCAGCAGTTCGCCGACACCGTACAGATCGCTGACCGGCGCAATCAGCAGCGTGTGCAGGGTTTGCAGCGGATCGTGGCCGAGTGCGATGAACAGCAGCGAGCCACAGCCGAGGGTCAGCATCGCCGCCAATAACGGCGAGCACCACAGCATCAGGCGCGATTGCTGACCACGGGGTTCGAGAGAAAGCAGCATGGTTGAAACTCCGTTAAACCAGGGCGGCGCAAGGTGAGTGATCGAACTGGCCGGCCATCCACGCGCCGACTTCGCTCAGTTGCGTATCGCGGGTGTCGCGTAGCGCCGACAGTCGGCCGCCACACAGGGCGCCGAGGCGATCGCTGATCTGGAACAGCTCGTCGAGGTCTTCGGAAATCACCAGAATCGCTGCGCCGGCATCGCGCAGGGCGATCAATGCGCGGTGGATGGTCGCCGCGGCACCGACGTCGACGCCCCAGGTCGGGTGCGCGGCGACCAGCAGTTTCGGTTGTTGCAGGATTTCCCGGCCAAGAATGAATTTCTGCAGATTGCCGCCGGACAGGCTGCGCGCGGCGGCTTGCGTGTCGGGCGTTTTTACGCCGAAGCGCTGAATGATCTGTTGGGCGAGGGCTTCGACTTTGCCGCGTTGTATCAAGCCGTTGCTGACCAAGCCTTGCTGGAAAGCGCTGAGCAGGGCGTTGTCAGCCAGGCTCAAATCCGGCACTGCGCCGTGGCCGAGGCGTTCAGCAGGCACGAACGCCAGGCCCAGTCTGCGCCGCGCATCCGCACGCAAATCCGCGACGTTGCGCTCAGCGAAGCGAATGGTCGCGGCTTCTGCCCGAGGTAATGTCTGTTCGCCGCTGAGCAGGGCGAGCAGCTCATCCTGGCCATTGCCGGCGACCCCGGCGATGCCGACGATTTCGCCGCTGCGCACTTGCAGGTCGACGCCTGACAGCGAACAGCCGAACGGATCCGGGTTGTGCCAGCTCAAACCCTGCACCTGCAAAAAAGCCGCGTCACCGCTGACCTTCGGATACTCGCCAATCAACGTCGCCGCTGCGCCGACCATCAGCTGCGCCAGTTGCTGATCCGAACACTCGGCGGGTACGCAATGCCCGGCAACCCGACCGCCACGCAGCACCGTGGCGCTGTGGCACAAGGCACGCACTTCACCAAGCTTGTGGCTGATAAACAGAATGCTGCAACCCTCAGCGGCGAGGCGGCGCAGGGTGATGAACAAGTCGTCGGCCTCTTGTGGCGTCAGCACCGAAGTCGGTTCGTCGAGGATCAGCAAGCGGATGTCCTGCATCAGGCAGCGGATGATTTCCACCCGTTGCCGCTCGCCAATCGACAGGCTGTGGACAAGTCGCTCCGGCTCCAGCGCCATGCCGTAGCGCCGCGACACTTCGCGAATCTTCGGCTCCAGTTGCTTCGGCGTGCCGGCTGCGGCGCCCATGGCCAAAGCAATGTTCTGCGCCACGCTGAGGGTTTCGAACAGCGAAAAATGCTGGAACACCATGCCAATCCCCAACTGCCGCGCCTGCGCCGGATTGCGGATATGCACGCGCTGACCTTCCCAAAGCGTTTCACCGCTGTCGCACTGGGTGACGCCGTAAATGATCTTCATCAGGGTACTTTTGCCCGCACCGTTCTCACCGAGCAGGGCGTGGATTTCGCCCGGTGCAATGCTCAGGTCGATGGCATCGTTGGCCAGGCAACCGGGGTAGCGTTTGCTGATCTGGCGCAGTTGCAGGCGCGGAACAGAAGGGGCGGTGGGCATGACAGGCTCGACTGACTTGGAGTTGTGCCTGTGGATAAAGCAATTTCCTGGCCAGTGAGTCAGGAACGCGCGCCGATCGTTGCAGCCCGTGCCGATTGCCAAGGCTCAGCGCCCGATTGGGCATTCCGTCGAGCACCATTTCAGCGCAAAGCCTTTGAACAGGCTCCAGTTTCGCCCGCGGGTTGTTGGTTAAAAAACGAGCAATTGCTCGGGGCCTAGGCAGATCCAGCGACTGCGGCGGTCATGAACGGGTTATCCACAGGTTGTTCCACAGTAATTGTGTGCAAGCGGCGAACCCGGGCATAAGCACTGTGGTGCTTTCTTCTAAAGGTGATAAACGCGGCTAACTGATTGTTTTTAATTTGAATTTCCTTTTCGTCGGATGAATTGAACGAAAAATGAACAAACCGCGCAAAGCCGCGTGACAGAAGGGTTACAGCGATATGTGCTCAGGTTATCCACAGTCGGGCGCACAGCGGATGTGGGCAAGTTGCCAGATATAAGCAATTCACGAGATGCCCCAAAAAAATCGCAACGTTCCGGGTAGGAGCTGCCGAAGGCTGCGATCTGTTGATCCTGGATCTAGCGCTGCAACAAAATCCGCCCCCGACTCAAATCCGCCAACTGCGCCTGCAGTACCGCGATCTGCGCCTCACCCACCGCCAACTTCAACTCGACGCCATTGGCAGTAAAGTTTTCCGCCACCACCAATCCGCCCAGATCCGCCACCCGCAACTTCACCAGCGCCAACTCGGCAAACCCGCAAGCGCAACTTAACGGCACGCGGCTGATCAACTCGATTTTCTCCGCCGCTTGCAGGCATTTGTTTGCACCGCCGCCATACGCCCGGGCCAGACCGCCAGTGCCGAGTTGAATACCGCCATACCAGCGAATCACCAGGACTGCGACCTGGTCGCAATCCTGCGCTTCAATCGCCGCGAGAATCGGTCGCCCGGCCGTACCGCCGGGTTCGCCATCGTCGGTGCTGCGATATTGCGCGCCGAGTTTCCACGCCCAGCAGTTGTGCGTGGCGTTCAAGTCGCTGTGCTGCTCGAAGAACGCCTGCGCGTCGGCGGGGCTGCTGATCGGAGTTGCCAAGGTGATAAAGCGGCTTTTGCGAATCTCTTCGCGGTACTCGCAAAAACCGCTGAGGGTGAAAGGCATAAACGTCTTATAGAGAAGGTGTGAGGCCGCAGCCTTTAAGAATGATGCGGATCAGGTTGCTGCCGGCGTCTTCCATGTCCTGTCTGGTCAACTTGCTGCGCCCGGTCACGCGGCAGATCTGCGTGGCGAAGTCGGCATAATGCTGAGTGCTGCCCCACAGCAGGAAAATCAGGTGCACCGGGTCGACCGGGTCCATTTTGCCCGCATCGATCCAGGCCTGAAACACCGCCGCCCGGCCGGTGAACCAGGTGCGGTAATCCTGATTGAAATACTCGCTCAGGCATTCGCCGCCGCTGATCACTTCCATCGCGAAAATTCGCGAGGCCTGTGGCTGGCGACGGGAGAACTCCATTTTCGCGCGAATATAGCGGGTCAGCGCCTCGGCTGGATCGTCCTCGGCGGTGAGGGTGTTGAAGGTGCTGTCCCACAGCTCAATGATGTTGCTCAGCACCGCCACGTACAAACCGAGTTTGTTGGTGAAGTAGTAATGCAGATTGGCCTTGGGCAACCCGGCATTCTGGGCGATGGTGTTCATGCTGGTGCCTTTGTACCCGTGACGGGCGAACTCGTCTTCGGCGGCTTTGAGGATGGTCTCTTCGTTCTTCTGACGAATGCGGCTGGCGGGTTTGCCGCCATGGGCTGGGACTTCAAAGGTCATAGGCACTTCCGGGATTGTCTGTGGGTGCAGCCAGGTTGCGTTGATAGCGCACCCACAGGCATCCGACAAGTCCTTGCGCAATAAAACCGTTACGCCTGTTCGATCTTGTTCAACGGCGCGGGGCTTTTCGCCGCTGCGGTTTTGCCTTCCGGCAACAATAGGCAAAGGAATATTGCCGTCAGCCCGCCGCTGGTGATCGCCGAGTCGAACAGGTTCTGCACCAGTTTCGGCAGCAGGTGCAGCAGGTTCGGTTGCGCGGCGATGCCCAGGCCGACGCCGAACGAGGTGGCGATGATCAGCATGCTGCGCCGGTCCAGCGGCGACTGCGCGAGGATGCGCACACCCGCCGCCGCGACGGCCCCGAACATCACCAGCGTGGCGCCGCCCAATACCGGTTTGGGAATCTGTTGCAGCACCGCGCCGATCAGCGGGAACAGGCCGAGACAGAACAGGATCGCGCCGATGTACAGCCCGACGTAGCGGCTGGCGACGCCCGTCAATTGAATCACGCCGTTGTTCTGCGCGAACGTGGTGTTAGGGAAAGCGCTGAACGTGGCCGCGATCATGCAACTGACGCCATCGCCGAGCACGCCGCCGCGCAAGCGACTTATATAAGAAGGGCCGCTGATCGGCTGACGCGCGAGCATGCAGTTGGCGGTGAGGTCGCCGACGGTTTCGATGGTGCTGATCAGATAAATCAGCGCGACAGGCAGGAAAGCTGTCCAGTCGAAGCTGAAACCGAACTTGAACGGCGTAGGAAAACTCACCAAAGGTAAGTCAGGCAATGGCTGAGGGATCAGTTTGCCACTGAACCAGGCCGCCAGACTGCCCAGCAGCAGGCCGACGATGATCGCCGACAGCCGTATCCACGGCGTATTTGAGCGATTGAGCAGAATGATCGTCAGCAACACGAATACGCCCAGCGCCAGATTGCCCGGCGCACCGAAGTCCGGCGCATTGAAGCCACCGCCCAGATCGGTGATGCCCACCTTGATCAAACTGATCCCGATCAGGGTAATGACGATCCCGGTCACTAACGGCGTAACGACTCGGCGCAACTGACCGATAAAACGGCTGAGCACGATTTGCACAAGGGCGCCGAAAAAACAGACACCGAAGACCATCGCCAGAATATCTTCCGGGCTGCCGCCACGCTGCTTGACCAGAAAACCGGCCGACAGCACCGCCCCGAGAAAAGCGAAACTGGTGCCTTGCAGACAGATCATGCCCGCGCCGATGCCGAACGGACGCCGTGCCTGAATAAAGGTGCCGACGCCGGAGACCATCAGCGCCATGCTGATCAGGTACGGCAAATGCGCGGTCAGCCCGAGCGCCGAGCCGATGACCAGCGGCGGGGTGATGATGCCGACGAAACTGGCCAGCACATGTTGTAACGCGGCAAGCAGGGCGGCGAGTGGTTTGGGGCGGTCGTTGAGGCCGTAGATGAGTTCACTGGACGAATCGGAATCTGGCTGCATGGCGTTGGCTTCTTGTTGAAGGATCGAGTTAACCCTTCTCTGCAAAAACCTGTCCACTTGCTCAGCTTTCTGACGCGATGACCGTCAAAGGCAGCAGCTGCCGAAGGCTCGAGCCGCGTTGGGACGATCTTTGATCTGGCTTTCAGCGCGTCGCCGCCAGACTCTCCAAGAAGCTTTCCAGCACCAAATGAGGGCGCCGGCCCTTGCGCGTGACCGATGCCAGGCTCAAATCGTAAAAACGTGTGCCGGCCTTGAGCGCACGCAAACGCCCCTGCTGCACCCAAAGACTGGCGTAGTGATCCGGCAGATAACCAATGTAGCGTCCGGTCAAAATCAAAAACGCCATGCCTTCACGATCCGACGCGCTGGCGGTGCAGTTGAGCGCTTGATAGTGCGCTTGGATGTCTGCCGGCAACCGGAAGGTCGGTGCAATCGCGTCCTGACTGTTCAGGCGCTGGTCATCGAGTTGTTTGTCATCAACATAAAACAACGGATGGCCGACCGCGCAGTAAAGCAGCGAACGTTCGCTGTACAACGGCTGATATTCCAGCCCCGACAATGCGCTGGCCTGCGGCACCACGCCAACATGCAAACGCCCGTCGAGCACACCTTGCTCGACTTCATTAGGCGCGATCATACGGATCTGGATTTGCACATCCGGCCCGCGCTCCTTCAGTTGGGCGAGAGCGTGGGTGATGCGCATGTGGGGCAGGGTGACGAGGTTGTCGGTCAGGCCAATGATCAACTCGCCACGCAGATGTTGGTGCAGACCGTTGACCTCGGTGCGGAAACTTTCCAGCGCACTCAAAAGCTGTAGCGCCGATTGGTAAACCTCGCGACCTTCCTCGGTCAGAGAAAACCCGGCCCGCCCGCGCTGGCACAGGCGCAAACCGAGGCGCTGTTCCAGATCGCTCATCTGCTGGCTGATCGCTGACCGACCAATGCCGAGCACGGTTTCCGCTGCCGAGAAGCCGCCACATTCGACGACGCTGCGAAAAATCCGCAGCAGGCGAATATCAAAGTCACTGACCTGGGCCAGCGGATCGGGACGGCGGCTGCTCATTTTTTTGTTCTCTTTGTTTAGCCGGCATCTAACTGAAGGTTAGAAGAGTTGAATTTCACCGACTTTATCGCCGTGGCAATTTAGCTGCAACAACGCTTTCCATCTCCCTGACGCTTATGCCCTGCGAGGTTTTGCCCGATGAACATGCCTGAAAACGCGCCGTCGCCACTGGCCAGCCAACTGAAGCTGGAAGCGCACTGGATGCCGTACACCGCCAATCGCAACTTTCAGCGCGATCCGCGTTTGATCGTCGGCGCCGAAGGCAGTTGGCTGTTCGACGACAAGGGCCGCAAAATCTACGATTCGCTGTCCGGTCTGTGGACCTGCGGCGCCGGGCACACCCGCAAGGAAATTCAGGAAGCCGTTTCGAAACAGTTGGGCACCCTCGATTACTCGCCGGGCTTCCAGTACGGCCATCCGCTGTCGTTTCAGTTGGCTGAAAAAATCACCGAGCTGACGCCGGGCGATCTGAACCATGTGTTCTTCACCGACTCCGGTTCGGAATGCGCTGACACCGCGGTGAAAATGGTCCGCGCCTACTGGCGTCTGAAAGGGCAGGCGACCAAAACCAAAATGATCGGTCGTGCCCGTGGCTATCACGGCGTGAACATCGCCGGCACCAGCCTCGGCGGCGTCAACGGCAACCGTAAACTGTTTGGCCAGGCGATGATGGATGTTGATCACTTGCCGCACACACTGCTGGCGAGCAATGCCTTTTCCCGTGGCATGCCGGAGCAGGGCGGTATCGCGCTGGCCGACGAGCTGCTGAAGCTTATCGAATTGCACGACGCCTCCAACATCGCCGCCGTGTTCGTTGAGCCAATGGCCGGGTCTGCCGGTGTCCTGGTTCCGCCTCAGGGTTACCTCAAGCGTCTGCGCGAGATTTGCGATCAGCACAACATCCTGCTGGTGTTCGACGAAGTGATTACCGGGTTCGGCCGTACCGGGTCGATGTTCGGTGCCGACAGCTTCGGCGTGACCCCAGACCTGATGTGCATCGCCAAGCAAGTCACCAATGGCGCGATTCCGATGGGCGCGGTGATCGCCAGCTCCGAAATCTACCAGACCTTCATGAACCAGCCGACACCGGAATACGCTGTGGAATTCCCGCACGGCTACACCTATTCGGCACACCCGGTGGCTTGTGCCGCAGGCTTGGCGGCACTCGACTTGCTGCAAAAGGAAAACCTGGTGCAGAGCGTCGCTGAAGTCGCGCCGCATTTCGAAAACGCGCTGCATGGCCTGAAAGGCTCGAAAAACGTCATCGACATCCGCAACTACGGTCTGGCCGGTGCAATCCAGATTGCCGGGCGTGACGGTGACGCCATCGTGCGTCCCTTCGAGGCGGGCATGGCGTTGTGGAAAGCCGGGTTCTACGTGCGCTTCGGCGGCGACACCCTGCAGTTCGGCCCAACCTTCAACAGCAAGCCGCAAGATCTCGATCGTCTGTTCGATGCTGTCGGCGAAGTGCTGAACAAGCTCGACTGATCTTTACAACAACTGTGGGAGCCGAGCTTGCTCGCGAAGGCGTACTTGAACGCGCCAGTGACATCCGGCTCCTCAACGGAACTACCTATATATAGAAGGCGCTTCTTACCTGGCGCCTGTGCACAAGCATTCAGGAGTGTTCGATGAGCGTTATTCCGCATTTGATCAATGGCGAACTGGTGACCGAGAACGGTCGCTCGGTGGATGTGTTCAACCCGTCTACCGGCCAGGCGATCCATAAATTGCCGTTGGCCAGCCAGGCGACCATCCAGAAAGCCATCGACGCCGCCAAGGCTGCGTTCCCTGCGTGGCGCAACACGCCGCCGGCCAAACGTGCCCAGGTGATGTTCCGCTTCAAGCAACTGCTGGAGCAGAACGAAGCGCGCATTTCGCAACTGATCAGCGAAGAGCACGGCAAGACCCTGGAAGACGCCGCCGGTGAATTGAAGCGTGGTATCGAGAACGTCGAGTTCGCTTGTGCAGCACCGGAAATCCTCAAGGGCGAATACAGCCGCAACGTCGGCCCGAACATTGATGCCTGGTCGGACTTTCAGCCGCTGGGAATTGTGGCCGGGATCACCCCGTTCAACTTCCCGGCCATGGTGCCACTGTGGATGTACCCGCTGGCGATCGTCTGCGGCAACTGCTTCATCCTCAAACCGTCCGAGCGCGATCCAAGCTCCACACTGCTGATTGCTCAGTTGCTATTGGAAGCTGGCTTGCCGAAAGGTGTGATGAGCGTGGTCCACGGTGACAAGACGGCGGTGGACGCGTTGATCGAAGCGCCGGAAGTCAAAGCGCTGAGCTTCGTCGGCTCGACACCGATTGCCGAATACATCTACGCCGAAGGCACCAGGCGCGGCAAACGCGTTCAGGCACTGGGCGGGGCGAAGAACCATGCGGTACTGATGCCCGATGCCGACCTGGACAATGCCGTCAGCGCACTGATGGGCGCAGCTTACGGTTCTTGTGGCGAGCGCTGCATGGCGATTTCGGTGGCGGTGTGTGTCGGCGATCAAGTGGCCGATGCGCTGGTGGCGAAACTGGTTCCGCAGATCAAGGCGCTGAAAATCGGTGCCGGTACTTCGTGCGGTCTGGACATGGGGCCATTGGTGACCGGGCAGGCGCGTGACAAGGTCAGCGGTTACGTGGATGACGGCGTGGCAGCGGGCGCGACCCTGGTCGTCGACGGTCGCGGATTGAGTGTGGCAGGGCACGAAGAAGGCTTCTTCCTCGGTGGCTGCCTGTTCGATAACGTCACCCCGCAAATGCGCATCTATAAGGAAGAGATCTTCGGGCCGGTACTGTGCGTCGTCCGTGTGAAAAGCTTGGAAGAGGCGATGCAACTGATCAACGATCACGAATACGGCAACGGCACCTGCATCTTCACCCGCGACGGGGAAGCGGCGCGGCTGTTCTGTGACGAGATCGAAGTCGGCATGGTCGGCGTCAACGTGCCGCTGCCAGTGCCAGTGGCTTATCACAGCTTCGGTGGCTGGAAGCGCTCGCTGTTTGGCGATCTGCATGCCTACGGTCCCGATGGTGTGCGCTTCTATACCCGTCGCAAGGCGATTACCCAGCGTTGGCCGCAACGGGCGAGCCATGAAGCTTCGCAGTTTGCATTCCCTAGCTTATAAGTAGCTCGGTGTGCCGAAGGCCGACCGTTAAGGTCGGCCTTTGTGTTTTTGGGGCTTTTTGATCGATATGACAGAATTATTAAAATAGGGGTTGACGGCAGATTCTGGAAGTCTATAATTCGCCCCACTTCCGGCGCAGTCGAAACGGAAAACTCCTTGAGA
>NZ_JABWQR010000050.1:0-20149 GCF_014270125.1 Pseudomonas sp. SWRI99 | reverse complement strand
CGCGAAGGCGATGGATCATCCAGAGCTGATTTGACTGACACAGCGCTTTCGCGAGCAGGCTCGCTCCCACAGGGGGCGGTGGTGTCAGTGAATGATCCAGCTCAACAACCACAACCCCAGCAGCAACCAGATGATCCCGGCAATGATCGACGCATTCATGAACGCCCGGATCGCGGACCACAGCAGCATCAGCCCGACAATCAGCGCAAGAATGCTAATGATCGAGGTATCCATCCCCAGCGTTTGTGCCAAACCATCGACAAAGTTGCTGCCGGCATTGCTGAGCATATTGAACAAGCCGCTGAGACCGTCGACGATAAACCGGATCACCGAGCCGAGCGCCTGGCCGAGCCATTCGAAAAAGCTTTCTACACGCATGTGTGCATCCTGATGAAAGAGCTGAGCCTTGGGCCACACCGAGGGTGGCCGAGTTCCCTGCATGATAGAAGGTTTGCACGGGGATTGTGTGGGAGCGAGCCTGCTCGCGAAAGCGCCGTGTCAGTCCAATCAAGTCTGGATGAGCCGCCTTCGCGAGCAGGCTCGCTCCCACAATAGTTCACCGGCAACCCTTGCCTTCGGTGGGTATCCCCCCGAAGCTATACGCCTTCAGGAGAGCCCGATGAACCTTGTTGAACTGACCGAACGCCTGCACGCCATTCGCGACCGCAATGACTGGCGGCAATTTCATAGCCCGAAAAACCTCGCCATGGCCGCCAGCGTCGAAATGTCCGAGCTGGTGGAAATCTTCCAGTGGCTGAGCGAAGACCAGTCGCGCCAGTTGCCCGCTGACAAACTGGCTCACGCCGGGCAGGAAGTCGGCGATATCGTCCTGTATCTGTTGCTGCTGTGCAGCGAGTTGGGCCTGGACATGAACGAGGTGGTGCGCGCCAAGCTCGCCGACAGCGAACGGCGGTTCAGCTGATGGGCGACCGGCATTTCGATCAGTTGGCGACGCGGTTCGCCGAAAAAATCTACGGCGGTGCCAAAGGCGCGATCCGCCTCGCGGTGTTGCAGGCCGACCTCGCCGAAGCGCTGCCGGATCGCTCGTTGCGTGTGCTCGACATCGGCGGTGGCCTGGGGCACATGTCGCTGTGGCTGGCGGAACGCGGTCACGACATCACCTTCACCGAGCCGGCCGCGCCAATGCTCGAAGGCGCGCGCCAGCGGTTCGCCGAGGCCGGGCACAGCGCGACATTCATTCAGGCGCCATGGCAGGAGCTGCCAGGGCAACTCACTGAACGTTACGATCTGGTGATCTGTCACGCCGTGCTCGAGTGGCTGGCCGAACCCCATGCGATCCTGCCGGTGTTGCATCAACTGACCCGGCCCGACGGCTGGTTGTCGCTGGCGTTCTACAACCGCGACGCGCTGATTTACCGCAATCTGCTCAAGGGCCATTTCAAGAAAATGCGCAGCAACGTCATGGCCGGCGAAAAACAGAGCCTGACCCCGCAGCAGCCACTCGACCCGCGGGAGCTGGCAACGCAACTCGACGGTTTGTGGCAGGTCGAAAGCCAGAGCGGGGTGCGGGTTTTTCACGATTACATGCCGGTGGAATTCCAGGGCCGCGCGCCATTGGCGGATTTGCTCGAAATGGAACTCGCACACCGCCGTCACCCAAGCTTCGCCGGGCTTGGGCGCTACCTGCACTGGATCTGCCGGCCGATCTGACGGGAGCCTCACATGAACGCTCATTCCGGGTTATTGCTGATGTGTCTGGGGTTGGCCGCCTGCCAGGGCAGCAACCCCTACGTGGCGCAGTCGCGGCCCTTGCCGCCCGCGCCCGTGCAAGCGGCCAACACGTTTGACCGTAGCGCTTACCCGGCGCCACCTCGCGATTACGCACGCTATCGCAGTTGGACGTGGCTCAACGGGCAACTGCCGCCAGGCAGCGCATGGGCCGATTCGGCGCAGGTGGCCGAAGCCGTGAGCAATGCCCTCGACCAGCGCGGCTTGCGTCCGCTGCACGATCATCGCCCGGCCGATCTTTGGGTCAGCGCAAACCTGCATCTGGAAACCCGTTTGCGCCAGGTGCGCGACGATTATGGCTCCTACGGTGGCTACGGCGGCTATGATCGATATGGACGCGGTTACGGCATGTACAACACGGTGCCGATCGTGCGCACTTACCAGGAGCAAGTCGTCGTGGTGCGGGTTGAGCTGTTTGACGCGGGCACCGGTCAACCGGTCTGGAGTGCCAGCGCCGAAACCGGCGCTCAAGGCAATCAGATCGAGCGCAGCGACTCGATCCGCGACGCTGTGGAAAAGGCCCTGTCGGCGTATCCTCCCGCTTAGCGGCTGTTTGAAAGCTCCCGCGGGTTCATGTCTTCAACCGGAGAAAAGCCCATGTTCCGTCGTCTCGCTTTACTGGTCATGGTCGCGCTGCTCACTGCGTGCGCGTCCAACCAGGTTAATCATGATTTCGACGCCAGCCGCGACTTTGCCGCGTATCGCAACTGGAGCTGGAAAGAACCCGCCCTGCAATATCGCCCCGATGACCCGCGCATCAAGAGCGACCTGACCGAGCAACGCATCCGCCAGGCAGTGGCCGACCAACTCGATCAGCGCGGTTTGCGCCCGGCCACTGCCGGCGCCAGGGCTGACTTGAATGTGCAGGCTTATCTGATCGTCGAGGATCGCCAGCAGCAAGTGACGACCAATTACGGCGGCGGTTGGGGCGGCCCGTGGAACGGCTACTGGGGCGCGCCGATGTACAACGAGACGCGCAACATCACTTACAAGGTCGCGACCGTGCAGATCGACCTGCTGGACGGCAAGGACGGCAAACTGGTCTGGCGCGGCAGCGATGAGCAGATGCTCGCCAGCCGGCCGAACCCGGAAGATCGCAGCAGTGCCATCCGCGAAACGGTGGCGCGGATTCTGGCGAACTATCCACCGCGTTGAGCCCCCTTTTTCTAGCCAGACACAAATCCCTTGTAGGAGTGAGCCTGCTCGCGATAACGGTGTATCAGCCAGGTAATATGTGCCTGACACACCGCTATCGCGAGCAGGCTCACTCCTACAGGGGTATGTGACTGGCATTGCGCGACGCCAGCACGCTCGCTCCACCGCGTCTACACTCAAGCCCACCAATGGAGGCAGCGCTCGGCATCGCGCCGGCAAAGGAGTGCGCCATGTTGCCTGGTTCGCAACTCAACGGCCCGACCCGGCAACGCGGCGCGATCGGCTTGATGGCGGCCGCCACGCTCAGTCTGGCGCTGGTGTTGATGCTGCTGGTGGTCGACACAGGCCGTCTGTACATGGAGCAGCGCAAACTGCAGCGCGTGGTGGACAACGCCGCGCTCGAAGCCGTCAGTCGCGGCGGCAATTGCCTGCCCGGGCTGACAGCGGCCACTTTCGCCGGGCAAAGCGCGCTGCGTAACGGCTACATCGTCAACGCCGGCAACACCCTCGCCACCACCTGCGGCATGCTGGTGACCGCCGCCAGCGGTTTACGCACCTTTACCCTGGATGCCACTCAGTCGGGCGCGGTCAGAGTCGCCGCCAGCCGCACACTGACCAGCAGTTTCGCCGGTGGTGTGCAGGCGCTGTTCAGTGCCGCGCCGGTCAGCCTCAACACCACCCTCAATGCCTCGGCAGTTGCCGCCAAACCCCAGCCGACCATCGCCCAGTTAAATATTCGCAGCACTCTGGCGAGCGTCGATACCGCCCGCTCGAACATTCTCAATCCGCTGTTTTCCGGGCTGCTCGGCGGTAACGTCAGCCTCACGGCGCTGGGCTGGGAGGGCCTGCTCAACACCGACATCAACCTGCTCAAATACCTCGATCAACTGGCGATCAACCTTAACGTCGCTGCCGGGAATTACACACAGTTGCTCAATACCCAAGCCACCGTGACCCAATTACTCCAGGCCGCCGCGACGGTGGTGCAACTCGATGGCGCGACGGCCCAGGTGATCACTGCGCTGGGTCAGTTACAGGTAGCGGCGGCCAACGCCGCGCCGGTCAGGCTGGGTGAAATTCTGCAACTGCAGACCGGCACCACGGCGGCGGGTCTGGATGCGAATCTGCAGTTGTTGCAACTGGTGCAAGGCGTGGTGCAACTGGCCAACAGCAAAAGTGCGGTGGCGGCGACCTTGCCGGTCAATGTGCTCGGTCTGGCGGGTGTCACGGTACGGGTGAAGGTTATCGAGCCGCCGCAGTTTTCCGCCATCGGCGACCCGGCCCGGGCCAAGGCCGACCCGCTGGGGCCAGACCGGATTTATGTGCGCACGGCGCAGGTTCGTACGATGCTGTCGGTGAATTTGCCGGTGTTGACCGGGGTTACGGGATTGGAGAATGCAGTGCTGGGACTGGTTGGCACATTGACGCCGACGCTTAATGCTTTGCTGAGCCTGAATCTGGTGGATACGCTCAACTCGCTCGGTTGCCTGTTGGGCGCCGGTTGCGAACAGCTCGCCCCGAAGCTGCTGCCGTTACCGCAAATCGACATCGCACTGGATGCCGGCGGCGCTGAAAGTTATGTCACCGACTTCCGCTGCCCGACGGGCAACACCGGCAGCAAAAGCCTGACCGCCCACACCGTTACCTCGGTTGCTGACCTCATGCTTGGCAAGATCGACCCGACCCTTGCGTTCTCTTCGGCAGCCAAGCCTACGGTTGCACCGTTGCCGCTGGTTGATCTGGGTATCGTGACCTGCCACAAGATTCTCGGCATCGGCAGTTGCAATCCCGCCACGCATGTTCAATTCGGCGCGGGTGGCATCGCCCTCAAGCTCGACACCAGCGTGGCGGAAAATACCCAGAATCTGATTTTTTCCAGCAACACACCCTTCGCCACGCCCGCCAACCTCAAGCTGCCACCGAGCATCCAGTCCGCGGCGCCGACCAGCAATATCGTCGGCAGCCTGTCGAACACCCTGGCGGGGATCAATCTGATCGTCTACAAACCGGTAGGCAGCAACCCGCTGGGCGCCGTCATCACGGGTGTGGCCTCGTTGATCGGCGATGTCAGCACCCGCTTGTTACCTGTCGTCACCGGGCTGATCAGCCCCTTGCTCGACCCGTTGTTGAACAACCTGCTCAGCGGTCTGGGCATCAACCTGATGGACGTCGACGTCGGCGCCAACATGACTTGCGGCCAGACCGGCAAGGCTTATCTGGTGATTTGAGCGTCTGTTGCCAAAGGCAATTCTATGCAAAACCGTGCGCCCTCCACCGAGTTACACACGCTCAGGTGTCCGCCCATATTGGCGATGATGCCGTAACTCACCGACAGCCCCAGGCCCGTGCCGACACCGATCGGTTTGGTGGTGAAAAACGGCTCGAAAATCCGCTCGAGCAATCGCGGATCGATGCCGCCGCCATTGTCCTCGACCCACAGCCGCACGTTCTCCTCGTCGCGCTCGGCATAGATCGAAATCCATGGCTTGAACGCGGAATCGTTCACGCGCTTGGCCAGCAGGGCGTCGCGAGCGTTGACCATCAGGTTGATCAACACTTGCTCAAGCTGATCGACGTAACCGCACACCCGAGCCTCGAAGCCGGTCGCGCTGATGCGCAGGTCCACGCCTTTGCCGCGCATGCCTTCGGCCAGCAGCGACAGCGTGCCCTCAATGGCCGAAGCGGGGTTGAACAGCTGTTGCTCGATTTCCGAACGTCGGCCGAACACCCGCATGTGATCCACCACCTTGGCGGCGCGCTGCACCTGGGAGTCGATGCGGTTGAGTTTGTCGATCAGGTAATCGAGTTGCACCTCGCCGTTGTTCAGGCGCTTGAGCACGTTGACGATGGCCATGCGCATCACGTTCAACGGCTGATTGATTTCATGGGCAAGGCCGGTGGCCATTTCGCCGAGCGTGGCCATCTTCGCGCTTTGCGTGAGTTGCTGCTGCGAGCGGCGTACCTCGGTGTTGTCGCGCCCCACGGCCTGGATTTCAAGCAACTGCCCGCTTTCATCGAACACACCGCGATCCGACCAGACCCACCAGGCGTGTTCACGGCCAGGCAATTGCAGGCTGATTTCGGCGGTGCTCACCGGCTGTTGCGGGGTCAGCAGGGCCAGGCGCTGAACAAATGCGCTGCGTTGTTCGTCGGACATCCAGCCGCCCAGGTCGATGCCCGGCACCTGTTCCGGCGTGCATTCCAGATAAGTCGCCAGCGGCCGGTTGGCAAAGGTCAGCGTCAGGTCCGGGCGGTAGCGGCAGATCATCGCGGGCGAGTCTTCGACGAGAATCCGGTAGCGTTCTTCGTTCAGCCGAACCTGCTCGGCGGCCAGGGTGGCGTCGGTAACGTCGAGCCACAGACCGACCGCTTCGACCGGCAGGCCGAGATCGTTGCGCAACAGCCTGGCCTCATCGAGCAACCAGTGATAATCGCCCCGGCGGTCACGCAGCCGATAACGCGTGCGCACCGAGCCTTCGCGCAGCAACTGGCGGCTGCGCTCGAAATACACCTCGCGGTCTTCGGGGTGCACGCGCTCGATCAGGCCGGCCGCGCTGCACTCTTCCAGCGTCCAGCCGAGCAGGGGTTGCAGGCTGGCGCTGAAAAACGCCGGGTGCAGGGCTCCTTCCTCATAGCGCTGGACATAAATCACCGCCGGCGAACTGGCGATCAGGTTGTCCAGCCGAGCATGAGCGGCAGCGGCCAGTTGCTGCTGGTTCTGGATGTCGCTGATGTCGAGCATGAATCCCACCAGACGCCGATGCTCGCCGGTACCGCTGACTTGGCCCTGGATGCGGTACCAGGCAGGTGGTTGTCCTGTGTCGGTGTGGTGCAGACGGACGCACAAGGTCAGCGCTTCTCCTTGCCGTTGCAGGGCGTGCAAGCGGCTGCGCAACTCATCGCGATCGGCGGGATGGATATGCTTGAGCCAGTCTTCGACGGGCAATCTGGCGTCGTTGAGGTGCAGCGTGGCGGCCAGCGATGGCGCCAAAGCAATCCCGCCGGCGTCGCTGATTTCCCACCAGCCGGTGCCGAGCAGGGTTTGCAGGGATTCAAGACGCTCCATCGACTGCTGATGCTGTTGCTCGCGCAAGCGGCTGAGCAGCGGGCCGGCCAGTGCACCGGCCAATGACAGCCAGTCCCGGTCCGTCAGCGAGGGGGCGGCTTGATCGACGGCGTAAACACCGCAGAGCAGCCACGCCACCACCCCCTGGTCATTGCTGTATGGCACGGCAAAACCGCTGGCGCTGGCGAAGATCGCCTGCACCCGAGTGTGCTCCTGCAAACCATGATGAGCGCCGAAACGTTGCGGCGCGGTGCCGTTCAGACTGTCCAGCGCGGTGCCCAGGCGTTGACCGTCCTGCCACAGTTGCGGAGCATCGTGGCGGTGAAACGCTTGGTGTATCTGCCAGCCCTGGCCCTGCTCATCGAGCAAGGCCACGGCCAGGCAGGGGATGTGCCAGTGTTGCGCGATGGCTTGCAGTTGTTCGCCAAGCACCGCCGGCAAGCGTGTCAGGCTGCACGTGCGCAGGCGTTCGCTGACTTGTGCGGCGAGGGTCTGGCAGGCCTCGCGATGGCGCGACTGTTGGCGTTCGCGCAGCAGGTCGGCGATATCGATCAGTTGCAAAAGCCAACCTTCGCCCAGCGGCTGTACCCAGCCGCGCAGGTGCAGGGGCTGCTCGCCGTGGCTGGAAAAATCGAGGTCGAGCACTTGGCCTTGCCAGTCCCGGGGCTGTCCCTCAACGGCCAGCGTGCTGTGCGCCAGCAGATACGCACTCAACGGTAGCGGCTGGCCGTGGGGGGGGTGCTGCGCCAGCAAATGGCGCAGCGGTCCGGCCATTTGCAGGACGCCACCCGCGCCGTCCAGATACAGGTGCAAACCGGTGCTCTGCGCGCCGAGCGGATCAGGCAACTCGTGGGCGGCGGTCGGTGCGCGCTTGAGCAGGCGCCCGAAAAGATTGTCCCCGGCGGTCAAAATTGCAGGCTCGATGCGGCAGTCAGGTGACTGGGCAGGTTGGGCACGGTGCCGATCCCCGGCAGCACCAGAAAGGGCATGACCTGATTGAGTTTGCTGACCGGGTAATTCACCGTGACCGTCAAGGTGCCGGTGGCGGCGTCATAGACCGCGCTGGTGTCGACCCCGATCACCAGATTCAGCGCCGTTGGCAGCCATTGCAATCGCTGGGTCAGGGCGGCATTGGCGGTATTGACCACGACCGTCGAGTAGTTGGGTGTAGTCGGATCGACCGCGACGCTGCGGCGCACCGCTTCAGCGGTGGCCTCGTTGAACGATTGCATCATTACAAAAGGCAGGCTGTAGCTGACCAGGCCGTAAAACACGGCGAAAAAAATGATGAACACCAAAGCGAATTCAATCGCCACCGCACCTTTTTGCGACTTCCGAAAGCCGGTTCTCATCCGTGCGTCTACCCTGACAGTCACTGCGTAGTCTGAGCATAGAATCATTCAGCCAACACGGACGGTTTTTAGCGGATGCAGATTTTCTTCCTCCTGATTTGGCTGACACTTTGCGCTGTGCAAGACGCCCGGCAACGGCAAATTTCCAATGCCTGGACGTTCGGCGCAGGTGCCTTCGCGCTGGTCTGGCTACTGTCGACCGGCAACACCTGGCTTGGGGCTGACGCGGGGCAGGGCGGCTGGGCTTGTCTGATTGCGCTGGTGCTGACACTGCCCGGTTACGTCATGGGGCGCATGGGCGCCGGCGATGTGAAATTAATGACAGCTCTGGGTCTTGCGACGAACGGTCTGTTCATTCTCGGCGCGTTTATCGGCGCTGGCGTCGCGAGTCTGCTCTGGCTGCTGCTGGCGCCAAGAGTCTGGCTTCATATGTCTCAAGGGCTTAGGCAACGTTTTCATCATCTGGCCCCGCATACGTCAGAAAAGCTGCCATTTGCACCCTTTGTGCTGATCGGTGTGCTGCTTTTACTTCCCTGGATCCATTAATCGCCAGTTGCCACTAGTCCTATGTACATAGTCGGAAAGTGCGTCTAACTTCAGACGAGGTGATCACACCGCCAAAGTGCAGAAACCGTCAGCTTTGGCCCGAGCAAGGGAGTGGTTCGTGAACAAGCTAATCTCTGCAGTAAAAATTCTGGTTGTCGATGATCAATCGCTGATCGTTGAAGAACTCTGTGAATTTCTTGAAAGCAGTGGCTACCGTTGCGTGCCGTGTCATTCCAGTCAGCAGGCGATCGAGCGTTTCAGCGTGGATGCGGAGATCGGGCTGGTGCTCAGCGATCTGCATATGCCGGACATGGACGGCATTCAGTTGATCCAGGCGCTGCAAAAGCTGGCCGGCCAGCATCGGGTGTTCGAGGCGATCATGCTCACCGGGCGAGCCGACAAGCAGGATGTGATCAAGGCGTTGCGGGCCGGGATTGCCGATTACTACCAGAAGCCGGTGGATCTGGATGAGCTGCTTGAAGGGGTCAAGCGCCAGGAGCTGGCTCTGCAGGAGCGACAAAAAAATCTGCACCTGGGGCATCTGAATCAGAAGTTGCAGTTCTTGTCCGAGTCGATTGATGACCTTTATCAGGATCTGGACAAGGTGCGTCGTCAGCCGGCGGCGGTGGTCAGTGACATGCTCGGCGGGGACGCGGCGCAGATGCCGGCGATCTTCGATCAGTTGTCGCCGCGCCAGCTTGATGTTGCGCGGCTGGTGGGCAAGGGGCAGACCAATTATCAGATTGCCTGTGAGTTGGGGATTACCGAGAACACGGTGAAGTTGTATGTGTCGCAGGTGTTGCGGTTGACGCATATGCATAATCGGACGCAGCTGGCGCTGGCCTTGTCGCCCGGTGCTGCTACTGTGCGTCAGGTTCGGGTGACGGCGCATTGACTTGGCGGCCTTTGGGCCGGCCATGTTGTTTGGGTTTTGGGGGGCATATCCGTTGCTGCGGTAACGGCTGCTTAGGGTTCCGCCCTTACGGCGGGTGACTTTGGGGGCCCAAAGTAACCAAAGGCCTTTTGCCCTGACGTGCGGCCCCTCGCTGTGGCTCGGGGTGCCTTCGCTGCGGGATCGATCCGGGCGCAGCGTCTCCGGTTTGCTTCGCTGCACCTCCTCTCGCTGTGTTTGGCTGCGCCAAACGGTCGCTGCGCTCCCACGCCCGGATCAATCCCTCCGCTCAGCCTTCCGACGGGCGCCGTGTATCAAGATCAAGAGCTTTACTCGAGCTAACGCTCATTGTGTTGAGTGGTGAGAAGCAAAAGCGGTACTCGAGCTAACGCTCATCGTGTTGAGTGGTGAGAAGCAAAAGCGGTACTCGAGCTAACGCTCATTGTGCTGAGTGGTTAGAAGCCAACGCGGTTTGCTTTGCTTTTCTGTGGGAGCTGGCTTGCCAGCGAAGGCGGCCTGCCAGCCGACCCATATTCATCAGACTCCACGCGATTCAATTGTAGGAGTGAGCCTGTTCGCGAAAGCGTCCGACCAGCCGCCTCATCTCAATCAGATTCACCCAATCCCAACTGTGGGAGCTGGCTTGCCAGCGAAGGCGACCTGCCAGCCGCCCCATTTCCTCCTGACCCACCACAATCCTACTGTAGGAGTGAGCCTGCTCGCGAAGACGTCCGACCAGCCACCTGATTGCCATCAGATTCACCCAATCCCAACTGTGGGAGCTGACTTGCCAGCGAAGGCTACCCAAAGGCACCAAAAAACTAATTCTTGCTCTCGATCTTCCCCCCCGCATCCGGGTCATAAAAATCCGGAATTTCGTATTGGTATTTCTTCAGCCAGCGCTGCATCGCCAGTTCGCGTTCGGTAGCGGTGGCGCTTTGGGGGTTGGCGGAGGCGGCTTTGTTGCGGCTTTGCAGGAGGAGCCAGCCTTCGGTTTCCTGTTGTTGCGCCGAGGCCGGGCCGGCGTCGATGGCGTGGGTGTTCACGGGCAGGGTGAGCAGGGTGAGGTAGCACAGGCCTTTGAGGGTGTTCATGGCGGGCTCCTTATTTGACCGACGGCGGCAGCGGGTCGATGACGGCTGCGACTTGATCGCCGGGCGCTGCTTTGGCGTTGATTGGGGTTTTCAGTTTTTCTGCGCGTTGCCGGGCTTCGGTGAATTGTTCGGGGGTCAGTTTCGAGCGGCTGACGATTTCGGCGGCTTGCTGCCAGTTGTTCTGGTATAGCAGCAAAGTGACCATGTTCAGTGTCGCCAACTGGTTGTCCTGAGTGAGTTCAATGGCGGTGAGGAATTCGAATCGGGCCTCGTTCAGGCGCAGTTGGTTGAGGTAGACCACGCCCAGGTCGTTGCGAATTTTTTCGTCGGTCGGGGCCAGGCGTACGGCGCGTTGCAAGTGGGCCTGGGCCTGGCCGTTGTCGCCGCGGGCGGCGTAGAGTTGGCCCAGACCGTGTTCGGCCTGGGCGGTGAGGCAGCCGCCGAGCAGGCTGCGGTAGAGCGGCTCGGCTTCGTTGCGGCCGAGCAGGCGATAGACCTTGGCTTTGCGCAGGCGTACTTCGCTGAGGTTGTCTGGCAGGCTTTGCAGGTTCGCGAGGCTGGCGTGGAGCTTGTCGTCGTTGGCCAGATCGTCCGCCAGGTTCAGGGCCAGTTCTTGCTCCGAGGTCAGTTTGCTGCAACTGGCCGGCGACAGCAGCGAGGTCCACGGTGCCTGGCCGTCGGTGGCGCAGCCGCCGAGCAGCAACAGGCTTGCGACGATTATCAGTAGTTTCATCAAGCGCTCTCCATGAGCCAGCGTCAGTTTGCAAACGCCCGGGTGATTGCGGTGAAGCCCGGGCCGGCCAGTACGATCAGCAGGGCTGGAAACAGAAACAGCATCATCACTACCGACATCTTCGCCGACATTTTCGAGATGTATTCCTGCAAGCGAGTCAGGCGTCGGTCGTCCAGCAGTTGCTTGAGCGCCAGCAACGATTTCATCGCACCGCCGCCCTGGTGGATCAACTGGTGGAGGATGACGCAGGTGTCGGTGAATTCGTCGACGGCGAGCATCACCGCGGTCTTGTGCAGTTCCTGCCCCAATTCCAGGCCCGAGTCGACCCGGGTCAGCAGCAGGCGCAGTTCGCGGGTCAGTTCCGGCAGCAGTTTGTGCCCTTCGGTGCTGAGCACGCGCAGGGCTTGTTCGACGGCCATGCCGGATTCGAAAAGGATGCGCAGCAGCGGAATAAACGTGGAAATCTCCACCGCGATGGTTTTCTGTCGGCGTGCGGCGGCATAGGCCAATATGCGTTTGGGCAGCAAATAGCCGCCCCCGGCGGCGAACATCGGCGCCAGCCAGCGGTGGGTCGCCTGGGGGAAAAACACTTCTTGCAGAAAGACCGCCAGTCCCAGGGCCAGCAATGGCGTGCCGATCTGGCAGGCGGCGAACAGTGCGCGCTCGTTGGCGCGCCGCCAGCCGAGGCGGCTGAGCAGGGTCTGGGTTTCGCTGTCGATGCTCACCGAACGCTGGCCGAAGCGGCTGTTGCCCAGTGCCCGCAGCCAGTGGCCGAAGCGATTCTCGCGCACCAGTTGCCCTTGCAGGCGCAGGCTGATCTGACGGGCGCGGCGGCGTTCGGTCAGCCAGTGATTGCCCGCCAGCAACAGGGCGCCGAGCAACAGCAGGAGGGCGGCGAGCCAGACCATCTCAGACGCTCCGCAACATGCGCCACAGCGCCAGACTGCCAAACACCTGCAAGCTCGCGGCAGTGAGCAGCATGGTCTGGCCGCCGGAGTCGTTCCACATGCCCAGCATGTAGCCGGGGTTGGTCAGCATGAAATAGCTGACCAGGATCAACGGCAGCGAACCCAGCACCCAGGCGGTCATGCGTGTTTCGCCGGTCAGTGCGCGCAGTTGGCGTGCGCCCTGGTCGCGTTCGCGGATCAGTTTGATCAGGTTCTCCAACAGCTCGCTGGCGTTGCCGCCGTAGCGGTGGTTGACCTTCAGGCCCAGGGCGAACATGCGCAGTTCGTCCTGCTCGTAGAGTTCGGCAAAATCACTGATCGCATCCGGCAGGTTGACGCCCAGTTGCACGTTGCGCTGCACCCGGCCCATGGCGGTTTTCAGTGGGTCCTCGCTGGCTTCGATGGCGCCCAGCACCGCGTCACTGAGGGTGCGCCCGGACTTGAGACTGCGCACGGTGTGGTCGAGCAATTGCGGCAGTTGCTCGATCATGCGTTTGATCCGGCGCTGATAGCGGATGGCGATGTACACCCGCAAGGCCACTGGCGGGGCGATGAGCATGATCAGCAGCCCGGCCCAACTGGCGGTTAAAAACCCCAGGCCCATCGCCAAGGCCCACAGGCTCAGCCACACACCCAAACGCTCGCTCGGGCGCCCAAGGCCGGCGCGCAAAAACATCCGTTCAAGGCCGACCCGCTTCGGCTGTTCGGCGGTCAGTTGCGGCTGACCGGCGGCCAGTCGGCTGAGGACTTTTTCCGTCGCGGTCTTGCGCAGACCCTGCACAAAGAGATGGATCGACAGCCCGAGCAAGACCAGGCAAAGGGCGATCAGTACAAGCGGTCCCAGCATCTGCGAGCTCCTTGCCGTCAGCCCAGGTGGGTGTCGTGGCGCAACTTGTCGCCGGCCGGATTGACCGCTTCGCGCAGGAAGCCGAAACCCGTACGGCGGTCGAGGCGGAACAGGGTGTTGGTGACGTAGACGTCTTCGCGGATGCCGACCACTTCCACCACTTCGCTGACGCAGCGGCGGCCGTCGGGCATGCGCGTCAATTGGATGATCACATCGAGTGCGGCGCAGATCATCTGGCGCAGGGTGCGTTCGGCGATGGAACGTCCGGTCAGGCCCACCAGCGTCTCCAGGCGCAGCAAGGCATCCTGGGCATTGTTGGCGTGCACGGTGCTCATCGAGCCGTCATGGCCGGTGTTCATGGCCGTGAGCACATCGACCACTTCGACGCCGCGGATTTCACCGAGGATGATCCGGTCGGGACGCATGCGCAGGGCGTTGCGGATCAGGTCGCTGGCCTTCACTTCGCCGTGGCCTTCGGCGTTCGGCGGACGGGTTTCCAGGCGCACGACGTGAGGGTGGCCCAGTTGCAGTTCGGCGACGTCTTCGATGGTGACCAGACGCTCGTGAGGATTGATCAACTGGCTGAGAATATTCAGCAGCGTGGTCTTGCCGGTGCCGGTGCCGCCGCTGATTAGAATGTTGCAGCGCTTGCCAACGGCGTCCTGCAGAAACTCGAAGATCGCCAGATCGATGGTCTGCATGGCCATCAGGTCGGTGCTTTTGAGCATGTCCTTGCGAAACTTGCGAATCGACAGGCACGGGCCGTCCAGGGCAATCGGCGGGATGATCGCGTTGACCCGGCTACCGTCGGGCAGGCGTGCGTCGACCATCGGCGAAGATTCATCGAGGCGCCGTCCCAGCGGCGCGAGGATGCGCTGCATGACCCGCTCGACGTGGTGCGCATCGATAAAGCGCAGGTCGCTCTGGTGCAGTACGCCGTCGCGCTCGATGAACACCCGGTGCGGACCGTTGACCAGAATTTCCGTCACCGACGGGTCGCGCAGCAACACTTCCAGCGGGCCGAAACCGGTGAGTTCGTCGACGATTTCCTCGCCCAGCCGCTCCATTTCGTAGCGGGAGATCGCCAGGTGGAGGCGGGCGATGTATTCGGCGACCTTGTCGGTGACGAAGTGCGCCAGTTGCGGGCGCGCGCCTTCCAGCAGGTTTTTTCCCGACTCTTCGATGGCGTCGATGATGTAGCGATGCAGAACCAGCTTCAGGCCCTCGTGATCGGTGTTGCCGATCGCACCGCGTGGCGTCGAGCCAAACAGTTTTTCTGCGCTCATGAGTTGCCTCGCAGACGATCGAACCAGGTCACCTTCGGTTTGCTCAGGCCTTCCGAGCGTTTGGCCAGGCGTTCGCCGAGGGTGCGCAGGCTCTGGGTGAGTTTTTCCCGTGGGGCCAGTTCGAACAGGCTCACGCCCTGGTTTTTTGCATTCAGGCGCACTTCCGGATTGAAGGCCAGCACCGCAAATACTTCCAGATTAAAGGTCTTGCCGAGGGTTTCCGAATCGGGGGCAACGTGGCTCAGATAGCGGTCGATCAGCAGTCGCCCGTGCTCAAGCTTCATGCCTTTTTCGCGCCACAGGTTGAGCACCGCGAGGTTGCGCCGGCAGTTGAGTACGTTCTGATCGGTGTACCACAGCAGCTTGTCGCAGTGGCTGACGAAGGTGCGCAACGCTTCGCTGTCCGCTTGCCCGGTGAGGTTCACCACGATGTGCTGAAAGTGCTGGCGCAGGGCGCTGAGCAGCATGTACAGCTCGGCGGCACTGGTGGTCTCCAGCGGCTCGTCGGTGCTGGCGTAGGCGAGGATGCGCAGGCCGTTGTCGGCACTGGTAAAAGCGCTGTCGATCAGCGTAGCGTCGAGGCGGCGCAAGTGGCGCAAGGCATCGCCGAAGTGAAACGAACTTTCCAGGCCCAGCAGCGCGAGACTGTCGCCGCGGGGCAGGCCGAGATCGAGCAGCAGCGTTTGCTGGCCGCTTTGCTGCACCACCATCGCCATGTGATTGGCGAGCAAGGCGCCGTCCGAGCTGCTCTGCACTCCGTACAGGACGGTGAGGCCACCCAATTGCGTGTTCGGCGCGACCGCCGGCAGCCTTTTGCTCAGACGCCGCACCAGCCCGGCGACCTCACTGGAACGTGAGCCATAGGCGACAAAGTCCCGCGCGCCGGCGCGCATCGCGTTCAGCACAAGCTGATTGTCCATGCCGTCGCCCAGGGCGACGATCGCCAGCATCGGCTTGGCTTCCAGCGCACCTTCGATCAGCGCGCTCTGGGCCACGATATGCTCGCGGTCAAGACCGACGAAGACCAAATGGGCGAACGTCACATCGACCAGTGCCAGCAGTTCGTCAAGGCTGCCGGCACCGGCGCTGACCACTTGGCCCAGCGGCGCGAGGGCGCTTTGCAGCCACTCCAGGTCGGTGCTGTTGCGGGTGATGGCGAGGAAGGTCTGGCTCAGGTTCTGGTTCATTGGGACAACCCGCTGCGCTTGTCGAAATTACCGTTTTCGAGGAAAAACATGCGGTAGAAGTTGGGGTCGTAGTTACGCAGTTTTTCCCCCGGTAACGACGGCAGTTGCGCATCGGCGGCCAGCGGGTGCACCAGATGCGGAGTGACGATCATCAACAATTCACGTTCTTCGCGCTTGATTTGCGACCCCTTGAAAAACGCACCCAGCACCGGAATGTCGCCCAGGCCGGGAAACTTGTTCACTTGCGAGCTGTTGGTGGTGCTGATCAGGCCGCTGATGACGAAACTTTCGCCATCGCCCAGCGACACGCTGGTGTCGGTGCGGCGGATGGTCAGCGCCGGCACCGTGGTGCCGGCAATGTTCACTGCATTGGCAAAATCCAGTTCGCTGACTTCCGGGGCGACCTTCAGGGAGATGCGGTCACGGCCGATGATGGTTGGCGTCAGGGTCAGGCGGATGCCGAATTCCTTGTACTCGATCGACACACTGTCGCTGCCTGAACTGGGCACCGGAATCGGAATTTCACCGCCGGCGAGAAAACTTGCGCTTTGCCCGTTCAGCGCCACCAGACTGGGCCGCGCCAGGGTGTAGGCGAAGCCGCTGGTTTCCAGGGCGTTGATGATCGCCATGGTCTTGCCGCCGATCCACGAGAAGTTGAACAACGAGTTGTCCACCGGCAGGCGCGGCTGCGGCACGCCGTCGATAGGCGGCAGCGTGCCAGGCGAGCCGAAGAGGAAATTGCCGCGGGTGCCGATCAGCGACGCTGTGGCTTCCTTGAGTTTGGTGCGGCTGACTTCGACGAAGCGAATGTCGGTCTGCACCTGGGACGGCAGGCTCGGATCGTCCGACGGTACGCGGCTGGTCAGGGCGCTGGTGGCGGCGCCCTGGACAAATACCATGGCCTGTTGCGGCTGCGCCGAGCACGCCGTCCAGACCATCAGGCTGGTTGCACCCGGACCGACGCCGGTGAGCAGAAAGGACGCGCTGCCGTTGGCGTGCACGTCGGCAATTTTCGGATCACCGATCGCCAGACGAGTGATCGCCACCGGCGACTGCATATCCTGCTGAAAGCCCTCGCCGATCTCGATGACGGAAGGCAGTTGTCTGAGCGCCGCGCAATTGCCGACCGCCGCGAGCGCGACGTCCATCGACAGTCCCAGCAGCAACAAGGCCCGAAGTACAGATTTCACGGTCGGTCTGAGTCGACTCTGCATGCACTTGAATCCTTGCGCCGTCATGGGGTTTGCTGGCTGAGCTGGTTGCCGCGAATGATCTCCACCGCAGGCCTGGGTGCAGCGCTGGAAGTAGCGCTGGACGGTGTTTTCTGCGCGCCGGCCAAGGCCAGTTGGGTGAACTGGAAGAGTTGGCTGTTGGCTTTGTCGAGCTGCGCGGGGGACTGGCCTTCGCCAGCCCAGTATTTGGCCAGGCGCTGCTCTTCGCTGCTGCGCACGGCCAGGCGTAACGTGCCGACCTGGGTCGCCAGCATCAGGCGGCTGAGGAGTTTTTCCGGCACCGCCAGCACCACGGTGCGCGCGGCAACCCGGCGTTGATCCTGTTTGATTTTTTCCTCGGCGCTCAAGGCCGGGGAGGCCGGCTGGCCGTCGTTGGTCAAGCCGTACTGATCACCGACGCCGAGCACGCGCAGGGCCGGGACGACGATCTGTGCCGACTGCTGCAGGTTGCTCGCATCCTCACGCAGGTAGAGCAGCACATCCACGTAGTCGCCCGGCAGCAGTTGTCCGGCGGCGCCGATCACTTCGTCGACGGCCACGGTCAAGGCGCGTTCGTCGCTGTGAATCATCCGCGCCAAGGCGCCGCCGGCCTGAAAACTTTCCTCGTTGAGCCAGGTGCCGGCGCGCAGGTGGCGCCAAGGTGTACGCCCGATGGCCTGGTCGACGCTGGCGAGGCTGCCGGCCGGTGCGCTGCGCAGTTTTTCCACGGCCACATCGGCGGCGGTCAGCGGGGTGAAGGGCGGCACATCGTGCAGCAGCACCACCACGGCCTGGCGGGTCTGGTCTTCGGCAATCGCGACAGTTTTTTCAAGGGCGACGGCTGGCGCTGCGGGCGCCTCGGCGACAGGGGCCGGTTGGCGGCTGAGGACCAGTCCCCAGTAACCGACGAAAACAGCACCGAGCAGCAGCAGCGCGGCAAGGCCCATGGTGATGCGACTGTTCATGACGGCTCTCCCTTTCCTGCTGCACAACCCAACTGCATTTTGTTCGCGAGAGGAGTACTGATTCGGCAGCTATGAACATGCAACTATTTCGCTATTTCCAAGCTAGCTGATCCAAGCAAAAGCGCCATTAATGACAGGCAAATAACCCACCAAAGTATGGGGCTTGGCCAATTAACAGCAGGAAACGTCGCTGAAAGGGTGGGATTAATGCTTTGTGATTAATCCGTTCTTACAGTTGTTGGGACGGGGTTTGTTGACAATGCTCAAGCAGCACGGTGGAACCTTGCCGCGGTAGTGTTGTCGGCGCCAGAGGCGCGAAGGAGTGGAGCTATGTTTGGTATGACTTTCGATTATCTGTTGGCCCGGACCCGGACTTTCTGCAAAAGCGAAGAAGCTGCGTCGGCTATTGAATACGCAATCGTTGCGGCGATGGTGGCCGTGGTGGTTGTGGTGTTTGTAACGCCCATTGGCGCTAAGGTCCTGGCGATTTTCAACGCCATTCTGACCGAGCTCGGTGGAACCGCCGAGGTCAGGCCTACGACGTGACACGAGGTTTCCCGTTCTTTTTCGATGCCTGAGCAGCCAGTGATACAAGGCCCGCGCAGGCATTGTCGAGGTCATTGGATTTCCGGTATCCGGCGGTCCACTGGCGCAAAGGAGAAACCTTATGCTCCTTGAATACCTGATCGCGCGCTGGCGCACGTTTCTGGTGAGTACCGAAGCGGCTTCGGCCATTGAATATGCAATTGTCGTCGCCATGGTGGCGGTGGTGGTCGTGGTGTTCATTACGCCGCTGGGTACCAAGGTTTTCGATATCTTCAACAGCGTGCTGGTGTCTCTCGGCGGCACCGCGCAGACGGCGCCGGTGCAGACACCCTGACGCGGCTGGCGCTCGCGCCTGGTCGATGGCGCGCTACACTTGGGGTTACTTTCAGTGTTCAGGGGTTGCCCATGAATTCTCGCTCGCTGCCGCGCCAGCAGTTGCTTCTGGTTGACGATGAAGAGGACGCGTTGCTGGAGTTGGCTGAGTTGCTGGAGGGTGAGGGGTTTGTGTGTCATACCGCGACGTCGGTGAAGCTGGCGTTGCATCTGCTGACCCGGCATCCGGATATTGCGTTGGTGATTACTGATTTGCGCATGCCGGAGGAGTCGGGCATGTCGTTGATCAGGCGCTTGCGCGAGCACACGTCGCGCGAGCATTTGCCGGTGATTGTGATGTCGGGGCATGCGGATATGGAGGATGTCAGCGACATGTTGCGGTTGCAGGTGCTGGATCTTTTTCGCAAGCCGATTTATCACGTGCGGTTGTTGGAGACTCTGGATAATCTGTTTCCCAAGCCTCGGGTTCAGGCCGGGTGAACTCGGCGGCCTTTGGGCCGACCGTGTTGGTGGGGGGTTGGGTGAATATCCGTTTTTTTCGGTGCTGCGGCTGGCGGTTCCGCCCTGACGGCGGGTCACTTTGGGGGCCCAAAGTAACCAAAGGCCTTTTGCCCTGACGTGCGGCCCCTCGCCTGGGCTCGGGGTGCCTTCGCTGCGGGATCGATCCGGGCGCAGCGTCTCCGGTTTGCTTCGCTGCACCTCCTCTCGCTGTGTTTGGCTGCGCCAAACGGTCGCTGCGCTCCCACGCCCGGATCAATCCCTCCACTCAGCCTTCCGACGGGCGCTGTGCATCAAGATCAAGAGCGTTACTCGAGCTAACGCTCATTGTTGAGTGGGGCGGCTTCGCCGCGGGCAGCTGCGCTGCGTTGCTTTTCTGTGAGAGCGAGCCTGCTCGCGAAGGCGGCCTGACAGCCGACCTGTTTCTTGCTGGATGCACACGATCAAAACTGTAGGAGTGAGCCTGCTCTTGATGGCGGCCTGACAGCCAACCGATCTCTCCCAGATGTACATCATTCCTGTGGGAGCTGGCTTGCCAGCGAAGGCGGCCTTACAGCCGACCTGTTTCTTGCTGGATGCACACGATCAAAGCTGTAGGAGTGAGCCTGCTCTTGATGGCGGCCTGACAGCCAACCGATCTCTCCCAGATGTACATCATTCCTGTGGGAGCTGGCTTGCCAGCGAAGGCGGCCTTACAGCCGACCTGTTTCTTGCTGGATGCACACGATCAAAGCTGTAGGAG
>NZ_JABWQR010000005.1:0-237870 GCF_014270125.1 Pseudomonas sp. SWRI99 | reverse complement strand
GGCTCACTCCTACAGGGAACGCATTCCAATTGTAGGAGTGAGCCTGCTCGCGATAGGGCCGGTGGCCATTGCATTTCTCAAACCGATACCACCACCCGATTCCGCCCGCCTTCCTTGGCCTGATACAACGCCTTGTCCGCCGCAAACAGCAACTGCTCCAAGGTCATTTCACTCGCCGATGTCCACGTCGCGATGCCGATACTCACGGTCATCGCCCGCTCAGCCCCATCGACCCACGGCAAGTTCTCCACGGCCTGACGAATCTGCTCGGCAATCTGTTGCGCGCCGGCACTGTCGGTTTCGGCGAGAATCACCGAAAACTCCTCGCCGCCGTAACGCGCCACCAGATCCGCCGGGCGCCGGACGTTTTCGCCGATGACCCGGGCCAGCGTTTTCAACGCCTGATCGCCAGCCTGATGGCCATGCCGGTCATTGAACGCCTTGAAGTGGTCGGCATCGATCATCATCACCGACAGCGGCTGGCCCGAGCGCTGGGCGCGGAACCACTCGTGACGCAACGTCTGATCGAGCATGCGCCGATTGGCTACGCCGGTCAGGTCGTCGGTGGCGGCCAGTTGCGCCAGTTCGCGCTCGGCGCGCTGGCGTCGGCGCAACTCGCGGGCCAGCATCCAGGTCAGCCACAGCAGGCCCATGCACAGCACGCCGGTGGCGCCGCTGATCAGCAGGGCCGTGCGCCGCCAGGTGCCGAACACTTCAGCGCTGGACAGCGCGACCATCACCGTTAACGGCAGATTGCCGACCCGTGAGTAGGTGTAGAGCCGGCGTTGTTCATCCATGCTGGACGTACTGGTGAAACTGCCGCTGCCATCGCGGTCGTTGAGAATCCGTATAACGTTGGGCCGATTGCCGAAGCTCTTGCCTACCGAGTCGCTCTGCAGGTACGGCTTCTGTGCGAGCAGAACGCCATCGCTGTTGATGATGTTGAGCGTACTGTCGGTGCCGATGTCGAGGCTTTTGAACAGGTCGTCGAAGTAATCGAGTTTCAACGAAGCGACGGCCACGCCAAGGAACTCACCGGTCTGCGAAGCAATGCGCCGGCTGAAGCTGATCCGCCACTGGTCAGCCTCGTCGCAGTCGCAACGGGTCTTGAACGGTCGGCTGATAAACATGCCCATGTCGCGGTTGAACGCATGGGCGAGAAAATAATCCCGGTCAGCGAAATTGCCCGGTTTCGGTTCGATGCGCGAGGAGTCGGCGATCACCTCGCCGTGCTTGTCGAGCAACAGGATGTCGCCTTTGAAGCGTGCGGTGGTGGAACGATCGAACAACGCCAGATGGCGGATCTGTGGCGAGACGTTTTGCAGATCATCACGCTGGGCGGCGGCGATCAGGCCTTGCAGCGTCAGGTCGTACAGTTCGACGGTACGCAGCACATCGGCGTCAATCAGTTGCGCAATGGTGGTGGCGCGGCGGGTGGCGGCGTCCTGTGCACTGGCGTGCTCGCGGATCAGCAGGAAGGTGACGATGCACACCATCGCAATCACGGTCAGCAGGCTGCCGCCGATCAACAACAGTTCGGGGCGACCGGTCTGGCCTGTGATGGACGGGGTGCGGTTGGCGATCATGATGGGGGGTTCGGTTGGAGTGGTTTCATAAGCTTAGTAGGTGCTGACGCCGGACAACCTTGTGGGAGCGGGCTTGCTCGCGAAAGCTGTCTATCAATCAACATCTCTATTGAGAGACACACCGCCTTCGTCGGAACGCCGCCCGGAGCAGGCTCGCTCCCACAGGGTAAGTCACAGGATCCGAAAATCGCAGCGCCGATCTTAGAAGACGTTGATCGGGTAGTCGATGATCACGCGGTATTCATCGGTATCTGAATCAATCGCGCCATAACCGTTGCCGCCACGGTTGGTCGCCCATTGCAGGCGCACCGTCAGGTCCTTTGCCTGGCCGCTTTGCACGACGTACTGCAAATCGACGTCGCGTTCCCAGTGTTTGGCGTTGCGGCCATCGGCGCTGTACCAGTTGGCATAGCCCTGACTGTCTGGATCAGCCTTGCTCAGGTCCAGCGTACCGCGCGAATAGGACAGCGCCGAGGTCAGCCCCGGCACGCCGACGTCGACGAAGTCATAGGCATATTCGAGCTTCCACGAGCGCTCGTTCGGCCCGTTGAAATCCGAGTATTGCTGGGAGTTGTCCAGATAAACGCTGTCGCCCTGGCTGATGTAGTCGAACGGCGTGTTGCCATTGACCCGCTGGTAGGCGGCGGTGACGCTGTGGTGGCCGATGTCGACGGTGAAATGCACGCTGTAGGTGTTGTTGTCGATCTCGCCGAGCAGCGCATCGCCGGTGTCCTGCGTGTGGTAGAAGTGCGCGCCTGGGTTGAGGCTGATCAGGTCGTTCAGTTGCCAGGTGTAGTCGAGGTCGTAGTAGTACTGGTGCCAGATGTCTTTCAATTCGGACGCGTACAGGCTGCTGGTCAAACCTTCGACGCCGCTCCAGGCCACGCCGGCCCAGTTCAAGTGCTGGCTCTCGGCGCCGTCCGCAAGGGTGCCGTATGAAGTGCCGATACGCGTATGACCGCTCTGGTTGTAGGGCTTGGTGAAGCTGGCCTGGCCACCTTCGATCAGCCAGCCATCGAAGCTATGGTTGCTCAGGCTGACGCCACGAAAAGTCTGCGGCAGCATGCGCGTGTCGCCGCCGGCGATCACCGGGTTGGTGAGAAACAGATCGCCGGCCTTCAACTCGGTGTCGAACGCACGCATCTTCAACGTCGCGCCCGCGGTGGAAAACGACCCCGGCGCTTTGCCGTTGCCATCGCTGATCGGCAGGATGCTCGAACCGTCCGTGCCGCCGCCACCGTCGAGCTTCAGCCCGAGCATGGCGTGGGCATCCAGACCGAAGCCGACCGTGCCTTCGGTGTAGCCCGATTGAAACACGCCGAGAAAGCCCTGGCCCCACTCGATGTTGTCGTCCGCTTTCTGCAAGCGGTTGCGATTCATGTAGTAGTTGCGGGCGTTGAGGTCGAGGCTTGAACCGGCGACGAAACCTTGCGCGGGGGATTCATCGGCGTGGGTGACGGGTGCAATCGTTGCGGCTATTGCAATGAACAGCGGAGTAAAACGGACTGGGTAACGCACGTGCAGTGGAGCTCCTTGGGTCAGCTGACACCTCAATGGCTTGAGGGTGTTGATGTTTCTTGTTGTTACAGACGAACCGGACGGCTTTCAGACCACAACGAAAAAAGGCCGCTGAACGGCAGCGGCCTGGAATGACGACAGTTGAACGGGAAGAGCCAAACAACCGCGTCGAGGGAAACGTTGGCGTGTTGCGCGATTCAGCTGTCGGTCTCGGTGGCTTGCGCTTGGGAAGTCGCAGCCTGCGGGGCTTGCGTGGCGTTTTGCGCCTTGGCCATCACCTCGGCTTGATGCTGGTCGTACGCCTGAGCGCGAGCGACGTTGTGCGCCACGAACGCTTGCGATTCTTCAGCCATCGCCATTGGCGAGAGGATCAATGAGGACAAAACGAACGCGCTGGCAATACCCATACTGTTGGACATCTGGAAAACCTTCTTGCTTGGCAAGTGCTGTTTGGTGCGGGCAAAGATAAGGTTGCCGGGCCTAGCGAAACAGCGTGATTTTCATAAATGACTGTTACAGCACAAGCAAAGATCGCAGCCTTCGGCAGGGACGGTCAGAAGAACCCTGTGGCGAGGGAGCTTGCTCCCGCTGGGCTGCGAAGCGGCCCCAAATCAGGCAGCTCGGTGCATTGATCGTTCCCACGCTCCGCGTGGGAATGCAGCCCGGGACGCTCTGCGTCCCTATCAAAGCCGAACGCGGAGCGTCCGCGGAGGCATTCCCACGCAGAGCGTGGGAACGATCGGTGGGAGGAGGTCAGAAGGGTAGGTGAATGCCAAAGGTATTCATGCCGCGGTCACTGCGCACAAACACATCCCCGCCATGCATCAGCGCAATCGCCTTGACGATCGCGAGTCCCAAGCCATGGTTGTTGCCACTGTTGCTGCGCGACGCATCGACCCGATAAAAGCGCTCGAACAATCGCGGCAAATGCTCACTGGCAATCGGTGCGCCGGGGTTGGCGACACCGATGCTCACTTGACGTTCCTGCACCTCGATCAGCACTTCGATCACCTGACCCGGCTCGGTATGCTGCACCGCGTTGCTGAGCAAATTGATCAACGCCCGGCGCAGATGCGCGACCTCGATCTGTACCTGCGCATCGCCGCTGACCTGCACTTGAACCTGCGCATCCTCAAGGATGAAATCCAGATACTCCAGCGTCGTCGCTACCTCCTCAGCCAGTGACGTCGAGGTCAGTTTGGTCGCTTTGTTGCCTTGGTCGGCACTGGCGAGAAACAGCATGTCGTTGACGATCGAGCGCAGCCGCTCCAGCTCTTCAAGATTGGATTGCAGCACTTCGAAGTAATGTTCGGCAGAACGGCCGCGGGTCAGCGCCACCTGGGTCTGGCCGATCAGATTGGTCAGCGGCGAGCGCAGTTCGTGGGCGACATCGGCGTTGAACGATTCCAGCCGCGACCAGGCCAGTTCGACCCGCTCCAGCGTCGAGTTGAACGACTCGACAAACTGCTTGAGTTCCGGCGGCAACGGCGACAGACGCAAGCGCCCGGCTCTTAGCGGTGGCGCCAGACGCTGGGCCTCCTGAGACAATTTGATCAACGGCTTCAAACCGATTCTTGCGACCCAGTAACCCAGCGCCGAGGCCAGCAGCACACCGACAATCGCCAGGCTGATCAGGGCGATGAGCAATTGATGCTGGGTCTGATGCAGCGTCTCGGTGTTGATACCGATCATGAAGCGCAGCGGCGGGCGCTGGTCCTTGGCCGGGAACTGACTGACCAGCACTTTCAGCGGGTAAGGTTGATCGGGCAGGTGCAGGTCATGCGTACCCAGCGGACCGTTGGCGGCAGCGCGGATCTGCGCGGTGAAATGGCCGTATTCGTAGCGCGGATCGCCGCTGCTGATCCAGAAACTGATGCGCTTGTCTTCCTCGCCGAGCAGCTTGAGTTTGTTGTTGATCTTCACCCAATGCTCCGGCGTGCCGTAACGGCCGACGGTGGATTCGAGCACACTGTAGCGCGCGTCGAGCTCGGCTTCCGGCAGCAAACCCAGACCTTTGTCGACCTGTTGATAAAGCGCACCGCCAATCAACACAAACACCAGCAGCGCCACCAACGTGAACATCCCGCTTAAACGCAAGGCAATCGAGTTACTGGACACCACGGCTCTCCAGCACATAACCCATGCCGCGAATGGTGTGCAGCAGTTTTTCATCGAACGGCCCGTCAAGCTTGGCGCGCAGGCGTTTGATCGCGACTTCGACGACGTTGGCGTCGCTGTCGAAATTGATGTCCCAGACCATTTCGGCGATAGCGGTTTTCGAGAGGATTTCGCCCTGGCGGCGAGCGAGTACGCTGAGCAGGGAGAATTCCTTGGCGGTCAGGTCCAGGCGCGTGCCGGCGCGGGTGGCCTTGCGGCTGATCAGATCGATCCAGAGATCGGCGATGGTCACTTGCACCGGTTCGTGGCCACCGCTGCGCCGGGTCAGCGCTTGCAGGCGGGCGACCAGTTCGAGGAAGGAAAACGGTTTACCGAGGTAATCGTCGGCGCCGTCGCGCAGGCCTTTGATGCGGTCTTCGACGCGCTCGCGGGCAGTGAGCATGATCACCGGGGTCTGCTTGCGTGCGCGCAATGCCCGCAGCACGCCGAAGCCATCGAGGCCTGGCAGCATGACGTCGAGGACGATCACCGCGTAATCGCATTCCAGCGCCAGATGCAGACCTTCAACGCCATCGCGGGCGCGGTCCACGGTGTAGCCCTGTTCAGTCAGGCCACGGTGCAGATAATCCGCGGTTTTTTCTTCGTCTTCGATAATCAGAACGCGCATGACCGCCTCAGTCTGTGGTCGCCAATGCCTGTGCAGGCAAAGGTTTTGGCCGGTGAAACAGCCGCTCGAGCCATAAGTATATGACCGGCGTGGTGAACAGCGTCAGCATCTGGCTGACCAGCAAGCCGCCGACCACGGCAATACCCAGTGGCTGGCGCAGTTCGGCGCCGGTGCCGTAGCCGAGCATCAGCGGCAACGCGCCGAGCAGGGCGGCGAGGGTGGTCATGATGATCGGCCGGAACCGCGTGATGCAGGCCTCGAAAATCGCCTCCTGCGGTGACAGCCCACGCTGGCGCTGCGCCTCCAACGCAAAGTCGATCATCAGGATGCCGTTCTTCTTGACGATGCCGATCAGCAGCACCAGCCCGATCAGCGCCATGATCGAAAAATCCTGGCCGCAGAGCCACAGCATGATCACCGCGCCCAGGCCTGCCGCCGGCAAGGTCGAGATGATCGTCAGCGGGTGGACGAAGCTTTCATAAAGCACGCCGAGAATGATGTACACCGCCACCAGCGCCGCGAGAATCAGCCACGGCTGGCTGGCCAGCGAACTCTGGAATGCCTGCGCTGCGCCCTGAAAGTTGCCGCTGATTGCGGTGGGCATGCCGATCTCGGCCTTGGCCTGATTGAGCAGAATCACTGCATCGCCCAACGCCACGCCGGGGGCGAGGTTGAACGACAGGTTGGCGGCGGGGAACATGCCGTCGTGGGCAATCGACAGCGGGCCGATGGTCGGTGCGTCGAACCTTGCCAGCGCCGACAGCGGCACCATTTCCCCGCTGAGCGGTGAGCGCAGGTAGAAATAGTTGAGGCTTTCGGCCTTGCCGCGTTGTTTGGTATCCAGCTCCAGAATCACGTTGTACTGGTTGACCTGAGTCTGGAATTCGTTGATCTGCCGTTGACCGAACGCATCGTACAGCGCCTCGTCGACATCGCTGGCGGTCAGGCCGAAACGCGCCGCGGCGCTGCGATCTATGTTGATGTGGGTGATGCTGCCGCCCAGTTGCAAGTCATTGGAAATGTCGCGAAACGCCGGGTTGCTGCGCAGTTTTTCGGTCAGGCGCTGGGTCCAGGTCGCCAGCGTTGCGCCGTCGTTACTCTTGAGTACGTATTGGTACTGCGCGCGGCTCGGGCCGGAGCTGAGGTTGATGTCCTGGCCGGCGCGCAGGTACAGAACGATGCCGGGGACTTTCATCAGTTGCGGGCGGATGCGGTCGATGAACTGGCTGGCGGAAACATCGCGGTCGCCGCGTTTTTTCAGAGCAATCCAGAAGCGGCCGTTGGCGATGGTCTGGTTACTGCCGGAGACACCGACCGAGTGGGAAAACGCCTGCACTGCTGGATCGGCTGCGACGATTTCGGCCATCGCCAAGTGTTTTTTCACCATGTCGCCGTAGGAAATATCCGCAGCGGCTTCGGTGGTGCCAAGGACAAAACCGGTGTCCTGCACCGGAAAGAAACCCTTGGGGATAAAGATGTAGCCGCCGACAGCCAGCGCCAGCGATAAACCGAACACACCGATCATCAGCTTCTGATGGGCGAGCGCACGGCGCAGACCTTTTTCGTACCAGCCGAGCAAGCGTTCGCTGAAGCCGGGTTTGGCGTGGGCGTGATGCACTGGTTTGCGCATGAACAGTGCGGCAAGAGTGGGCGCCAGCGTCAGCGACACCACCACGGAAATCATGATGGTCGAGGTCGCGGTCAGGGCGAACTCCTTGAACAGTCGGCCGACCACACCGCCCATGAACAGCAGCGGAATAAACGCCGCCACCAGCGAGAAACTGATCGACACCACGGTAAAACCGATCTCGCCGGCCCCTTTGATCGCCGCCTCGCGCATGCCGTCGCCGGCCTCCAGATGGCGGTGGATGTTTTCCACCACGACAATCGCGTCATCCACCACGAAGCCGACTGCGACGACAATCGCCACCAGCGTCAAATTGTTCAGGCTGAAGCCGAGCACGTACATCAACGCAAAACTGGCGATCAGCGAGACGCCGAGTACCGCCGAGACAATCAGCGTTGCCGACAACTGGCGCAGGAACAGCGCCATCACCGCGACCACCAGCAGGATCGCGATCAGCAAAGTGATTTCCACCTCATGCAGCGAAGCGCGGATGGTTTGCGTGCGATCGATCAGGGTTTTCACTTCCACCGAGGCCGGCAGCATCGCTTCGAGAGCGGGCAGGGCCGCTTGAATGCGGTCGACGGTCTCGACGATGTTGGCGCCGGGCTGGCGCGAGATCACCAGGTTCACCCCCGGCCGACCACCAGCCCAGGCCTGTACGTAGGCGTCTTCTGCGCCATTGACGACTTTAGCGACATCGCGCAGGTGAACCGGGGCGCCATCCTTGTAGGAAACGATGAGTTGGCTGTAGTCCTCGGGGTGGAACAACTGGTCGTTGGTCGACAGCGTGGAAATGCTCGATTCGCCGTACAGCGCACCTTTCGCCAGGTTGAGGCTGGTTCGCTGGATCGCCAGTCTGATGTCGGCGAGGGTCAGTCCAATCGCGGCGAGTTTGTCCGCCGACGCCTGCACCCGAATCGCCGGACGTTGCTGACCGGTGATGTTGATTTGGCCTACGCCGTCGATCTGACTGATCTGACGGGCGAGCAGGGTTTCCACCAGGTCACTGAGTTCGGTGCCGGGCATCTGTGTCGAGCTGACGCTGAGGATCAGCACCGGACTGTCGGCCGGGTTGACCTTCTTCCAGGTCGGCAACGTCGGCATGTCCTTGGGCAATTTGCCGGCGGCGGTATTGATCGCTGCCTGCACTTCTTGGGCGGCGGTGTCGATGCTTTTGTCGAGGGTGAACTGCAGGGTCAGCAGGGTTGAGCCCAAAGCACTGCTCGAGGTCATCTGCGTCATGCCGGGGATGGCGCTGAATTGCACCTCCAGTGGCGTGGCCACCGACGAGGCCATGGTGTCGGGGCTGGCACCGGGCAACTGCGCCGAGACCTGAATCGTCGGAAATTCCGCTTCCGGCAGCGGGGCAATCGGCAGGCGCGGGAAGGCAATCGCCCCGACCAGCACCAAGGCAATCGTCAGCAGGATCGTCGCCACCGGGTGATCGATGCACCATGTCGAAATGCCCTTGTGCGAGGTCATGGCTTCGGCTCCGCCTGCACCACTTGCGGCGGCTCGGTCATGACTTGCACAGTCGAACCCGGTTTGAGCCGCGACTGGCCGTCAGTGACCAGCACGTCACCGGCGTTGACGCCCTTGATGATGTCCTGGCCGCTGCCCTGATAAACCATCTGCACCGGTACGGCTTCAACCTTGTCGCCGTTCACGCGGTAAACGAAGTGTTGGTCGAGGCCGCGTTGTACGACGGTGGGCGGAACGACCAGCGCATCTTTATCCACAGCCGTCTGAATCTTTACCGTCACCAGCAAACCGGGCCAGAGCTTTTGGCTGGCGTTGGCGAATTCGGCCTTGGCGCGAAGGGTGCCGGTGTTGGCGTTGATCTGGTTGTCGATCAGGGTCAGATGACCCTCGCCGAGCAAGTTGGCGGTTTCGCCGTCCGTGTCAGCGCCGATGTAAGCCTTGACCGGCGCTTTCTGTGGGTCGTTGAGCAAGCCTTGCAGGGTCGGCAGCATTTGCTGCGGCAGGGAAAACTCGACGGCAATCGGGTCAATCTGGGTCACGGTAAACAGGCCCAGGGTGTCGGTCATGCGCAGGAAATTGCCCTCATCAACGGTACGAATGCCGACGCGCCCGGTGACCGGGGAGCGAATCTGCGTGTAGGACAGTTGCACTTGAGCGGCGTCGATGGCGGCCTGATTACCTTGAGCCGTGGCCTTGAGTTGATTGACCAGCGCTTGTTGCTGGTCGTAGGTCTGCTTCGAAACGCCGTCGTCGACGCTGAGCAGCTTGTAACGCTTGAGGTTGAGCAGGGCAACTTGCAGTTGCGCCTGGCTTTCGCCCAGTTGCGCGCGGGCCTGATCGAGGCTGGCGCGGATCGAGCGGTCGTCGATGGTGGCGAGCAGGTCGCCTGCTTTGACGAGTTGGCCTTCTTTGACGAGGATTTTGGTGAGAATGCCGTCGATCTGTGGACGCACCACAACGCTATGCAGCGAAAGCACCGAGCCGATGCCGCTGGTGTAGCGGGCGACGTCTTTGGCGCTGACCGTCACTACCCGCACCGGGATGGCGGTCGGACTGGCCAGTTTGGCCGGGGCGGGTTTGAGCGCGTACCACAGGCCGGCGGCGGCCAGCAGGATCAGGAAAGTGGCGAGCAGGATTTTGTTTTTCTGAATGGACATGCGCGGCGCCGAAGTCTGGAGTTTGGGCAGATTGGCTAGTTATAAACGGGTTTGGGGGTCGGGAGGGTGACGGCTGGCTGTCAGCGCTGTCAGTTTCGGTGTGTATATATCCGTTGCTGCGGTAACGGCGGCTTAGGGTTTCGCCCTTCCGGCGACTCACTTTTTTACAAGCGCCAAAAAAAGTAAGCAAAAAACGCTTGCTCCTACGTTCGGCCCGCTCGCTGGGGCTCGGGGTTCCTTCGCTGCGGGATCGATACGGGGGGCAGCGCCTCCGGTTTGCTTCGCTGCACCTCCTCTCGCTGTGTTTGGCTGCGCCAAACGGTCGCTGCGCTCCCGCCCCCGGATCAACCCTCCACTCAGCCTTCCGATGTCGCCTGTGGATCAAGATCAAGATCAAGAGCGGTACTCGAGCTTGCGCTCATTGTTTTGAGAGGGGCGGCTGCGCCGCGGGCTCCATGCAGGAGCTGTCGAAGGCTGCGATCTTTTGATCTTGCTTCTGCTTTTCTGTGGGAGCGAGCCTGCTCGCGAAGGCGAGTGATTGGGCAACACATCTCTACCGGTCAGTTTTGTTAAACGGTCCCCAAAAGGGACCGATCGTTCCCAGAAAAGGATTTGCTGGTCTGCAAGCCGTTCGGCGTGCGCTGCAAATCTCCAGGCGCCGAGCCATGGCGCACAGGTATACTGCGCGCCTTTGCGGCTCACTGATCGGGCCGACTTTTTGTTCCCGGAGCTTTTATGACTTCCCCGACCCAACCGTCGGTTGACGACGCTGTGAGCGACGTCCCGGCTGAAGTGGCTGACGCCAGCGAAACCAAAGCCGATATCCCCGCGTTCAAGTTCCCCTTCAAGCCGGGCGAGCTGGCGTCGGCGAAAGGCTCGAATCAGCCGTGGTACAAGAATGGTGCGAAGAACGGTCACACCAAGACCCCGGGGATGGCACCGCCGGGGACGCGTCGGTCGATGGGTAAGCGCTGATATTCGCAAGTGACCGTGTCTTTGCTGGCCCCTTCGCGAGCAGGCTCGCTCCCACAGGTCTAGTGTTCGGCACAGATCTAATGTGGGAGCGGGCTTGCTCGCGAAGGCGGCAGCCGCTACACCACGAATGTCAGATCAAGCCGCCCGCAACGAAATAAACGCATACGTCTGCGCCGGCTCAGTCACCACCTGCCCACCCGCGGCCAGCACTTGCCCCGCTACATCATCGCCGGATAAATGAAACAGCCAGTCGCTCTGTTCAGGCATCAGCGGCTGCGCGGTCACTTGATCAATCACCGCTGCAAACGCATCCATGTTCGGCAAGTACGCGGTAAACCCGTCACCCTTGAGCGCCGTGGTACGAATCCCCAGCCTTGCACAGATCGCATCCTTGAGCTGAATGTCATCCCGGTCCGCCTGCCGTGAGCGCTGGATCAGCGTCAGCAGTTCCTGATCGACCAGCTCGCCGCCAACGATCAACGCCGGCCCCTGTTCCCAGGACTCGGGCGGGCAATCCTTGGCTGCGGGGTTGAGCGGGATGTGCGGATTGATTTCCGCCGGGTAAATCCGGCACACCAAGGGGCGCCGTGCATAGATCCGGCAGCGTTTGTCGTCGTCAAGATTCCGGCAGGGGCCGACGTTGTAGGCTGCGAAGGTGATTGCCACATGCGCATCCGTGACCCCGCTGCGCACCACCACCGAACGGCGTTCGGCATGTTCGCGTTGCTGCGCCGGCAAGCCCAGGCCATTGCCGAGAAACGCCTCGACCAGGACGATCACCTGACCGCCATCCGCAGCCCACATACGGGCTTCGGTCAAGGTCAGCGGGACATGGTGGTCGGTGCAGCACTTGCCGCAGCCTACGCAGGAAAACGTCGTATTCATTGAGCGATCTGTCTTCAATCAAGGTATGAAACGGTGGCGGAAAACCACCGCACAGACGCGGATCGAAGCAAGTTATGCGCCACTCAACGGGTTTTCGCGGTTGGGCGGATCGAGTCCCATTCGGTAACGAAGGCGGTTTTTGACTGTTTGTTGTACAGGCACAGTTCGCTGCCTTGCTGGCCTTTCATGTGTTTCTGCGGGTACTGGCCTTGCAACAGCACGGCGGTGTAGCCAACGCGGTCGTCGAATTGTGCGGGTGTGCCGACCGGTTTGACGTTTTTCAGGTTGCTGGCCTTGGTGCAGCTGGCGAGCACGGTTTTGTCGTACGCGGCCCAGGCGTCTGGGCTGGAGGCATGGGCCTGGGGGGCGAGGGCGGTGAGGGCGAGCAGGGCCAGGGTGATGGCTTTCATGGTAAGGGCATCCTTGGTCGTGAGTGGCCAGGGTTGGAGTATGCCTGAGGGTTGGAAGTTGCCTGTACCGGCGTCATCGCGAGCAGGCTCACTCCTACAGTTGGAACGCATTTCAAATGTAGGAGTGAGCCTGCTCGCGATGACGCGGGATCATTCTGCGACCATCTCCCGTCGAATCACGTACATCCCGACACTTTCATACAACCGCTGCGCCCGCAGGTTGTCCTCCAGCACTCTCAAATCAACAAACCCTTCGCGCCGTTGTTCGAACACCTTGAAGGCATGCAGCAGCAACCCCCGTCCAAGCCCGCGGCCCTGCCAGCGCGGATGCACCACCAGATTCTTGATATACGAACTGGTCCAGCACTGCGCTACACCAACGACGCCCCCGGCATCGCATGCAACGAAACACAACGCCGGATCGTATTCAGGGTCGCTGAGAAACCGCTGCTGCCAATCGTTCAGCGGCGGCACGCGACCGCCACCGTCACGCTGCCCGAGTTGCATCAAGTGATGCACCGCTGGCGCCAGTTCAGCGCAGTAAACGGACAATTCGATACCTGACGGCCATTGCGCATCCGGCACGCCTGCATCCAGGTCGCGGCGCATCAGAAAGCAAAACGTCTCGGCCAAGACTCAGTGACCGTTCGCCGCAACGTGCTTGGCCGCTTCGATCAATCGTTGGGTCAATTCCGGCGAGGAGAACTTGGTCAGCACGGCGTTGGCCCCGGCCAGCCGGGCTTTTTCGCTGTTCATCGCGCTGTCGAGCGAGGTGTGCAGCAGCACGTACAAATGGGCGAAATCCGGGGTTTCACGCAGGGTGCGGGTGAAGGCGTAGCCGTCCATCTCGGACATTTCGATGTCAGAGACAATCAGGTTGATCTGCTGCGCGGTGCCTTGCAGGTCGAGCAGGCAGTCGATGGCTTCCTTGGCGCTGCGCGCGGTGTGGCATTGCAGGCCGAGGTTGCGCAGGGTGTGCACCGATTGCTGCAGCGCCACCTGGCTGTCATCGACCACCAGAATCCGCGCATTGCCGAGGACTTCGGCATCTTCCATGGACAGGTCGGTCGGGGCCATTTCGATCTGCGCCGGGGCGATGCTGTGGATGACTTTTTCGATATCCAGCACTTGCACCAGTGTGCCGTCTACCGAGGTCACGCCAGTGATGTAAGCGCGCGAGCCGCCGGAGCCGAAGGGCGGCGGCTTGATGTCGGTGGTCAGGCAATGGACGATCTTGCTCACCGCCTGCACATGCAGGCCCTGCTTGGAACGGCTGACGTCGGTAACGATCAGGCAGCCGCCGTTCGGGTCTTCCAGCGGGCGCTCGCCGATGGCGCGGCTCAGGTCGATCACCGACAACGATGCACCGCGCAGGGAGGCGATGCCTTTAACATGCGGGTGCGACTCCGGCAGCTTGGTCAGCGGCGGGCAGGGGATGATTTCACTGACTTTCAGCAGGTTGATCGCCATCAGCTTGCCGCTGCGCAAGGTAAACAGCAGAAGCGAAAGTGAATCTGCGCGGGCTTTGGTGGAGGACATAAGAACCTTCTGTGGAAAAAGGTGATGGGCGAGGATGGAAATCGCCAGAAACCATTGATGCCGGGTTATCGACTTGTCGGGGGCAGGCTTTAGGGCCATTGGGCAACTGTCGATCAAAACATCGCAGCCTGTGGCAGCACCGGCAGTCTGGCCTGTGAGCATAACCTTGTGGCGAGGGAGCTTGCTCCCGCTGGAGTGCGTAGCACTCCCGAATCTATCCGTCTCGGTGTGTCAGGTTGACCGAGACAGTTGGATTTACGACTGCTGCGCAGCCGAGCGGGAGCAAGCTCCCTCGCCACAGGAGCAAGCTTCCTCGCCACAGGTTCTGCGGTTATTTCATGCCCAGACGTTTAGCCATCCGGCCTAGGTTGGCTCTGTCGAGCCCCAACTCTCGCGCCGCACTGGCCCAATTATTCTGATTACGCTCAAGGGCTGCATTGATCAATTGGCGCTGATATTGCTCAGTGGCACTGCGCAAATCGCCGATTGGCAGCGGCTCCGCATACAAGTCAACTGCTGGCGCGGGTGAGTTATCCACAACCTCACGCGGCAAATCCAGATCTGTCGCGCTCAAGCTGAGAATCTTCGGTCGCACTTTGCAATTGCCCAGCGCCTTCAATGCACTGCGCCCGATCAGGTGTTCCAGTTCGCGTACATTGCCCGGCCATGCGTAGGCGAGCAGCGCCTCCTGGGCGTCGGCGGTCAGGCGCAGGCTGTTGAGGCCCATGCGCGAGCGGTTCTGTTCAAGGAAAAAACCGCTGAGCAACAAGACATCGCGCCCGCGATCGCGCAGCGCCGGCACTCGCAGCGGGTACACGCTCAAACGGTGATAGAAGTCGGCACGGTAACGCCCGCTGCGCACCTCTTCGGCCAGATCGCGGTTGGTTGCCGCAATCAGGCGCACATCGACCTGATGTTCCTTGTCCGAGCCCAGTCGCTGCAACTGGCCGCTTTGCAGCACACGGAGCAATTTGGCCTGCACGGTCAGCGACAATTCGCCGACTTCATCGAGAAACAAGGTGCCGCCATTGGCCAGTTCGAACTTGCCGCGGCGGTCGCTGGTGGCACCGGTGAAGGCGCCGCGCACATGGCCGAACAATTCGCTTTCTACCAGCGTGTCGGGCAGGGCGGCGCAGTTGAGGCTGATGATCGGCTGGTTGGCGCGCGGCGAGGCGGCATGGATGGCTTGGGCGACGAGTTCTTTGCCGACGCCCGTTTCACCGGTGATCAACACGGTCAAGTCGCTGCCACCGACCAAATTGATTTCTTCGATCAGGTGTTTGTGCGCCTTGCTTTGGCCGATCATCTCGCGGTGCTGCTGGCCGCTGGCCTGGCGATAAACCTCGGCGCGTTGATGCTCGTCTTCGGCGCGAATCGCCAGACGCTCGATGCGCTCGGCGGCGTTGACCGTGGCCGCGGCGAGGCTGGCGAAGGCTTGCAAAGCATCGAGTTCGATCGGTTCGAAACGCTCCGGGTCCAGCGCATCGAGAGTGATCAGGCCCCACAGCTTTTCATCGACAAATAAAGGACAGCCGAGGCAGTCGTGCACTTCAAGGTGCTCGTCGAGCCCCTCGACCAGGCCGTCATAAGGGTCGGGCAAGTCGCTGTCGGCGGCGAAACGCGTCGGCCCGGCGCCGGCCAGAAGAATCTCGAAACGCGGGTGCTCGCTGACCTTGAAGCGCCGGCCCAGGGTGTCGGTGCTTAAGCCGTCGACCGCCAGCGGCACCAGGGATTCGCCATCCAGACGCAATAACGCCGCCGCATCGCAGGGCAACAGCGCGCGCATGGCTTCCAGCAGACGGCGGTAGCGCTCGCCCTCGGGCAGTTCGCGGGACAGGTCGGCGACCAGGGGCAGCAGGGTGGTGAGTAACGATTTGGCGATCATAGGCTGCTAGTCAAAAAGACACGATGTAGTCGAGATGACTATACGGCGTATCGAGTCGATATGACTACTCAATGTTTAAGCTGTTGATCTATAACGATTATTTAGTTGGCACGAAACCTGATACCGCTAAAGCAACTTTTCAAGAAAGCGCAGGAGTCACCTTATGCTTAGCGTTCAGGATCGTGCCATCATCAAATCCACCGTGCCTCTGCTCGAAAGCGGCGGTGAGGCGTTGATCACTCATTTCTACCGGATGATGCTGTCCGAGTACCCCGAAGTGCGCCCTCTGTTCAACCAGGCTCACCAGGCCAGTGGCGACCAGCCACGGGCGTTGGCCAACGGCGTCTTGATGTACGCCCGTCACATTGATCAGCTCGACCAGTTGGGCGATCTGGTGGCGAAGATCATCAACAAGCACGTGGCCCTGCAGATCCTGCCAGAGCATTATCCGATTGTCGGCGCCTGCCTGCTCCGAGCCATTTGCGAAGTACTTGGCGACGAGATCGCCACACCCGAAGTGATGAGCGCCTGGGGCGCGGCGTACGGGCAACTGGCCGACATCCTGATCGGTGCGGAAAGCGCCATTTATGACCAGAAAGAACAGGCCGTCGGCGGCTGGCGCGGTGCGCGGGAATTCATCGTCGCGGCCAAAGTGCAGGAAAGCGCTGAAATCACCTCGTTCTACTTCGAGCCGGCGGACAAAGGCCCGATTCTCGCGGCTGAACCGGGTCAGTACATCGGCATGAAACTGATCCTCGACGGCGAAGAAATCCGCCGCAACTATTCGTTGTCGGCGCTGGCGAACAACGGTCAATACCGGATCAGCGTCAAGCGCGAGCCGGGTGGCCGCGCATCGAATTACCTGCATGATCAACTGCATGTGGAAGACAGCATCCAACTGTTCCCGCCGTCGGGCGAATTCACCCTGGCCGCCAGTGACAAACCGCTGGTGCTGATCAGCGGTGGCGTCGGCATCACTCCGACTCTGGCGATGCTCGAAGCGGCGCTGGCAACCGAGCGCCCGGTGCACTTTATCCACTGCGCGCGCAACGGCAGCGTTCACGCGTTCCGTGATTGGGTCGATGGGCTGGCGGCGCGTCATCCACAGCTCAAGCGCTTTTATTGCTACGCCGAAGACGATGGCGCGAGCCCGGCGGCGGACAGCGTCGGTTTGCTCAGTCAGGAACAGCTCCGCGAGTGGCTGCCGGCGCAGCGTGATGTCGATGCGTACTTCCTTGGGCCGAAAGGCTTTATGGGCGCGATCAAGCGGCACCTGAAAGCGCTGGGCGTGCCGGAACAGCAAAGCCGTTACGAGTTCTTTGGGCCGGCCGCTGCTTTGGAATGATCTGAGACCGAGGCGCCTGCATTCGCGAGCAAGCCCGCTCCCACAGTGGATCGGCGTCGAGCACAAGTCTTGTGTAAGGCGCGGTCAAATGTGGGAGCGGGCTTGCTCGCGAAGGGCTCGACGCCAATTCCGATCCTGTCGCCTATGCGAGGTTAATCATTCCTTAACCGCTCTATCGTTTATTGCCCCGGTGTAGACTTGCGACAATTTCAGCCGCCGGCCGGCTGAACCATGGACAAACAAGGGAAAGGCAATGAGCGAGGAAACGATTCGATTGGGCCGTGAGCGGCGTTATCTGGTGTTGCTGGGGATTATCTGCCTGGCGCTGATCGGTGGCGCGCTGTACATGCAGATCGTGCTTGGCGAAGCTCCGTGCCCGCTGTGCATTCTGCAGCGTTATGCGTTGCTGCTGATCGCCGTGTTCGCGTTCATCGGTGCGGCGATGCGCAGCCGTCGCAGCATCACCGTGTTCGAAACGCTGGTGGTGATCTGCGCGATTGCCGGGGCCGGTGTCGCCGGGCACCACGTGTACACCCAGTTCTATCCGGCGGTCAGTTGCGGCGTCGATGTGCTGCAGCCGATTGTTGATGATCTGCCACTGGCGAAAGTCTTCCCGCTGGGTTTTCAGGTCGACGGTTTCTGCTCGACGCCGTACCCGCCGATCCTCGGCCTGTCGCTGGCGCAATGGGCGCTGGTGGCGTTTGTGCTGGTGGTGGTTCTGGTGCCGCTGCTGACCTCGCGTAATCGAAAAGCGCTGCGCTGAGTCAACTTTTCAGCAGAGGTGCCGATAAACAAAACGCCCCGATTTTCCGTGATGAAAATCGAGGCGTTTTGCATTTCAGAGCGTTGGTGAAAGCGCCGTGACGAACGGCAATGAAGTGTGCGGCAAGTGTGCGACATGTTGTCACACGCGAGCTGTCGCAGGGGCTGGCGAAGCGCTCGATTGCTCGCCTGTTACATAAAAACATTGGCCAGTTTCGACGTTTTCGGGCTTTAGGACGCATGTCCCGGATCAGGCAGTTTTAACAGCCTCGGGCAACAGGCCAAAACCCTTGGATCATCGGGCTTTGCGCCGATCATGCAGTCGTAGCAGGGTTGCGGAGCTGTCTGATTTGAGGCGGTTACACCTACAAATTTTGACGTTTTTGTTGAGAAACGATTTCGATAACATGGGCGACTTTTGCAAAAATGGCGAGGGATTGTTGCTCTGAGTGATAAAAATTATTTCGGGATAAGACATGGTGTATAGGGCGCTACCTATCTACAATCGCCCGCACTGAATTCCCGGCACTGTTCAGCCTTTATTAAGGAACTGATCAGGAGGTCGGGTGTCGAGCGAGCCGCGAGGCTTTCAAGACACCCAGGTGTCGGTGCCTTTCCAACTTTCCGCACCAAATGGAATTGGTCTGTAACAAGGCCTTTGACCACGAATTCGAATAAGAACTGAACGCTGTCCCAAGGTTTTGTCGAGCGTGTGACGCGCGACGGGCGGCCCTTATTCAATCCAAAGAAAATGCCAACCCTTGGCAGGGTGAAGTGTTGGCGATCAAAACCCAACTGCATTGCGCAAGCTGCTTTAGAGGTCGTGAGATGAGTAAAAACAGGTACCCCAGATTACTAGGCCTAGTGCCGCTGCTCGGCACGTTGTTGCTGGGAGGCTGCAACATGACCTTGCTCAATCCAACGGGCCAGGTCGGCCTGGAACAGCGCAACCTGATCATCACCGCCACGCTGCTGATGCTGTTGGTCGTCGTGCCGGTCATCGTCATGACCTTCCTGTTTGCCTGGAAGTACCGCGCTTCGAACAAGAACGCTGTCTACACGCCGAAGTGGTCGCACTCGACCAAGATCGAAGTGGCCGTATGGACCATCCCGGTGCTGATCATCATCGCCCTGGGCTACATCACTTACATCTCTACTCACGAGCTGGACCCGTATCGTCCGATCGAGTCTGACGTCAAGCCTGTGACCATCGAAGTTGTCGCGCTGGACTGGAAGTGGCTGTTCATCTACCCGGAACAAGGCATTGCCACGGTCAACAAGATCGTGTTCCCGGCGCACACCCCGATCAACTTCAAGATCACCTCTGACGCTGTGATGAACTCGTTCTTCATCCCGGGTCTGGGCGGCCAGATCTACGCGATGGCGGGCATGCAGACCAAGCTGCACCTGATCGCCGACCGCAACGCTGAAATGGACGGTATCTCCGCCAACTACAGCGGCGCCGGTTTCACCGGTATGAAATTCAAGGCTATCTCCACCACTCAGGAAGATTTCGACGCCTGGGTAAGTGAAGTCAAGAAGTCACCTAAACAGCTTGATCAAGCTGAATACGCGGCCCTTGCCAAACCGAGCCAGAACAACCCAGTCGAGCTCTACTCGTCGGTCACGCCGAACCAGTTCCAGATCATCGTCGACAAGTACGAAGGTATGAAGCCGGGCAAGCCGCTGAAGCACGAGAAGAAAGAGAAAGAAGTGGCGGCCACGGATATTGACGCGGGTTCGCATTCAGCTGCCGGGGCAGAGGAGTAAACGATGTTTGGTAAATTAAGTTGGGAAGCAGTCCCATTCCACGAGCCGATCGTGATGGTGACCATCGCCATGATCGCCCTCGGTGGTCTGGCGCTGTTCGCTGCGATCACTTACTTCAAGAAGTGGACGTACCTGTGGACCGAGTGGCTGACTTCGGTCGACCACAAGAAAATCGGCGTGATGTACATCATCGTCGCCATGGTCATGCTGCTGCGCGGTTTTGCCGACGCGATCATGATGCGTACTCAGTTGGCCATGGCCACCGAGGGTTCGCCTGGCTACCTGCCACCTGAACACTATGACCAGATCTTCACCGCACACGGTGTGATCATGATCATCTTCATGGCGATGCCATTCTTCACCGGCCTGATGAACCTTGCAGTGCCGCTGCAGATCGGCGCGCGTGACGTGGCATTCCCGTTCCTCAACTCCCTGAGCTTCTGGCTGCTGGTGTCCGGCGTTGTGCTGATCAACCTGTCCCTGGGCGTCGGCGAATTCGCCAAGACCGGCTGGGTTGCCTATCCACCGCTGTCGGGTCTGCAATACAGCCCTGGCGTGGGGATGGACTACTACATCTGGGCGCTACAACTATCCGGGTTGGGTACAACGCTGACGGGGGTCAACTTCCTCGCCACCGTGCTGAAAATGCGTACCCCTGGCATGAAGCTGATGGACATGCCGATCTTCACCTGGACTTGCACCTGGGCAAACGTTCTGATCGTGGCTTCGTTCCCGATCCTGACCGCGACCCTGGCACTGCTGACCCTTGACCGTTACATGGATTTCCACATTTTCACCAATGAACTTGGTGGCAATCCGATGATGTACGTCAACCTGTTCTGGGCGTGGGGCCACCCTGAGGTTTACATCCTGATCCTGCCGGCCTTCGGCATCTTCTCGGAAGTGATCTCGGCCTTCACCGGCAAGAAACTGTTCGGCCACCACTCGATGATCTACGCCTCGGGCGCGATCTCGGTGCTGGGCTTCATGGTATGGCTGCACCACTTCTTCACCATGGGTTCGGGTGCAAGCGTCAACGCCTTCTTCGGTCTGGCGACGATGCTGATTTCCATCCCGACGGGTGTGAAACTGTTCAACTGGCTGTTCACCATCTACCAGGGCCGTCTGCGTTTCACCAGCCAGGTGCTGTGGACCCTGGGCTTCATGGTGACCTTCGCCATCGGCGGCATGACCGGCGTACTGCTGGCCATCCCGGGTGCTGACTTCGTGCTGCACAACAGCCTGTTCGTGATCGCGCACTTCCACAACGTGATCATCGGCGGTGCGGTATTCGGTTACATCGCAGGCTTTGCGTTCTACTTCCCGAAAGCGTTCGGCTTCAAGCTGCACGAAGGCTGGGGCAAAGCAGCGTTCTGGTTCTGGATCTCGGGCTTCTTCGTCGCGTTCATGCCGCTCTACGCACTGGGCTTCATGGGCATGACCCGTCGTCTGAACGCCACCACCAACCCTGAGTGGGTACCGTACCTGTACGTTGCCATGTTCGGTGCGGTGATGATCGCTGTCGGTATCGCCTGCCAGCTGATCCAGCTGTACGTCAGTGTGCGTGACCGCAACAAGCCAGAGAACATGTGCGAACACGGCGACCCGTGGAATGCACACACCCTGGAATGGTCGACCTCGTCGCCACCACCGTTCTACAACTTCGCTGTGCTGCCTAAGGCCGATTGCATCGACCCGTTCACCGAAGCCAAGGAAAACGGTACCGCGTACCAGCGTCCGGCCAAGTACGAGCCGATCCACATGCCGAACAACACCGCCACAGGCGTGGTGATGGGCGCGCTGTTGACCGTCTTCGGTTTCGCGATGATCTGGCACATCTGGTGGCTGGCAATCGCGAGCCTGGTGGGCACCGTCGTTTACTTCGTGATCCACGCTGCACGTGACGACCAGGGCTATATGGTTCCGGTTGAAACGATCGAGCGTATCGAAGCCGAGCAGCACAAGCGTCTGGTCGCGGCAGGGAAAATCCCGGCCAATGCCACCCGTGTTGAAACCTCGTTGGAACAGGCTTAAACCATGTCGAACTTAGTGACCAATGTTGGACACGCCCATGGTGACCATGGGCACGATGACCATCACCACGACTCGGGCGAGATGACCGTATACGGTTTCTGGCTCTACCTGATGACCGACTGCATTCTGTTTGCGTCGATCTTCGCGGTGTACGCAGTACTGGTAAACAACGTTGCCGGTGGCCCGTCGGGCCACGACATCTTCGAACTGCCTTACGTGCTGGGCGAAACCGCTCTGCTGTTGTTCAGTTCGATCACCTACGGCTTCGCCATGCTGGCGTTGTACAAAGGCAAGAAGCAGGCGGTCCTGGGCTGGTTGTTCATGACCTTCCTGCTCGGCGCGGGCTTCATCGCCATGGAGATCAACGAGTTCCACCTGCTGATCTCCGAGGGTTTCGGTCCTAGCCGTTCGGGCTTCCTGTCGGCGTTCTTCACCCTGGTCGGTACTCACGGTCTGCACGTTTCGGCCGGTCTGATCTGGATGGGCGTCATGATGTACCAGGTCAACAAGCATGGCCTGACGGCGACCAACAAGACCCGTCTGAGCTGCCTGAGCCTGTTCTGGCACTTTCTGGACGTGGTGTGGATCTGCGTATTCACCGTTGTTTACCTGATGGGGACCCTGTAATGGCTAATGCACACTCCCATGACAGCCACGATGCTGGCCACGGCAGCGTAAAGTCGTACGCCATCGGCTTCATCCTGTCGGTGATCCTGACTGTGATCCCGTTCGGCCTGGTGATGTACCCGACCCTGCCGAAGTCCACCACGCTGGCGATCGTTCTGCTGTTCGCAGTGATCCAGGTGATCGTTCACCTGTATTACTTCCTGCACCTGGACCGTTCCATTGCTCAGCGTAACAACGTGATCGCGTTCGTCTTCACGGCGATTGTGATCGTGCTGCTGGTTGGCCTGTCGCTGTGGATCATGTTCAGCATCCACACGTACATGATGGCGAAGTGAGGTAGACCCGATGTCGCTCAAGCACTTTATCCAAATCACCAAACCGGGGATCATTTTCGGTAACGTGCTTTCTGTGGCAGGCGGGTTTTTCCTGGCCTCGAAAGGGCATGTCGATCTGGCGGTGTTTCTGGCCGCCATGATCGGTACTTCCCTGGTCGTGGCCTCCGGTTGCGTGTTCAACAACTGCATCGACCGCGACATCGACCTGAAGATGGAACGCACCAAGAACCGTGTGCTGGTACAGGGTCTGATCTCCCTGAAACTGGCCCTGGTTTACGCGACCATTCTGGGTGTTCTCGGCGTTGCGTTGTTGTACAAGGTGGCCAACCCGTTGGCCGCGCTGTTCGCAATCATCGGCTTCGTGATCTACGTCGGCTTCTACAGCCTGTACCTCAAGCGCAAGTCGGTTCACGGCACGCTGGTGGGCAGTCTGTCGGGCGCCATGCCGCCAGTGATCGGTTACGTTGCCGTGACCAACAGCTTCGACATGGCTGCACTGACGCTGCTGGTGATGTTCAGCCTGTGGCAGATGCCGCATTCCTACGCCATCGCGATTTTCCGCTTCAACGATTACCTGGCCGCATCGATTCCGGTGTTGCCAGTGAAGCGCGGCATTCAAGTGGCCAAGAAGCACATCCTGCTCTACATCCTGGCGTTCCTCGTGGCGACCTTGATGCTGACCTTCAGCGGCTACGCCGGCATGAGCTACCTCGCCGTCGCCGCCGCCATGGGCATGTACTGGCTGTACATGGCCTGGACTGGCTACAAGGCAGTGGATGACACGGTCTGGGCACGCAAGCTGTTCGTGTTCTCGATCTTCACCATCACAGCGCTGAGCGTCATGATGTCCCTGGACTTCAAGGTGCCGGGCGAGCTGCTGCTGACGTACGCGCCGTAAGGTTCGCAGGCTTCAAGAAAAACCCCGCACATTGAGAGATGTGCGGGGTTTTTTGTTGGCTGGCTTTAGGACGTGCCGATTTGCTTGCTTCTTGGTCCAGCAGCTTGTCGCGGTGGCTTGATGGGTGTGTAAGCTAATCCCACATTTATGCAGGTGGTGAGACAGTCACCCGCCTCATGAACTCATCAAACAGCGGAACGGTGAATGCTATGAGTGCATATTCCGGACTGTAGATCATGCCCTTTTTGATCAGGCTATCGCGTACCGGGCCCAGGCTCGTAGCGTTTCGCCCCAGCGCTTTAGCTACATCGGCAGAGCGTTGTGGTCCTTCTCCCAACTCGGCAAGACAACGCATGTATTCCCTTTCAGCCGGCGTGGTGCGATCAAAGCGGACCCTGAAAAAAGACTCGTCAAGTTTACGGATGCTTTCCTCTGTCGCTGCCTGCGCATCTGCCTCGGTTATGGACTGTTCTTTGGCAATGTTCCAAGCGGTATAGCCCCACTCCTGCAAAAAATAGGGATAGCCGTGGGTTTTTTCAAAAATCTCGCGCAATGCGCCGTCAGAGATGCTCGCGCCTTCTTCTTCAACAGGATCACGTAAGGCTTTCCAGGCATCTATCTCTAATAGAGCGCCCAGACGAGGAAACTCGAATAGTCGCTCAGCATAACTTCTGGCATCGCCCGCTTGCCCCGCAAGCTGCGGGAGACCCGCACCAAAAAGGATCAGAGGCAGAGCAGCCTGATTAACTGCGTGGATGCCGCGGATAAGCGCGCCCAGCTCGTCTTTGGAAAGATACTGTAATTCATCAATCAAAATGGCGACGGGTGTCCCTGCGTCCCTTGCCGCCTCCGCTGTTGCTATCAGGACGTCACGCAGATCATCTTCCAGATTGCCACTGTCGGCATAGCCAGCTTCGGAGTCTCCGCCAAGCGTAACTTCGGCCCCACCCGCTGCAATAGTGATATTGCCGATAAAGCTACGAAGTATGCGTATCCCTCTTTTGACCGCCTCGACCGTGCTCTGCGCTCGGTCCAAACGCAATAGCACGCGGCGTAATACCGGAATCAGAAGCTGTTTCAACTCAGCTCCATCGTGAGCCTCCTGCATTTCGGCGAGATAACCCAATGCTAAAGCCCGGTCTTTGATCTGATTCAGGAGTACCGTTTTTCCGACACCGCGTAAGCCTAATATCATCAAGGATTTGGCGTGCTTGCCGCGCTTCGTGCGCGCCAATGCAGTATCTGCCGTTTCCAGTACTTCCGATCGCCCCGCTAACTCCGGTGGGGAAACACCTGCTCCGGGGTTGAAGGGGTTGGTATTCTTGTCCACAGCTTGATCTCATATGGAAATATTCATACTTATAGTGATAAATCGCTATAACCGCAAATAAGTAGCTAAAGTACTTAGCACCAAGGCTGATTGCTTGGTTCGTTTCCCTATGACACTAGGTTTGCTGTCGGATGGAGACAATCGTAGCGATGTGCCCGCTCGACTGGCTTTAGTGTGGCGGGAGAGCCGAAGTGTTTTAAAACCGGCCTCTGTATAGGCTGGTTGCTCAGTGCAGGTAAAAGACCTAAATTTGGATCCAGATATGTCATCTGCACGTCCGCGATCCTGATGCGGGCTACGACTGGCTAAACAATTGGCTAAACTCAAAAGGCTGGGCGCAATGACCGAACGGATGACCTGCGATGAGCGCTTTATCGCCCTGGCCGAAGAACTGAGCTACGACATCTATGGCGAGAACACCGTCGGCGGCAATTACGCGCCGCTGATTCGTCATCACGATGAGCTGTACATCAGCGGCATGGTGCCGCGGGTCAATGGCAAGATTCTGTACCCAGGCCGGGTAGGGCTGGAGTTGAGTCTCAAGGACGCGCAAGCCGCCGCGAGCATCAGTGCAATGCGGTGTCTGGCGCTGATCGTCGATGCGGTGGGCTCACTGGACAAGATCCGTGCGTTGTTGCGGGTCACGGTGTATGTGAAATCGACCGCAGATTTCGTTGGCCTGAGCGAAGTGGCCAATGGCGCTTCGGATGTGTTCAGTCATGTACTGGGGGACGCCGGGTGGCATACCCGCACGACCATTGGGGTGTATCAGTTGCCGAAGAATGCGGCGATTGAAGTGGACATGATTGCGGCGTTACATCCATCGGCTTGAGGTCGTCCGCGGCCCAAACAAAAAGCCCCGCCTGATCATTCAGCGGGGCTTTTTCGTGAAGCGCTCGTCAAATTACTGCGCCGCGATGCTGTACCCGTCAAACGCGGTCTGCTGTTGCAGCGCGGTGATGATGTTCTTGCGGTTCACAGCCTGTTCCGTGCCGGCGTTATCGACGAAGGTTTCGCTTTCCAGCTCGGCTTCATCGCCTTCGCCCACGAAGGTGAAGCCCAGAAATTCCAGCGCCTCACGGTCGACGTTCAGACGCGAACGCGGGGTGCGCATTGGCAGGGTTACGCTGGCGCCGTCCTTGCTGATAGTGAAGATTTCGACTTCTTTCTTCTTTGCAGCCTTGCTCTTGCCGCCGCTCGGATTGCTGATCGCCTGATGGGTCTGGTTCAGCACTTTCAGCGCCAGACCATAAACGATTTCCTGAAACGCCGGATCGTCCTTGAAGCTGGACAGAATGCGGCCGATCGAGAACTTGCTGCTCAGATCCTCCAGCGCGGCGATGTCCGCTGCCTCTGCGTCTTTCAGACGCTTGAGTTCGCCCATCAGCTCGTACGCCTTATCGTCATCAAAGCTGTCATGCGCCTGGCGGATCGCCGCACGCAGCTCGCGGATCTGGTCGCTTTCGCGGGTCGACTGGAACGCGTCCAGGACCATCTCGCTGATGATTTTGGCTTGTGGCAGGTGTTGTGAAAGATTGATGGAGTTTTCGTATTCCGCTTTGGACGACTGGGTGACTACGGATTCAGCGGTGTTGAAATCGGACATTGAAATTTCACTACTTTTTAACTTGGGTTGAGACGAGAAAGCACGAGGTCTTTTTCAGGCCGACTAATTTAGGGGAGCGGGGCGGCGTTGTCACGGAGCAACGGTCTGGTGGTACGGATTTATTTTCCGGTCATGCCAGACTCAGTGAGCCTGCCCGCAGGCTGAGAGCTGTGCGGATGAAGTGGCAACGGAAAGGAAATGAAGTGCGTTGCGTAGCCATCGTTTCGCATAGCGGTGAGCAGGTGTAATTCGAGTGAGGGGGGCTGCGGATAGACATGAATGACGCCAGGCAACATACATTGCCTGGCCTTCGGGGTTGAGGCTTTACAACTCCCATCCATACCACTTGTGACTTCTTTTCAAATATTCCGATCCGGGAGCGAGATGGAGTGGGCTGGGCAAGTTAACTGAACGTCCGTGAAGCCGAGTCGAAAGATAATGATCACTTTCTGTGTAGGGTCCGTCTTCTTGCTTCATGTCGAAGTAAATCAGCTTTAAATCCAAGCCAAAAGTGATGAGTCCGCGATCAAATAGCCTGTGATGATTGCAGTTCATTAAAATGCCGTTTCTGACGTCGAGCCTTTCCGCTTCGGTGCTTTGGCTCCAAGGCAATATGTGGCACGCCTCCAGGACTGGTGTAAAAGTCGTATCGGTTATCGCGCACTGGTATCCATATGCTTTGAGGAGGGCGGTTCTAAATAGACGTTGAATTTTTCCTCTTACCTTCACCATTGCGTAGATCTCCCCGGCGCTGGAGGGACCTTGCAAAAGCTCATTGGCTAGTTGCTCCCCTGTAAAGCCCATCGCCGCGTATCCGAATGGATTCTCCTGAGCAGTCCAAGGAAATACTTGAACCTCTGACTTTTGCTGCGCAATCAGACGAGGGTCATTTACGACGCAACCTTGCCCGGGAGTCCTCGTACTACTGTTCACTACAACCATCGTCAAGGGCGGGAATTCATTTTCCAGGCAGTACGCTTGAATTTCCAGCAATACGTATCGACATGCTCGGTGATGGATACCGAGCAGCTCCCCCAGCTCACCGTAAGTAAGTGTGGTCCCCTGAATCGCATGCTTTATCAAAATCGGCCATGCCCGTGCCGCGCGTTCTTCTTGGTTGATCTTCATCTGGTCACTCCCTGTGTTTTTACTTTTGAGTTCGCATGATGGCATATTGGCCTTGTTTGGAGTATTCGCCCAGCGTACGTTGGGCGCACGATAGGGAGATCTTCTCATGCATTTTGTGGCTATAGATGTAGAAACGGCTAATTCGGATATGGCCTCAATATGTCAGATCGGTATTGCTTTTTTCGAGAACGGCGCGCTCATAAGCCAATGGCAAACGCTGGTTGACCCAGAAGATTACTTCAGCGAAATCAACATCGGTATTCATGGCATCGATGAAATCGACGTTAAGGGCGCACCTAAGTTTGTCGATATTGTCGAGCAGCTGACTGGTTATTTGGAAGGAGTTGTTTGTGTATGTCATACGCACTTTGATCGAATCTCGCTGGATCGAGCCTTCAGTAAATACAACCTACCGAGGATTGACATTAACTGGCTGGATTCGGCGAAAGTTGCCCGCAGAAGCTGGCATCAGTTCTCAAAGAGGGGCTACGGCTTGGCTAGCGTGGCAGCGCACATTGGGTACTCTTTCAAACACCACGATGCGCTTGAAGATGCTAAAGCGGCGGGTTACATCCTTCTTGCAGCGGTGCAGGTCACTGGTATTAGTATTTCTGATTGGGTCCAGCGTATACGCCAACCGCTGCACATTGCGATTGAAGCAACACAGAACCTAGATGGCATTCTGATAGGGGAGGTTATTTGCTTTACAGGAGGTATGAGTCTGACTCGAGCAGAGGCTGAGGCGATGGCGCTTGGTCAGGGATGTGCGGTGGGTAGCGGGGTTACGCAAAAGACCACGCTTCTCGTCGTCGGAGATCAGGATTTAGCTCGCTTGGCGGGCAAAGAAAAAAGCGCGAAACATTTGAAAGCAGAGTTGCTCATCTTGAAGGGTCAAAAAATACGACTCCTGAAAGAAAGTGATTTTATTGCCTTGGTGGGACACTTCACTCAGTAGGTCGGCGCGGACGCTCCATGGCAATCACTGACGTCTCAAAACCCAGACTGGCAAAAAACGCTTCAGCACCCTCGCGTCCAGCGCGTAGTACCCAAGTGATATCCGGGTTGTCGCCCATGACGTGCTTGACCAATGCGCGGCCGACTCCCTTGCGCCGCTGCTGGCCATCGACAACCACTATCGACAGGTAACCGTTGGACAATTCGTCGGTAATGCCACGCGCGAAACCAACAATCTGCTCGCCCAGCATGGCAATAGCCGTGCGTTGCGAGTTTTGAATCAAAAGAGCGAAAGTGTTGGCATCACCAATGCGATGGCCCCATCCACGCTGGCCGAGAAACAGCCTCGCTGACTCTATTTCGCTGGGATGCAAGTCGCGTACGGTGAGAGTGTCGTTCATGGGGTGTTCAAGTCCTTTTCTGTGATCCATCAAGCAGTGTTACAGCCGGACCGACGTCAGGCTTGCCCCATGTGCGCATCGCAAACTCGACAAACCGTCTCAGCTTCGGCAGTCGATAGCGATCCTGCGCATACAGCAGGTGCATCGGCCGGCTCGGTGGTTGGTAATCCGCCATGACCTTGACCAGTTTGCCGTCGCGCAGATCCTGTTCCACCAGCGCGTCGGGCAACATCATGATCCCCATGCCATTGCGCGCTGCCTGGTGCAAGCCGGCAGAGCTGTTGATCAGCATCGGCCCACTCACGTCGACGAGGACTTCGCCTTCCGGGCCGCTGAGGCGCCAGCGTTTTTCCACCGATTGCCAATCGTCGCCGGCAGGGTAGGCGAAGGACAGACAATCGTGTTGCTGCAAGTCCTGTGGCGTGTGCGGCATGCCGCGTCGCGCGATGTACTGCGGGGAGGCGCAGACCGTCAGGGTGTAGTCGATCAAGGGCCGGGCGATCAGGTTGGATTGGTCGAAATTGCCCAACCGGAACGCGACATCGAGGCCGTTCTCCAGCAGATCCGGGCGGCGGTTGGTCAACACCACGTCCAGTTTCACTTGCGGATACAGCAAGGCATATTCGCTGAGGGCCGGGGTCAGTCGTTCGACGCCAAAGGTCAGTGGCGCGGCAATACGCAGCAAGCCGCGCGGCTCGTCCAGCGCTTGTTCGGCAAGGCGTTCGGAGTCGGCCACCAAGCCAAGCACTTCCAGACAACGTTGATAATAGACGCTGCCGAATTCGGTCAGCCGCTGGCGGCGGGTGGTGCGTTGCAACAGTTGTACGCCGAGCCGTTGCTCCAGCGCGCGCAGGTGATTTCCGACCATCGTTGTCGACATTTCGCACTCCGAGGCGGCTGCCGTCATGCTCCCGGTTTCGACCACTTTGACGTAGACGCCCATCGACTGGAACAGGTCCATTATCAAGCTCAGCTTTTAAATGATTGAAGTTTTTGTGAGTTTATCCAGCTCAGGTGGCTAACCATACTGCAAACACACCGACCTGCACTGGAGTTTCGCGTCATGACCGCCGCCCTGATGAACACCTACCAACCCCTGGCCCTGAGTTTTACCAAAGGCCTGGGCACGCGCCTGTGGGATCAGGCGGGGCGTGAATATCTGGATGCGGTGGCCGGTGTTGCCGTGACCAACGTCGGCCACTCGCATCCGCGCATTGTTTCGGCGATCAGCGAGCAGGCGGGATTGCTGCTGCACACCTCAAATCTGTACAGCATCGACTGGCAGCAACAACTGGCCAAACGGCTGACGGCGTTGTCGGGCATGCAGCGGGCGTTCTTCAACAATTCCGGCGCCGAAGCGAACGAGACGGCACTGAAACTGGCGCGTCTGTGCGGCTGGCGCAAAGGCATCGAACAGCCGCTGGTGGTGGTCATGGCCAACGCTTTTCATGGCCGCACCCTCGGCACTTTATCCGCCAGTGATGGCCCGGCGGTGCGCCTGGGTTTCAGTGACTTGCCGGGGGATTTCGTCAAAGTGCCGTTCGGCGATCTCGCGGCGCTGGAGCAAGTACAGCGCAAACACGGGGCGCGCATCGTGGCGATTCTGGTCGAACCGATCCAGGGCGAAAGCGGCGTACAAATCGCACCGCCCGGCTACCTCAAAGCCTTGCGTGAACTGTGCAATCGCCACGCGTGGCTGCTGATGCTCGACGAAATTCAGACCGGCATTGGCCGCACCGGGCGGTGGTTTGCCTTTCAACACGAAGGCATCATTCCCGATGTCATGACCCTGGCCAAAGGCCTGGGCAACGGCGTGCCGATCGGCGCCTGTCTGGCACGCGGCCACGCGGCGGATCTGTTCACCCCAGGCAGCCACGGCAGCACTTTCGGCGGTAACCCACTGGCTTGCCGGGTCGGTTGCACGGTGCTGGATATCATTGAAGAACAAGGTCTGCTGGAGAATGCGCGGGTACAGGGCGAGCGGCTGTTGGAACGCCTGCGCGCGGAACTGGCGGACAATCCGAATGTGCTGGCGACTCGTGGGCAGGGATTGATGATCGGCGTCGAGCTGAAACAACCGGTACGCGACCTGACGCTGATTGCGGCGCGGGATCATGGCTTGCTGATTAATGTGACTCGGGGCAAGACGATACGGTTGCTGCCACCGTTGACCATTGATGAGCGGGAGGTGGGGATGATTGTCAGAGGGGTTGGGCGGGCGTTGTCGTCAGCCCCATCTGTGTAATCACTGCTGCGGAGTGTCTGGTAAGTGCAGCGAGTTGGCCGCCTGCAAAAGTGACTCATAATCAGCCAGACCTATCATCACAACCGGTTCGGCGCTGCGCCTGGTAATCAGCAACGGTTCGCGATCATTGGTTACTTGGTCCATCGATGTTGTCAGGCGGGTTTTGGCTTTGCTGAAGGTGGTGGTTTGCATGATGTAGGTCTGCGGTTGGTACACAGTGAGGTCGACTGTGATTGCGCCCAGTATCACTCAAGCACTTCGGAGACGTTTCCGAGAGACATGTAATCCTTATCAGCTGTAATTGTCAGCAGGTGGAGTGCCCGTTGTCAGGCACCCCACCTATGCCCGGAACGTGGCATCAATCCCGCTCATCCCCCAGCTCCGGCGCCAGCATCCTCGTCTTTAACGCTCCATTCGAGTTGTGCTGGACAATCTCGCTCGGCTGCCCCTGTTCATTGAAAAACACCTGACCAATCCCCGCCGAATTCCACAGCCGTTCCCCGGCCTCGGCATGTTCCGGGGTGTACGGCACGATGCGCATCAGCCGGCGCTTGGTGAACCAGTTCAACGGTGAACGCGGTGAGTAGAGCCAGCGGTTGAGGCGGTCGAACCATTCCAGCAGCGTCGGTGGAAACTCATTCTTGATGCCGCTGCTGGTGATCTGCCAGATTCGCGGGCCGGCCTTGCGGTGTCGGATCAGGACTTCGTAGACGAAGGAATAGTGCACATCGCCTGACAGCACCACGTAGTTCCCGGGTGTACGCGAGTGTCGGAAAATGTTCAGGATTACCTGCGCGGCGCCGCGATGGGCCATCCAGTTTTCCGCGTCGACCAGCAGTGGATAACCGCACCAGCTGAACACCTTTTGCACGGTTTCAATCAGCTTCACACCAAAGATCGGCGCCGGGGAAACAATGATCGCCGACGGGTGATCGAGCAATTCCTGCTGCAATTCGCTCAAGGCTTCCCAGTCGAGCAGGCCCGACGGTTGCTTGAGGGCCATTTCGCTGCGCCAGCGCCGGGTGCGCGTGTCAATCACCACCAATGCCGGACTGCTCGGCAGCACGAAATGCCACTGCTGAAAGCGCAGCAACTGATCAGTCAGCTCGTCCTGCACCGGCATGTCCAGATAGCCGTCGTCACCGCTGGCGCTCAGCTGCGCGGTCTGCGCCAATACATCCTTGAAAGCATCCGGGTTATTGCCCCAGCCCTGACACAACAAATAAGCAATCAGCGCATTGCCGATGATGCGTTTGGAGAACGGATGGCCGTAGGCCGTTTCTTCCCACTGGGCGGACAGATTCCAGTCATCGGTGATGTCGTGATCGTCGAAAATCATCAGGCTCGGCAGATGCGCCAGTGCCCGCGCGACGTTGCCAAGGCCAGCCTTGAAAGCATCGATGCGCGTCTGTTCGAGGGTGTAACGCTTCAGGCGTTCGGGTGTCAGCACCGGCGCGGTCGGGTTGATTAGCGACCAGGGTGTCGGCGACCAGACCAGCATGTACATCGCCATGACTTCGGCGAACGTCACCAAGTGGTTGTCGGCGCTGCTGCTGGTGAAAATCGGCTTACGCGCGCCGCCGAAAAATCGCTCGCGCAAAGTCTCGTTGCTTTCCAGCGCCGGTAACAAATCCGCACGGTGGTAGTAACTGGCCGGGTGTTCGTAGAGCTTGGCGCTGTCGCTGACCACGGCACCCTCAAGGTGCTCGTCGAACAGACCGAGACGCTCGATCAAGGCATGAATCGCCCGCAACATCGGCCCGGCGACATCGTCGGCGTAGACCTGATCGCCGCTCATCATCAACAGCGCCGGACGTTGTTGCGCGTCGGTTTCATCGGCCAACAGTTGATCGACGCAGAGCAAACCATCGGTGGCCGGGTGATGCGGCTTGCGGCAGGAGCCGTGCAGCAGTTGATCGATCCGCGAACGCACCACAAGGTTGGCTGAGGTGGCGCCGGCGTAAAGCAGATGCGGCGCCCATTCCGCGATGCCGATGCTGCCGTCGATCAGCAGGTCGTAGTCGATAAGAGTGTCGCAGGGCAGGGCGCTTTCCAGTTGAACGTCGATCAAATGCACGAGCGCATGACGTCCTACGGGAATGACCGTGCAATTCTGCGCATCGAGCGGAATATCTCCTACACCTTGCAGGCGCAAGGTCAGCGACAATTCACGCGTGCCCACCAGCCACAGCACCACGCGCGTCGGCTCCAGTCGCCGCAGCAGCGGGCCGGCGACAATGGCGGGCAATGGGGTCAAGTCATCAAGTGTTCGGGACATCCGCTTCAAGCTCAGGGCGCACAGCCGGCGATGATAACGCAGCCGGCGCCCGGAACGCTTAAGCGAGGCTTAAGTCGAGGTTTTCTGCAGATTCAACGCCAACAATCGCCACTCGCCTGACGACGCTTGCTCCTGCACCGAGCAGTCGAAACGGTAGGTGACATCGTCGCCATTCATGTTGCGCGCGGTCACGCTGTTGCTGAAGCTGTAGACCTGATCCTTGAAGCGCCTGGTAGTCAGCAACTGGCTGTCAGCGAAACGCGCCGAGGCCGGGAAGCGCAAAGTGCTGGTAACCAGCGGGCTGCACATGACATAGGCGAGCATCGACTTGTCGCTGTCCGCATCGTGGCCGAGCTTTTTACTCAGCGCGGTAAGCGCTTTGCGACCCTCGGCATCACTTTGCTCCAGCACGGTTTGCTCCGTGATCGACTTCGGCGCACGGCTGGCGTAATTCGGTAGCAGGGCTGACTCGGGAGGCGACGGTTGATTATCAGGCTCGATAGGCGAAAAAGTCGGCGCGACAGCAAGTTGAGCGGCGCTCGATTCGCTTTCAGGCAGCAGAGAAGTCGGCTCGACGTTTTGCGCCACAGCGCTCTCGGGCAGCTCGTCTTTATAGGCGGAGGGAAACAGCGACAGCGTGATCGACAGCACCACCAGACCCACAATGAAACCACCTGCCGCGCCAACGATATTGCCGTAGAAAATATTCCAGCTACCGCGGTTCTTCACCACCCAGCGCCACATGAAACCCCAGACAGCGACGAACGCCAGAAAACGCAGAAACTCCATTTGATCCTTTCCTTACCTTTCAACAATCCAGGCGCGATGCTAGATGAACAATGAGCGCCGACGATGCGCGGCAAGATAGCAAAACGGACGCGTCGTCCGGTTACGGTTGCGGAAAATAATTCGCTGCCAGAAACATCAACGTGACCATCCCGGCGGCAATGAGTGGACGGCACGATAGCAAAATAGTAGCGTCGCGCCACTTTCTTCACCTGCGTAACGGACTACACATGCACACGTTCTCGTCAGTCTCGCGTCTGATTTGCGCGATCATCTTCTCTGCCCTTACCACCCCGGCTTTTGCCTACTGGGAAGAAACTCCCGAAGTCGCCTGGAAGGGCTACCTCTCCGATTGTCACAATTATCAGGACGCGTTGAACAAGGTTCAAAACGGGGCCATGACTGCCAGGGACGCGATGATCCGAATCGATAGCTTGAACCGCACTGTTTTCGTCCATCGCGATCAACTCGCTCAGGCAAGCCTCGACTCTCCCGATTATGCCCGTTGCGAAAACGTCATTGCTCAAGCGACCGAAATCTGGAACAGGGAACATGACGTCCAGGACAAAGAGATTCAACAGCGATACTTCGAGGCTCAGGCCGAGCACGTAAAGTCACCGGAATACCAGCGCGCTCGCGCTCTCGGCTTTAGCGACGTCGGCGGACTCGGCAAGCTCAAAGAGCTCGCCGAGGATTCGGAAACGGATGGCGAAGCGTATCTGAAGACACTGATGATCACGGTCGATTGGGGATGCGGCCGACATTTTCGCGCCGTGCGATACGTCAAACCCTACGTGATCTACACCGCCCATCCCGATGAGGGGAGCTGCGCAGTCTATAAGGAGGTCGCGGTGCTGGGCGCAGACACGGTGGAGCAAGGCGAGACCATCGATCGCGACGCTATTTTCCAGTACGTGGGGTGGAAAAAACTGACCGGGCCGGGCGGGTTTCCGCTCGACATCCGCGTCGTCAAAATGCGCAAGTAATCCGCAGGTTTTTATTCAGCCAGAGGACGGACAGATGATCGACTTCAACAACAAAGGCTTCTTCAAACTCAAGCAGAACGATGAGTACGCCGAGCGTGTAACCGCACTGCTACTGGAAGGAGAACAAGTCATCGACGCCTACAAAGCCATGCGCGACGGCGTGGTGTTCACCAACAAACGCATCATCGCCGTCAACGTCCAGGGCATCACCGGCAGCAAAAAGGATTTCACCTCGCTGCCCTACAAGAACATCGTCGCCTACTCGGTAGAAACCTCAGGCACGTTCGATCTGGATTCGGAACTGGAGATCTACTTCTCGTCGCTGGGGAAAGTGAAATTCGAATTCACCGGCAAGACCTCGATGGTGGAAATCTCGAAGTACATTTCCAGCTATCTACTCTAAGAACCCACCGCGCGGCACTCAAAGAATGTCGCGCAAATACCCCTTCAGCGCGAGTAGCGGCTGACCCAGTTGCTCCAGCGAGCGCGCCTGACCAAACTCCGCCGACAACTTGTGCAACTCCCGCCCCAACGGCTTCTCGACCCCGCCCAGCGCATCCATCGCCAGGTTCAGGCATTGGTTCAGCTTGAACTGAATGGTCTGGACATCGCCGCGTTTGACCAACAACTCGAACACGTCCTTCTGGTAGTCGCCCATGACCATGTCATCGCGCAGGATCGGGCTCAGGCCCTCTTCTTCATAGGCGAGTTTGAGCGAGAAAAGGGCGACGGTTTCCAGTGAGGTTTCCATGGGTGTCTTGTCGTGTGAAGTGGAGGACTTGGAACCAATGCACTTACGGAAGACCGGTGGAGGTCTGCCGTACGAGCGCGATTATACGGGCGGTGAATGCATTCAGGGCAACGAGCAATCGGTCAGCTTGCGTGGTTGCGGGATCTACACTCACAGCCGCTGGCGCAGCATTGACATCCACTTTGATACGGCGCTTTGATGACAAAGGCCTGAACATCAGCGGAGACCATCATGGAATACGACACAAAACTGATTGACGACGCCGTCCTTGCCCTCTTGGCAGCTTGCAGCTCCGCCAGCGGCAATGCCTGGAAAGGGTATGACTTCGAAATCATGAACCGCTTGCACGAGCAGGGTTTGATCAGTGATCCGGTTAACAGGAACAAGTCGATCTGGCTGACGGAAGAAGGGCTGGAGCGGGGGCGGGAGATAGCTGAGCGGATGTTTGGAGTTAAGGCGGAGGCGGGAAAGGCATCAGACTCTGAGAGCTGACCTGGAAAGCCCGCACGGCAAAAAACACTTTCTTCCAGACGAAAAAAAGGCCCTGCTTTCGCAAGACCTTTTTCTCTATGTTGGTGCCCGAGGGAGACTGGAGTCTTCCATGTAATCCGTGGCCTACAGCCAGATTTCACGGTTCGGGATACACGTGGGGATACAGCTTGCTTAGCCCTATGATTGCACAATCCCAGATCTAGGCATAAATGCCCTTTCGGTAGTCGAGAACCTAACTGGTGTGGCAAGGATTGCAGCAGTAGTAACAACCATTAATCCGTAGGTTCGGGTTTGCCACTCGAGCGGCGCTCACAGCACCAGTGCACGACAGGTGATTTCCCAGTGATGCCTGATTGGCAGGCAATGGCATGAACCGACAGCCAGTCGTCGTGTTGTGCACTTCGTAGTCGCCATTTGCTTGAACGTTTCTATTCACGATAAATGATGGCATTTGCTAGTCCTCGCTTCCGTGTGTCGGATCGGTAATGACTCAAGAGTTCTAACCATGTGTGCCGTACGGGCGGAAACCGCGATGGCTAGCAGGGATGGAGATTAGCCGCAGGATGGCAGAAAGCAATCAGACGCCAGAAAGCCGCCGGGGACCCTGGGACTATCTGAAGGACACGGGGTCGGAAACCCGCGGGACTGCGTTAGTAGAAGGATTTCAAAGTTACTGAAATTTCAGTCATTGAAATCGAAAGAATTCCGCTGAAAAAAGGGCATCATTACCGCATCAGTAACGATACCCTTTTGTGTTGATGATTATGGACACCTCCGATCGTCAACCGAGTCAACCTGTCAAACAATGTAAAAAAATCAGCCACTACCAAGATCGCACGGGTTTTGTGCCCCGTGCCTTTGAGAATTGCTCAGGGTCCCCCGGCGACGTCTCAACACTTTGTGCAATTGCACTGGTGGACTGCGGGTTCACCCGGTTCACCAGTTCACTAAGCTGGGCTCCTGTCTGCTAACAAGGTCCTGCGGGTTTCCGACCCCGTGCCTCAATGAAAAGCTCAGGGGCCCACGGTAGACCGTGCGGGATGCACCTGAATTTCGCTGGAGGGATTGGTGCTACCGGGGAGCGGGGCTCGTATCTGTTCAAACTGCGGTGTAACTCGTGTAACTGGTGTAACGAAAATAGATAAGCTATTGTGTTTATTGATATTTTTCGGAGTTACACCGATCTGGCACACCGATTTTCCAGCGTGTAACTGAGTCAAGTCGTGTAACAGTTTCAGATGAAGACAGGGCGCTCTAACTGGTTGAGCGCCCGTTACTAATGGTTAGCCGTCGGTAATCATTGGCTCAGGCCGTCAGTTGTGTCAGCAATTTGCAGGCAGTCGCAAAAGACTGCTTTCGGCCAGAAGAAAACGTTCGGATGAGTCCAGGAAATTAGGGCAATTCGAACATTGGATTCACGACGACACCAGTTGCACACAGCTAAACACCTCAGGCATAAACACCTGAGTGCGCCGAATTTGAATTTTTTGGTGTAAAACGAAAATATTTGGAAGGCGGGTTGGTTTTTTTGGAGCGGGGCTAGGGGTGAAAAATATGATTCGCTCCCTAGGCGTGATCACATTCCCTGTGCTAGATTCAGTATGCTTGTGGCATTAGGCCCCGAGGTGGATCACAAGTTGTCAAGCCACCCATGATTATTTATCAGCGGGACACACATGGCGAACAACAGCATACGGAATCTCTTCATTGAGAACCTCCAGATGTAATCGTGATACTGACACTATACGTCAACTCTAGCAATACGCGGCCTAGTCTGAAAAGATGGATAATGTTTAGAGCATTAAGTTTAGCCGGTGGGGCGGTTTAGGGATTGCCGCCATCCTAGTCCCACCGGTTGGCTTATCAAGGTGTGAGCATGGACGAATTGCTATGGTACAAGCCTAGAAAGTATCTTCACTTTGATCGTCCTGTTGGTCAGAAAGCTGCACTGGATTATGTTTCATCTCCGCAGAAAGTCGCAGCTCATTCATTTTATCCTTTTATTACCTACACATCAGTGGTTCTGAAGTATCGGTTAGATAATGATCGTGGCGTATTCATCAAGAACCCCAAGCCTAGGCCAATCAGTTACTCGGCTCACTTGGACTCACATATATATGCTTATTACTGCTTCCTCTTAAGTCAACTGTATGAAAAGGAGTTAGTGCGGCGTGGTTTGAATACGTCGGTGCTGGCTTTTCGTTCCATTGACGGAAAAAGCAATATTCATTTTGCACACGATGCGTTCTGTGAGATCAAAGCTAAGGGAGAGTGCTGCGTTCTTGCATTCGACGTTGAAAAATTCTTTGATCGTCTTGATCACTCACGATTGAAGGCAGCTTGGGCGAAGTTGCTAGGAGCCGAGCAACTTCCAGCTGACCATTTTGCGGTTTTCAAGTCGATCACGAAGAGCACGCGCGTCGATAAGATCGCCCTCTATAACAAGCTTGGAGTGTCTATCCATAATCCACGAGTTGAAGATAAGCGTCTCTGCTCGGCCAAGCGATTTCGTGATGATATAAGGGGCGGAGGGCTTCTTGCTACCAACCCCGATTCACGAGGCATTCCGCAAGGATCTCCAATAAGTGCGCTCCTGTCCAACATCTATATGTTAGAGTTTGATCTCGCTTTGCTTTCAAAGTTGTCTTTGACAGAGTCAGTATTCTATCGCTATTGCGACGACATACTCGTCATATGTGATTCGGAAAAGGAAGATGAGATTTATGAGTATGTGAATGATGAAATTAGAAAGCTGGGGTTGAATTTGCAAGAGAAGAAAACGGAAATTAGACAATTTGCGTTTGACGCTGCAGGTAAACTTCGCTCTGATAAACCGGTGCATTACCTTGGTTTTTCGTTTGATGGGCAACGTGAGCATATTCGCTCATCCTCTATAACGAGATACTATAAAAAGCTTCGTAAGCGTATCTGGGTAAGTAAGAAGGCAATGGATCGTTGCAACGAACTTCGGGCTGGAAGGGGGGAGCCTCCGAGAGAGCTTTTCCTTCAGACTATTTATAAAGGCTATAGTTACCTTGGGCGCAGGAACTTTATTTCATATGGATTCAGGGCTGCGAATATTATGGATTCTCAGTCAATTAGGAAACAACTGCGTTCCCATTGGAGAAAGCTAAACAAGTTGTTGGCTGATGCTAGATCAAGTGGTCAATGAAAAGCTTGTATGATTCCGAGATTGGTAAGAGAGTCGATATAGCACCTGACTTCTATCGGGTCGATACACATCGCCAAAAAACGTCCGCTTCTGTCCGTTTTCTGCCCTCTACGAATGGCACAGTTCGACCAATAGCGGTCGTTGGGGACAGACAGCTATCCCCCAAAAGCTGCCATTCCATGAGTACGGAATTAGCGAAGTTCGAAACGAGCCTCGAGCAGCTTAATGTTCGTACCGGTGTGTATGCAGGCTGTTTCAGAGACGAAGGAGCATTGGAGCAATCAGATGGGAAGCTGACAATCGACCGAGTAGCATCAAATAAATTATTTGATCGCCCTTCAATCCAGCGTTTGGAAAAGACAGTTAAGGCAGATGTACCCAGCGTGAGATGGGTATGCTGGGGGCAACCTAGCGAAACGCTTTATTCTCCCAGCGCTCTTCCCTTCGCGTCAGGTGAATGGCCCAGCTGTCGCCCTTCAAGAGGGGCAGCGTTCGCCAAGGGCCGATCTAAAGCGTTCCTTTGAACGCGACAGGTTTCAAATGCCTGATTACTAACCACGTTTCTGCGCGAAATTTCAATCACTAGCGTGGCAAGAAATTTCTGATTTTAGTAAGCGCGCACTTAACTTTACTCGTCGTTGGGTTGAGCAAAAAAAAAATGATGGCAATATGCCAGAATGGCCTCGTATTTCTAGACGAGAGATAACGTACTTTTATAAAAGGACTTAGTTAGTGGATACTAATTATAACAAACGAAAAGCTACAATGGTGTTGCATGACCTTGAAACATCGCTTGGGAACTTCATTTTGGATACGGAAATCCAAACGGAAAATTTTCCTGAAGAGATAATAAAGTATATAGCTCGAAGAGAGCAGGAAAAAGATCGAAGTTTAGATACAACAAAGCCGAGAGATGTAATTGAAGCAACCTATCTCGATGAGCTTTTTCAAATCTTACTTGAAATAACTAAAGATACCTCTGCAAATAAGTATATTGAAAGGTTGCGACAATATTTTATAATATATGAAATTTACGATATCAGGAATATAGTATCTCATCCAAATCGACAATTTATAGATACTTATTGGTATAGGGTGGCGGCGCTCGCATCTGATCCAATTATAGATATTCTCGGTATGCATCAAGTTAAGAAGTCTTTAGCATCTGCTGAAGAAGGTAGGATAATTGATCCTCCTGAAGACTGGGTTAAAAAAATAATCTGGGAGGTTCCCAATAATCTACCAGAAAATTTTGAGCATGCAATCACTGGCTTGGTTGGACGTCAAAAAGAAGCGAGCGAACTGCTTGCATTGATTAAAAATCCTCGGATCAACAATATCGCGATAGTAGCGCCTGGCGGTATTGGTAAAACTGCGCTTGTACTTGACTTGCTTTCTTCTCAGGTCAAATTACCTGAAACCAAAGAGTATTTTGATAGCTGCTTGTACGCGACTCTTAAAACAGAGAGGCTTACTTCTAATGGGGTTGTCAAGTTAAATTCGATTGAGACACTGGATGAGCTAAAGGCTTTGATTAGGACCGAAGCTGAGCGTATTTATGAACAGAGGTATGATAGCTTTGAAAGTCTTTGCAAAGACAAAGAAAAGGAAAGGGTATTAGTATTTGTAGATAATCTCGAAACACTTCTTATTGACTCGCAGTCAGAGTTTCACGATTTCAATAATAGTCTGCCTGCAGCGTGGCGTTTGTTAGTAACAAGTCGAGTAACTATCAATAATGCTAGCATCACTTCGCTGGAACCCCTCAAACCCAAGTCAGCAGTGCATTTGGCCCGAAGCTATATCAACCGAAGAGGTGGAGATTTGCTTGATGAAGCTACGCTGACTGAGCTGGCGAAAAAATGCCACTATAATCCGCTAGCTATACGATTAACTATTGATTTGTATGTTTCTGGCAAAGAAATACCTAGCTCCATTAATGTGGCGAATAAAGAGATTGCTAGCTTTTCTTTTACGAACTTGATCGACAATCTTACTCAGGAGTCAGTAAAAATATTGGAGGCTTTATTTGTCGCTATAGATTCCGACCGAAATACATTATGTGAAATACTTTCTCTATCAACTGAAGAAGTTGCCCAAGGGATCTCAGAGCTTAGCAACACTAGTCTGATAGCTAGGAAAACTACTGACAGTGGTGAGGTCTATACGCTAAGCGACTCTATTCGTGAGCTTGTCCTCGTGAATACTAGGAATATCCTCGTGCGCGCTGAAATACAAGCGCAAATCACTAGAAGGATTACGCTCTCCAAGCAAATTGAAGCAAACCAAATTAATCAAAGTATCCCCGAGTATCATTGGGAGTATATCCCCAAAGAAATTAACGCAAATCTTAAGATTCTACTTGTCGAACTCAATAAGTCTTCTCGCAAACTGCAAATACGAAATGACAAAGCCGTCGGACTCCATAAACTATTCAAAGAGTCTGAGCATCTTTATGATCATATTAGCGTATTCAACAGAGGCTATGGCCGCATACTCGAAGCGCTAAAAGCAAATGAGTTAGCCATGTTGAGATATAAGAAAGCTCAAGAGCAAAACCCGCAAGATCCAAGCAATAGGGTCTGTATGGCGATGCTGTTGCATAAATGCGGGTCGTATGAATCAGCGCATGAAGTATATATGGCGCTGACTCAAGAGGGTTGGGATAAAGAAAAAGATGGCGATACGAGTATTGCATTCTTTGTGGTTAACGGCTTCTATCTGTCGCTACTTTACGATCATAAATATGACGATATATTGGATTACACCAAGCAGTGGAAGGAATCTGTAACCTATAGAGGCTTAATCGGTTCGTACAGAGCTTCTGCTTGGAAGCGAAAGGCTGAAGCTATAGTAAACACTGATCCTGTACTTACTATGAAGTATCTTACTAGCGCAATGAAGATACTTGATGATGTATTCACCAAGGATGGGTATATCAAGCCGGCATGTGTTCAAGCCAAAAACCTCTTCAGCGAAATAACGTACTGTTTGAATAGCAAGACTTACACATCGTCTTCAGAATTTGCCAATACTGCACTTAATTTTATCGATTCACACCTTGCAAATACTGCCGAGCAAGTCAATTACGCTACTGACGACGCTGTATTGTCGTTGGTCGAAAGACTTGCAAAGTTAGATGTTTCCCCCAACCCCTTTAAAGGGAAGTTTTGGTCGCGAATATTCCAGCGTAAAGATGTGGAAGGCCTCGATTTAGGTGATGTGGAGTCAAGAGGATTGACACTGACTTCTGTAAGTGGCACGCCGAGAGGGCGCAATGGTCAAACCACCTATATTTTCTCGGTTGACGATAGCGGTGAAGAGTACTTCCTTCGACACGATCAACTGAGGAATGGTGGTTGGAGCGAGTGGATCAATATAGGAATAGGGGACAAACTCGCTGTTTTACCTGATAGAACCTCTACCACCGGGCGAACGACTGAAGTAAGTGATGTCTATATTGTAGAATCCCACTAGTTTTTTAAAAAAATTGCGATGCGCATTATCATTAATGCGCATCGCACTCCTATCAAGCCAATAGTGGTTTTTTCCCTAAATAAAATTAATCTGATCTTTAGAGAGAATTTTTTGTCACCAAATACATATCGGTTACGAGTCGGTAAGTGATCAATCAAAAAATATTTGATGCCAAGCTCGCTGATTTCACTGACCGAATGGGCTGTCCGCTTGGCCAGGAGCTGACACTCGGGCAGACCGCTTTCGGCCAATAGCGACATATTCTTGATTTATTAATGGTCACCTTCGCATCATTTTTCCTGAAAAATTTATTATTCGTACTTCAATTCACCGAATAGACTGTACATTAGATCCCCTTTCAGAACCTCAAATGGAAGTTCGACGTAGTCATTCCGGTGACGCGGCAGAGCTTTACCATCGTGAGGTGCATTTTTAGTATGTCCCTGCACTTGCTCCCCGTTCTCTTTGATATAAGGCAGCACAACGATTCGGCCATGGTTCTTGGATAAAATCGTACCCTCAAGCCACATCGCTTCTCCAGTCTCCGACTTACCTGGAGCACCTACCTGCTTCACTACCCACTGCGGGACATTGCCACTCTCATACCAAAACACAAAGCTACCCACGATCAAAACCTGCTGCCCTCGATGCAAAGCATCTGCGAGCAATAGTTTCACGCTCGCAAGTTGTAGTAGTTTATTTGCACGAGGAAGAAGTGCATCCCGAATTGCAGCTTTAGTCTGGCCCCAGTGGCCAGTACCACTCATCCCAAAGCCTCTCGCGATTTTCTCGCGGTAAGCGTATAGGGCCACCTTGTGACTATTAGCTCCAATGCCGCGCCAAGTGAAATTTCCTTCGCACTCAAGAAGCATGCCGTACTGCGCCAAGAAAACCAGCTGAACATATGGATATTGTAGTAGGCATCTATGAAGCTCTGCTCTTAGGACATCATTACCATTCAAGACAATTAGATCTTCCAGTCGAGGTCGAGGGTCCGCTCCGTGAAGCTTGATAGCTTCCATCAACATGAGTCTTTCCTCGCTCATCAAGCGTTCTTCAGCTGTCAGCGCTTTTTGCACTTTCAAACGCATCGACTCGGCCTGTTGGGACGGTAAGGCAAGATTCTTTACAGCTTGTTCAAGCAGTAGATTTGTGGATTTGGCCTCCGTGACAGCAGTGTCGTAATCTCGATAAGTAATCGAGCCATAGCCGCCATGAGCGACGTCGTCGCGACGAAGATACCAATCAAAATCTCCGTCCGGCTTCAGCTGTAGCTCAAGCATATGCCAGACGGCATCATGCTTGACACATGGTTGTGGCCAGCAACCCAATATAGGTAGGCGTTCACGGTGTCGTCTCAATGATCTCATGATAATTTCCTCCGCTTACCTTTATGGTTGATCTTAGGCAGAAGATTCCTACAAAGCCATTATTTCTACTCGCTCTTACTTTTAGCCATGCTTGTGAGCTGCCTTCGTCTTGTTTACTTATTGATTCCAGCATTTATGCACCGGTCGATTGAAGCTGTTCACGAGAGGCAGCTTTTGGCCGATAGAAGACGTTAGGGAAGGGCTGTTATCAGCTGAACTGTGCTTCGAGTCAAACGCCAGGTTATGCAGTCATGCGGAGGGCGTCGCCAAGGCTGTAACGGTTGTGAAATACGTAGGCTGGATCGACGCGGCCTTAGGGGGGGCATCCTAAGAAGGTTCAAGAAGTCTGGGCAGCAGGAAACATAGAAGCCCATTAAAATATCAAATACACCGAGGGCGGTAGCTTCATTGGTGGCGTGGCCGGTGGTGGTGCGTCAGGTGTGATGATGCGGCGGCGCCCCATAGCGCTGCTTTCCAAGAGGACGGTGAGTCTGTAGGTAAATCAGGACTACTAAAATGACAAAAAGGGCCCATTTGGGCCCTTTTTCAGGTAAAGCGATCTTACTTTTTCAACCAGCTTTCAACCACTTCGGAACCGTGTTGGGTTTTCCACTCTTTTAGTATCTTGTGATTACCGCCTTTGGTTTCGACCACTTCGCCAGTGTGAGGGTTTTTATACGTTTTCAACTCGCGAGGTTTACGCGTGCCTGGCGCCTGAACAGGCGCTTTGCCGCGTGCGCTGCTCTGTGGGTCTAGTAGATTGACGATGTGCTTGAGGCTGAAACCGTACTGGGAGAGCAGTTCACGAAGCTTGGTTTCAAATTCGATTTCTTTTTTCAGTGCACCGTCGCTCTTCAGAGCTTCCAGCGCCTGAAGCTGTTCGGCCAAGTGTTTTTCCAGCTGACGGTATTCGGCAAGTTTTGACATTAGTGCTTCCTGATATAGTTTTGAAGGTATCTACCTGAATAGCATTACAGCATAGAGTTCAGGTTACTTTCGACCTTTTAACTGGCTTTCGATGAGGCTCATTTCGTTCTTGATCAAGTTAACCGTTAGTGTCTGGACCTTAGAGGTCTTTCCGGTTTTGATATCCACGACCTTCATCAGGGCGGTCAAATGACTTCTGCGCGCTTTCAAAGTGTCAGTCCAGCTAGCGCTGCTTTGTATTGGAGTGGTCATGATTTTTTCATCCATGCGATTCTAAATGGCCCGCATCGGCGGGCTATTTCGGATTCACGCTGCCAGCAGATCTTCCAATGAAATGTCACGGGCGGCAGCGGACAGTTCTGAGTTACTAAGGTCCGAAAGAAAAGGGCCGAATCGAGGCACATCCAGCTTGGAGAAACCGTATCCCGAGCCCCCCTTTTGGTAGCTCACGGCAATTATCCGTGCGCCTATAGCTATGAGTTGATCTGTAACGGCATTCCACTCTTCGTCTAACGTAAGCCCTACTGCGCTCAGAGCCGCATTTTTGGCGTCGTCTGCTCGTTGCTTGGCGTTTGAGATTTGCGTTGCAAGGGAGTCAAGTTCCGCCTGTAAAGCCACGAGGATGAGCTCCTGCCTTCTTACGTGCTCATCTGTGGTTGCGAGTTGCTTGGCTGCCTTCTGAATTTCGCCGTTGGCAGCTTTTTCGCCTTCGCTGTCGCCACTGGCGAGACTTCTGGCATACAGACTTGCAGCATCTCGTTCTGCTTGCTGTGCTTTTTCCAGGGATTGCTCAGCATCTGTCTGAATCGTCAGAAGACGCTCATTCAAGTGCGACTGTGTCCGTTCCAACGCTTCGAGCTCAGCAGCAGTTTCGGACATGGTTTGGATCGACCGCGATTTGATCTCCTCTACCTGCTCCATGCGTTCCAAATACGCGATCTTTGTTTCAGTGCGTTCAAGCTCGTATGGAATAGCTCGCAAGCGGCTGTTGGCGGACGATAGCCGCTCCATTGCTTCACGCCCTTCAGGGCTTCCTATCATGTTGCCGTTTGGGCTGTAGTTGCTGGGGGCGTTACGCCACTCGGCCTCCAGAACGGGAATACTGTTTTCGATGGTTTCGCGCTCAGCGATAAGAGTGGCTCGTTGCCTTTTCAATTCATTCATTTTCATATTCGTGGTCCTTGATGAGTTTTGATTTCATTGGTTTGGCTGGCGAGGCCGGGAGTGAGCCGGCGTTACCTCGATCAGCTGAGATGCCCTCAGGCAGCCCGAGCCTCGCTGTCATCCGTTCCCGGAATTGCTTTCACGATGTAGCAGCGCTGTTGGCCTAAGCCGGGCAATCGCACCAGACTTGATGCCTTGCCGTCGCTGCTCGGCTCCAGAACACCGCGTTGCAAGAGTTCCTTGTTTACTGCGGTAAGGTTCATGCCCCGGAAGATCTCCGAGCGCCAAGCCTCGGTCAGCACGTAATAGGTGTTGGTGGTATGCAGAGAGTCTCCGAGGCCATGTTCAAGCGTCTTGCGAAAGCCGAGCCGGTCTATGGTGCGTGGGCCGTGTTCATCGATTTTTGCCGCCGCCGATTCCCAGCGTGTGAAGCGACTTTCACCGAATCGCTCGATGACCTGGCGTAGCCGCGCCAAGATTGCATCGCCCTCGAAGTTGCCTGCACCGCCGCGCTCGTTCATCCATGCGTTGAGACACACGCGAGCGGCTGTGGTGGCGGTCCCGTCCGGCCAGCCGGTGATACCCATCGCGGTGGCCAGCTCGCCTGCGGCTGCCGCTAGACCGAAGCGAGCGGCAGCACGGTGCGCCTGCCCACTAGCGGATACAGGAAGCGATTTAGCGACGAAGCCTTCCAGCGTGCGGCGCAGGATGACCGCCCAGCCGTGGCGTTTGCCGGGCTCGCACAGCGCCGTCAGAAATGCAGTGAGCGGGGTGCCGTAGTATTTCGCTACGCGCGCTTTGAGCGCATCGGAAAGCGCAGCTGCATCCTCGAAACCGTTGAGCGTGTCGAACATGCCGAGGCCTTTGCTGGCATCGGCCGGAACGGCGAGCATGCGCACCTCCATGCCCGCTTTCAGTTCCTTGTTGGCTTCGGCCATGTGCTGGGCCAAGGTCTTCTCGCCTGTGGAGAGGAACAGCAGGCGCCACTCTTGTACCTGTCGGCCTGCTTGGCCTCGGTCATTGGCGCGAGCCTTCCCGGTGCCATTGCCGAGCATGTAGACCGTTTCTCCAATGATGCGTGGATCGCACATGCCGATTTCATCCAGCACCAATAGGCCGTCTGAATGCGCGGCAGCGATAGATTCCAGCGCGTTGTCGGTCGAGCGCCACGAACGCACCAAGCGCGGTCCGCCGTAGATCGAGGCGGCAACTTGCAGATGAGTGGTCTTGCCGCCGGAGCTGTCGCCGTACAGGTGGAAGCCGCCCGACTCATTGCCGAGCATGTGCAGCAGGGGACCGGCAAAGGCCACGCCGACGACAAATGCTAGGCGATGATTGCCGATGCACAATGCGCCGATCTGCTGTTGCCATTGCTCGAGCGTGCCTGATTCGCTGATCGGTGGAAGCTGTGCGCCGGCTTCATAGAAATGCAGGTGCTCGCTGTGCGTCCCAACCTGCTGCTCGGGCAACAAAAAGGCGTTGTCGTGCCATCCCAAGCGGGTTACCAGTCGTGCCCGTTCGGCGCTGTCAAACCCACCGAGATAACTCTGCAAGTCATTGCGTGCGTTGCGTCCCGAGCGGCTACCGGCGAGGCGCAGGCCCATGTCTACCAGCGGCCCAAGTACGTCCTTTCCGAAGTCGCCAGTCATTGTGCGTGCCGGAATGTTCCAGCGTTTTTTGGTGCCGTCTGGATCGTCGAACTCGACCAGCAGACCCCAGTTCTGGCCCTTGTCATCACGCGTCCGGGCGAGGATCGCCAGAGGCGAACATACCGGACGCGCCTCGCCGTCGTCACCGGCGTAAAACACGCCTTCGGACGTCAGGCGAAAGCCTCCCGGCATTAGGTCGTTTTTCGATTTGGTTGGGCGTTTGGGCGCTGCTTTAGGCTTCTGCTCGGGTTCTGGTTCAACGTGTGCGACAACCGCTTTTTCCTCGATCGCCGCGAACAGTTCACCACTGCTTTCCAGCTCGACGAAGTGGTCGACGGTCCAGCCTTTGGCGATTGCATCGGCGGCATCGTCGCCGTCGTTCCATTGCCCACCTTTGGCAAACGCGGCACGTTCATTCTTTCTCATCGGCTTGCGTTTGAACACATCCAATGCGATGAGTCGGACCGAGGCAGCGCCGATTTCGTGCAGCTTCTCGGCAACGACTCTCATGCAGCCTTTGCCGCTGTCGTCGTTGTCCGGCCACAACCACACGTCCCGACCTTTGAGGGGTGCCAGGTCGGCTTTGTGCCAAGAGTTGGAACCGTTCGGCCAGCAGGTGGCGACGTGGTTGGGCAGCAGTTCGGCGGCGGCATCGGCAGCTTTCTCGCCTTCGCACAGAATCACCGGTGCGTCACTGCGCTGAGCCAGTTCATCAAGGCGAAGCAAGGGACGCGGATCTGGCAGACCCTGCCAGCGCCATTGTGTGGATTGGCCATCGGCGCGCTGGCACCACGTCAGTGGCGCGAAGACCTTCTTCGGCTTGCCGTCTTCATCGGGGCCGAGGTCGAAGCGGTAGAGCGCCATGAGAGGCTGACCCTTTGCGTCGCGATAGACCCAAACCTTGGACGGCACACCATGATTGCGATGTTTGGTTGGGCACTTGTTCATGGCCTCGGTCGGGATCGGCTGAATAGCATTCCACGTCGTTGCTTTGGGCTTGCTCGGTGCAGCTTTCGTCTGGGCAGCACCGGGCGCAACGTCCAATAAGTCGGCCAGCTTGTTGCAAGCCTCGACGTCAGAGCCGCCTTCCAAATAGCGCACCAGATCGATGAGATCTCCGCCTTTGTCTCCGGTGGCAAAGTCGGCCCAAGTGCCCTTGCTTAAATTGATCTTCAGCGAACCGGCACGCTTGTCGCTGCGGGTTGGATTCGGAGCGGTATATTCCTTGCCGCCGTCTACACGCTTGCCGTTGGGCAGCCAGTGCGACAGGACACGATCAATGTCTTTCAGCGCGGCGATTTTCACGTCGGCAAAGCTTGGACGTTTTGTGGTGATGTTCGGGCGCTGGCTCATGTGTCAGCCCTCGGCAGAAACAGCGCGTCGTTGATGTCATCGATCAGCGCTTTGGCCATCTCGCCAAGGTACAGGGCAGGCCAACTGAAACGCTCGCCGCTGTCGCTCATGGCAGCGTCGAAGTTGAGCTGGTTAGCGTGATGCTGGAGAAGAGAAACCATCTCCAGTGCATCCTCGACCGGGACACCGGCATTGACCCGAAATAACTTTAAATCGGTGGCATTCACGCGAGTAAAAGTGGCGTGGCCGAGCGTGGTGGAAGCGGTCATAGAGCACCGCCTTTCTGCATGGCAGGCGTCGACGTGTTATCGCCGTGCATGGCCAGTGTTTTGATCAGACCGAGGGTGCCGCGTACATCCCAAAGGACGGCCGCGATAACGTGATTGGCGAGGCGCGAGGATTCATTTTCAAAGTGATCCTCGAGCAATGTCAGCACTGAATCGGCACGGTCAATCGCGCAGGTAATAGCGTCGATGGGCACACCTGCTTCTGCGGTCGGATTCACGCAAAGCAGGTCTTCAGGCAGAGAGAAACTCAGGGCGTTATTCATTGGGCACCGCCTGCGGTTTCGAGTGCGCGGGCTTTGGCCATGTGAGCGTTGTAACGGGACAGACGTGTAGCGAGGCTGGAGTTGGCGTGTAAAGCGGCGAGAGCCATTGCACGGTGTGCAGCGGCGCGAATTTTGGACGGATCGATAGTGATCATTAGATGTAGCTCCCGAATCAGAGGAGCCACCACAGCCTGCCGCCAAGCAGGAATGGGTGGCGAATTGCGCAAGATTGGCGGACCGGTGATTCAGGAACCCGGCGCACCCGAAGGTGCTCCTGCGCAACTCGCCATAACGCGTAATCGCGGGCACAAAAAAAGCGCCTGCAATTGAGTATATGGCGCTGTTGCGCCTGAAATCGTTCGACCCGCCAAGGTCGGTCGCTGAATTTGCAGCGACGGCCAGAGAGTAACGTGCGTTTTTCGAAAGTGCAACTGCGCTGGTGGCTTGCGGTTTGTTCTGGTGCGGCATAAATTGTTCTGGCATGTAGATTGACCTCAACGCCTCCGGATCGCCCCCGGGGGCGTTTTCGTTTCAGGCGTGAGCTTCCCAGCGCAGGGAGAGCAGGGGCAGGAAGTCGCCGTCGATTAAGGATTTGGCGTCTTCGTAGGCATCGATCTGCTGGCCTTCATCGACGACCACAAATCCAATTTTTTCGCAGCGGAGAGCGAGAATGCACCAGGTGCCGTCGGCCCATCTGAGGATGCTGACCACTCGCCCCTTTTTTTCTTCTCGGCTGCGAAAGCGTTCAAAACGCTGCATGGTTTGGGAAGAGAAACCGATTCGGCGCAACACCGAAAACGGATGCATCACCGCGTTGCTCGCGATCTTGGATTTCATGCGGCCACCTCTTTACGGGCCGCGATGAGTGCACGATTCCAATTCAAAACCTCGGCTAAAACCCACGCCACCGGCGCGCCGCGTGCGTTGCTATTGGTGAGTTTCACTGCCTGTGGGAATCCGCTCTCGGACTGGTTCATAAGCTTGTAAACGGTTGCGCGGCCGATGCCAGTAAGGGCCATGACTTGATTGATACGGATCAACGTGGCAGCGGGGTCGTACCGGGACAGATCCCAATCAAAAGCGTTGATTTGTGATTGTGGCGAGTTGGCGCTGTCACGTTGGTCAGTGATCGACGTGGCGGATGCAGAGCGCTTCGTGGTTTTCTTGACTGGAATGGAAGAGGTCACTCGGTTCGTCCTCCCGCATTGGCAGCGGTAGAGCAAACCCGGCTTTCAAGCCAGGCCGCGACGTCCCCAGAGCGATAACGCACCCGTGAACCGGTTTTGACATAGGGTAGTGAATGAGTGCGTGAGCTGCGCCATGCAGCGAGTGTTCGGCTGGACAAGCCCAAGGCGCTCGCTACTTGATCAGTGGTGAGGAGCTCTGTAGCAGGCTGGATGGTTGCACATGGGGTTGCGGCGTCGTGGATAGTCATAGCAGGTTACCTGTCGTAGTTCTTACAGGCCCCAGCTATGTAAACTAATAATTAATTTTTGAAAGCTTTATTTTTCGTCTACTTCGAAGCAGTGTTCCGTTTAGTGGCAAGTAAAGTCAGCACGTTCGCTACAAAGTTTTCATTTTTTGCCGGGCCGTCCCACCATGTCCCACTGGTTTTCTATACAGTAGAAAAAATGAAAAGCAAAACGCGCTTTTTACAACTTTTTACATAAGTGTTACTTTATTGCAGACTCTAGACGCTTGCTTCGCAGTTCCTCAAATTCCGAAATTCAACCCCCCGCCCCATGCTTTCTGTCGTCTCCAGCGAAAGATATCCAAGTCCCAGCCACATGTGCCTATCAGTGAAGTACTGCTATCCGGCGTTACACGGTTAGGCATCGTTACACCGGGTGTACGCGATTCCGTTCAAGCGTGTAACTCACGGGAGAGCCAATGAATTTGGGCGTTTGGTCGAGGTCGTTACACGAGTTACACGCGTTACATGGATTTACGAAGGGGTTGGAAGTCTGCGCTCAGACCGCCTCGCCGAAATGTCCGTGAATGACATTTCCTGCTGCCAACTGATCTAGGTAATCCGCGTACCACTGCATCATCTTTACCCGATGCTCGAAGTATTGAGCTTTATTGTAAATGCCAGAAATGCCCTCTTCCTTATGAGCTAGTTGAGCTTCGACATGCTCCTTTGGCCAGCCGTGCTCCCTGAGCAGTGTGCTAGCAGTATGGCGTGTGCCGTGACCCACGAGCCTCCCTTTGTAGCCGACCGTTGCGAACACTTTGTTGATAGTGTTTTCACTGATAGTTGGATTCTTCGCGCCGACTCCGGGGAATAACCATCGACTGCGCCCAGTGAGGCTGTGAAGCTCTTTCAAAGCTGATATCGCTTGCTTAGGTAATGGGCATACGAAATCCCTGCGCATTTTCATTTTCGCGGCAGGTGTTGTCCAAATAGCTTTGTGAAGGTCGAACTCTTTCCATTCGGCTAAGCGAACCATACCCGGCCTAGACGCTGTCCAAAGGCAGAGCCACGCAGCAGTTCGAGCCGTCAGCCTGCTTGGCGTGTTCTGGAGAGCGATTAAAAAGTCACCTAGCTCATGCTCCAGTAAATGAGGGTGCTGCTGAGTCTTCGGTGCTTGGGCGGCAATGTCTCGAAGACGGCTTCCGGGATCGTTCTCAGTCAGGCCTAGGCCAATGGCTCGACCAAAAATCTGATTGATCCAGGTGCGGCATTTTTCCGCAACGTTGTGAGCGTCTCTTGCTTCGATGGATGCTTGAAGTTCTGCGCAATCGGTACGAGTAATTTCGTCCAGTGGCTTGTCGCCGAGCGCGGGAAGAATGTCTTTATCGAGATATGTACGTATTTTGTTGAGGGTGGAGGGCGCTAGCCCCTTCTCCTCCTTAGCCTTGAGCCAAGCATCGGCAGCTGCTCGAAAAGTCCGTGTCTTGGCTAAAACAATCGCAGCCTTAGCAGAGCGCTTCTGTTCAAGGGGATCTACACCACTGCTCACTACTTTACGTAAATCAGCAGCTTTGTCTCGTGCCAGCGCACCACTTACTTCAGGGTAACCCCCGAGCCCCATCCATGCCCAGTTGCCCGCCGATCGTTTGTAGCGAAGTTGCCAGGACTTCCCGCCATCAGGTTTTACCCTGAAGTAGAGGCCGTTTCCGTCCAGCTCGCGGTATTCCTTTGATTCCGGCTCCAGCCCCGCGAGTGTCGTGTCAGCGAGAGGGCGGCGCTTGATGTCTGCGCGCTTCATCCTTGTATCCCAAAGTTAGGTAATTTCCTCAGGATACAAGGAGGGATACAGGGATACAACGGATAGGGGGAGACAGGGGTAAACAGCCAGGCACAAAAAAACCGGCCAAGTGGCCGGTTTTTTTGGGTCTGAGAGACTGGTAGAGACTCTCAGATACTGCTATGTGGTGCCCCGAGGGAGACTCGAACTCCCACTCCTTTCGAAAACGGATTTTGAATCCGCCGCGTCTACCAATTCCGCCATCAGGGCTCAATGGCGGCGAAGTATAGAGAGGTGATTACCGTTGGTCAATCACGTTTCATGGTCAATTTTCGATATTTCCGCTAGACTTTCCGGCCCTGCTAGACGAACCCCATCATGCGCGTTGCTGACTTTACTTTCGAGCTTCCTGATTCGCTGATCGCCCGCCACCCGTTGGCCGAGCGTCGCGGTAGTCGCCTGCTGACCCTTGATGGGCCGAGCGGCGCCCTGGCACACCGTCAGTTCACTGATTTGCTTGAGCATTTGCGCTCGGGCGATTTGATGGTGTTCAACAATACCCGGGTGATTCCGGCGCGGCTGTTCGGGCAGAAAGCGTCCGGCGGCAAGCTGGAAATTCTCGTCGAACGCGTGCTCGATGCGCACCGCGTGCTGGCTCATGTGCGTTCCAGCAAGTCGCCGAAGCCGGGTTCGAAGATCCTTATCGATGGCGGTGGCGAAGCCGAGATGCTCGCGCGTCACGATGCGTTGTTCGAGCTGGGTTTTGCCGAGGAAGTGTTGCCGCTGCTCGACCGCGTCGGGCACATGCCGTTGCCTCCTTATATAGACCGCCCGGATGAAGGCGCGGATCGCGAGCGTTATCAGACCGTGTACGCCCAGCGTCTGGGGGCGGTGGCGGCGCCGACGGCGGGGCTGCATTTCGATGAGCCGTTGATGCAGGCGATTGCCGCCAAGGGCGTCGAGACTGCATTCGTTACGCTGCACGTCGGCGCGGGGACGTTCCAGCCGGTGCGTGTCGAGAAGATCGAAGATCACCACATGCACAGCGAGTGGCTGGAAGTCGGCCAGGACGTGGTCGACGCCGTTGCCGCGTGCCGTGCGCGGGGCGGTCGGGTGATTGCTGTGGGCACGACCAGTGTGCGTTCGCTGGAGAGTGCGGCGCGCGATGGTGTGCTCAAGCCGTTCAGTGGCGACACCGACATCTTTATCTACCCGGGCCGACCGTTTCATGTGGTTGATGCCCTGGTGACCAATTTCCATTTGCCGGAATCCACGCTGTTGATGCTGGTTTCCGCGTTTGCCGGTTATCCGGAAACAATGGCCGCCTACAAGGCCGCCGTCGATAACGGTTACCGCTTTTTCAGCTACGGTGATGCGATGTTCATCACCCGCAATCCCGCTCCAACTGCCCCTGAACAATCAGGCCCAGAGGAAACACAATGAGTCGCGAATGTCGAATGTCCTTTGAGCTCCTGGCCACCGATGGCAAGGCCCGCCGTGGTCGCCTGACGTTCCCCCGTGGCACCGTCGAGACCCCGGCGTTCATGCCGGTTGGCACCTACGGCACGGTCAAGGGCATGTTGCCGCGTGACATCGTCGCCACTGGCGCGGAGATCATTCTGGGCAACACCTTCCACCTGTGGCTGCGTCCTGGCACTCAGGTGATCAAGGAGCACGGCGACCTGCACGATTTCATGCAGTGGAAAGGCCCGATTCTTACCGACTCCGGCGGCTTCCAGGTGTTCAGCCTCGGCGCGATGCGCAAGATCAAGGAGGAAGGTGTGACCTTCGCTTCTCCGGTCGACGGCGCCAAAGTGTTCATGGGCCCGGAAGAGTCGATGCAGGTGCAGCGCGATTTAGGCTCCGACATCGTGATGATCTTCGACGAGTGCACGCCGTACCCGGCTGACGAAGACGTCGCGCGCGTGTCGATGGAGCTGTCGTTGCGCTGGGCCCAGCGTTCGAAGAATGCCCATGGCGACAACACCGCGGCGCTGTTCGGCATCGTTCAGGGCGGCATGCATGAAAATCTGCGCATGCGCTCGCTCGAAGGCCTCGACAAGATCGGCTTCGACGGCCTCGCCATCGGCGGTCTGTCGGTGGGCGAACCGAAGCATGAAATGATCAAGGTACTGGATTATCTGCCGGGCCAGATGCCGGCTGACAAACCTCGTTACCTTATGGGCGTTGGCAAACCGGAAGATCTGGTTGAGGGTGTGCGCCGCGGGGTGGACATGTTCGATTGCGTGATGCCAACCCGTAATGCCCGCAATGGGCATCTGTTCATCGATACCGGTGTGCTGAAGATCCGTAACGCGTTTCATCGCCATGATGAATCGCCGCTGGATCCGACCTGCGATTGCTATACCTGCCAGAACTTCTCGCGTGCTTATCTGCATCACTTGGACAAGTGCGGCGAAATGCTCGGCAGCATGCTCAATACCATCCATAACTTGCGCCATTATCAGGTGCTGATGGCTGGTTTGCGCGAGGCTATTCAACAGGGTACATTGGCCGCCTTTGTCGATGCCTTTTACGCCAAACGCGGACTTCCCGTCCCGCCTTTGGACTGAGTTTTCTGACCCCAAGATTCAACATTTGCAACTGGAGTGCTAAATGAGCTTTTTTATCTCTAACGCCATGGCTGACGCAGCTGCACCGGCTGCTGCAAGCCCAATGGGCGGCGGCTTCGAGTGGATTTTCCTGGTCGGCTTCCTGGTCATCTTCTACCTGATGATCTGGCGTCCACAGGCCAAGCGCGCCAAAGAGCAGAAGAACCTGCTGAGCAGCCTGCAAAAGGGTGACGAAGTTGTGACCACTGGCGGCATCGCCGGCAAGATCACCAAGGTTGCCGATGACTTCGTGGTGCTGGAAGTGTCCGACACCGTTGAAATGAAGTTCCAGAAAGGCGCCATCGCCGCCACGCTGCCAAAAGGCACGCTGAAAGCGATCTAAGAGCAACAACTTCTACTCAATCGACGGGGCGCGCAAGGCGCCCCGCGTTCATAACGGGCGGCGTGATGCTGAACAAATACCCTCTGTGGAAATACATTCTGATCCTGGCGGTGCTGGCGGTCGGTCTGATTTATTCCGCTCCCAATCTTTATCCTGATGACCCGGCCATCCAGGTCAGCGGTGCAAGCACTGCGCTGCAAGTCAATCAGGCTGATCTGGATCGTGTGAGCACGGCGCTCAAGGAATCCGGCATCAACGTCAAGGCTGCGACGCTGGCGGCCAACGGCAAGGGCGGGCTGATCCGTCTGAGCAAGGCTGAAGACCAACTGCCGGCCAAAGATGTTGTGCGCAAGGCATTGGGTGATGACTACGTCGTCGCGCTGAACCTGGCGCAAACCACTCCGCAATGGCTGCGCAATCTGGGTGCGCACCCGATGAAGCTGGGTCTGGACTTGTCCGGTGGTGTGCACTTCCTGCTTGAAGTGGACATGGACAAAGCCCTCGATGCTCGCCTGAAAGTCTACGAAGGCGACGTCAAGAGCCTGCTGCGCAAAGAGAAGCTGCGCTATCGCAGCCTGCCGCAACTGGGCGGTGCCATTCAGTTGGGCTTCAGCGATGAAGACTCCCGCGAACAGGCCCGTGCGCTGATCCGCAAGAACTTCAACGATTTCGACATTGTTCCGGCCGACCTCAACGGTCAACCGGTGCTGCGTCTGGCGATGACCCCGGCCAAGCTGGCGGAAATCCGTGAATACTCCATCAAGCAGAACTTGACCACGGTACGTAACCGCGTCAACGAGCTGGGTGTTGCCGAACCGATCGTTCAGCGTCAGGGCGCCAACCGCATTGTGGTTGAGCTGCCGGGCGTGCAGGACACGGCCGAAGCCAAGCGTATCCTCGGCAAGACGGCCAACCTCGAGTTCCGACTGGCTGCAGAGCCGGGCGCTTCGAAAGCCACTTCCGAATCGTTCGAATTCCGTGAAGGCAACCGTCCTGCGGCGCAGATCGAACGTGGTCTGATCATCACCGGTGACCAGGTCACTGACGCCAAGGCCGGTTTCGGCGAGCACGGCACGCCTGAAGTGAACATCCGTCTGGATGGCCACGGTGGCGAGTTGATGAGCCGCGCGACCCGTTCCAACGTCGGTCGCAGCATGGCGGTGATCTTCATCGAGCAGCGTCCGGTCACCACTTACACCAAACAAATGGTCAACGGCGTCGAGAAAGACGTCGCGGTGCAGACGTTCAAGGAAGAGAAGAAAATCATCAGCCTGGCGACCATTCAGTCGCCGCTGGGTGCGCAATTCCGCATCACCGGCCTGAACGGCCAAGGCGAGTCGTCTGAGCTGGCGCTGCTGCTGCGTGCCGGTGGTCTGGCCGCACCGATGTACTTCGCTGAAGAGCGCACCATCGGCCCGAGCCTGGGTGCTGACAACATCACCAAAGGTATCGATGCGTCGCTGTGGGGCATGCTGTTCGTGTCGCTGTTCATCATCGCCATCTACCGCTTCTTCGGCGTCATCGCCACCGTCGCGCTGGCGGTGAACATGGTGCTGCTGCTGGCCTTGATGTCGCTGCTCGGCGCCACGCTGACCCTGCCGGGTATCGCCGGTATCGTGTTGACCATGGGCATGGCCGTCGACGCCAACGTACTGATCTTCTCGCGGATTCGTGAAGAGATCGCCGCTGGCATGACTGTGCAGCGGGCAATCAACGAAGGCTTCGGCCGGGCATTCACTGCGATTCTCGACGCCAACCTGACCACGCTGTTGGTCGGCGGCATTCTCTTCGCCATGGGCACCGGCCCGGTGAAGGGCTTCGCAGTGACCATGTCCCTCGGGATCTTTACCTCGATGTTCACGGCCATCATGGTGACCCGCGCAATGGTCAACCTGATCTTTGGCGGACGTGACTTCAAGAAGTTGTGGATTTAAGGGGCTGCCATGTTACGTACAATCAACTTCATGGGCGTTCGCAACTTCGCGTTCGGCGTCACGGTTTTTCTGACATTGCTGGCCTTGTTCAGCGTCGCCACCAAGGGCATGAACTGGGGCCTGGACTTCACCGGCGGTACGCTCATCGAGCTGACCTACGAGCGTCCGGCGGATGTCACCAAGGTGCGCGAGCAACTGGCGACTTCCGGCTACCACGACGCCGTCGTGCAGAACTTCGGTGCGACCACCGATCTGCTGGTGCGTATGCCGGGCGAAGATCCGCAGTTGGGTCATCAGGTAGCGGAGGCGCTGCTGAAAGTCGGCGGCGACAACCCGGCGACCGTCAAGCGCGTCGAGTTCGTCGGCCCGCAGGTTGGCGAAGAGCTGCGCGACCAGGGCGGCCTCGGCATGTTGCTGGCGCTCGGCGGCATCCTGATCTACCTGGCCTTCCGCTTTCAGTGGAAATTTGCGGTCGGCGCCATTGTTTCGCTGATTCACGACGTGATCGTGACCATCGGTATTCTGTCGTTCTTCCAGATCACCTTCGACCTGACGGTGCTGGCGGCGGTCCTGGCGATCATCGGTTACTCGCTGAACGACACCATCGTCGTGTTCGACCGGGTGCGTGAGAACTTTCGTGTACTGCGCAAGGCGACGCTGATCGAGAACATCAACATCTCGACCACCCAGACCCTGCTGCGCACCATGGCGACATCGATCTCCACCCTGCTGGCGATCGCGGCGCTGTTGTTCTTCGGCGGTGACAACCTGTTCGGCTTCTCCATCGCGCTGTTCATCGGTGTACTGGCGGGTACCTACTCGTCGATCTACATCGCCAACGTGGTGCTGATCTGGCTGAACCTGACCACCGAGGATCTGATTCCTCCGGCCAACAACGAAAAGGAAGTCGACGACCGTCCATAACGGCGATCGTTTTCCCGGCTGTCAGCCCAAGAAAGGCGCGAGTTGAACTCGCGCCTTTTTTTATGCTCCAAGGCTGGGAGAAGCGCGGGCTTGTCCCGTATGTGATGGTCAGGAGGTTCATGTGAACAAGTCGATGCTGGTTGGTGCGGTATTGGGTGCTGTCGGTGTGACTGCCGGGGGTGCTGTTGCCACCTACAGCCTGGTTAAAAGCGGCCCTGAGTATGCGCAGGTACTGGCCGTGGAACCGGTCAAGACACAGATCAAGACTCCACGTGAAGTGTGCAAGGACGTGACGGTCACTCGTCAGGCGCCTGTGAAGGATCAGCATCAGATCGCCGGTACGGTGGTCGGTGCACTGGCAGGCGGTCTGCTGGGCAATCAGATCGGCGGCGGCACCGGCAAGAAAATTGCCACGGTAGCCGGTGCGGTCGGTGGCGGTTACGCCGGTAACAAGGTGCAGGAGGGCATGCAGGAGCGTGACACCTACACCACCACGCAAACCCGCTGCAACACGGTCAATGACATCAGCGACAAGGTCGTCGGTTATGACGTGCGTTACTCGATCGATGGCAAGGAAGGCAAAGTGCGGATGGATCGCGATCCGGGCAACCAGATTCCGGTCGACAAGGAAGGCAAGCTGGTCCTGTCGCAGAACGAACCGGGTCAGTAACGACCGACTGTTTTACAAGAAGCACCCCGCGGGGTGCTTTTTTTGTGCTCGCGATTCAAGCAACACCGCAATCCCCTTGTAGGAGTGAGCCTGCTCGCGATAGCTATTTATCATTCAAAACAAGTGGTGGCTGAAACACCGCTATCGCGAGCAGGCTCACTCCTACATTGGGTTTGTGGTGTGTTCAGGCAAATTGCAGGCATAAAAAAAGCACCCCGAAAGGTGCTTTTGTGGTTCCGCGAAAAGCTTAGCGCTTCAGCGAAGCTGGCAGGTGCGGCTGGATCGCCGTCAGGACTGCCTTGAAGCATTTGGTGTTGCCGGCAACGATGTGGCCTTTTTCCAGGAAGTCGTGGCCGCCGGTGAAGTCGCTCACCAAGCCGCCGGCTTCCTGAATCAGCAGAGCGCCTGCCGCCATGTCCCACTCGGACAGGCCCGATTCCCAGAACGCATCGAAACGACCGGCAGCTACATAAGCCAGGTCCAGGCTCGCCGAACCGGCGCGGCGGATGCCGGCAGTCTGGCCAACCAGGGCGCGGAACATGCCCAGGTAGTTGTCGAGGTTGTCCATCTGGTCGTCACGGAACGGGAAGCCAGTGCCGAGCAGGGCGCCGTCGAGGCTGGTGCGACCGCTGACGCGCAGGCGGCGACCGTTCAGTTGAGCGCCGCGACCACGGCTGGCGGTGAATTCTTCCTGGCGAACCGGATCCAGAACCACAGCGTGTTCCAGGCGACCACGGTATTTGCAGGCGATGCTGACGGCGAAGTGAGGAATGCCGCGCAGGAAGTTGGTAGTGCCGTCCAGTGGATCGATGATCCACAGGTACTCTTCGCCTTCGATGCCGGTGCCGGCGTGCAGGCCGGTCTCTTCACCCTGGATCGAGTGATTCGGGTAAGCCTTGCGCAGGGCATCGATGATTTTCTGTTCAGCGGCGCGATCGACCTCGGATACATAATCCTTGGCGTCTTTTTCGTCGACCTTGATGGTATCCAGGCGCTCGATGGAGCGGAAGATCAGTTCACTGGCGCTGCGGGCGGCGCGCAGCGCGATATTCAGCATGGGCTGCATGGATGTGTCACCTAAGGTTGTTAAAGAAAGCCGCGCATTCTATCAGAACTTTTCTTCAGGTGAAGGACGCTGTTCGCTTTCATAGCTTAACGGTAGGCTGTTCTGTAAGATTTGCCCCCCTTTCCTGTGTCCGAGAGCGCCTCCCTTGCTGCAGAACATTCGTGTCGTCCTGGTCAACACCAGTCACCCCGGCAACATCGGCGGGGCCGCGCGCGCCATGAAAAACATGGGTCTGTCGCGACTGGTGCTGGTCGAACCGCGGCTCTTCCCGCACCACGAGGCCGATGCCCGCGCCTCCGGTGCGGGGGATATCCTTGAAAGCGCGCAAGTCGTCGCCACCTTGGAAGATGCCCTGGTCGGCTGCAATCTGGTGCTTGGCACCAGCGCCCGTGACCGGCGTATTCCCTGGCCGCTGCTCGATCCGCGCGAATGCGGCAGCAAAGTGGTCGAGGAAGCCGGGCAGGGCGCAGAAATTGCCCTGGTGTTCGGCCGCGAAGATTCTGGTCTGACCAACGAAGAGCTGCAGCGATGTCACTTTCACGTACACATCCCATCTGACCCGACGTTCAGTTCGCTGAATCTTGGGGCGGCGGTGCAGGTGTTGAGTTATGAAGTGCGCATGGCCTGGCTGGCGGCACAAGGTCAGCCGAGCAAGGTCGAGAAAGAAGAAGTGGCTTCGGTGAAAAGTGCCGAGCTGGCGACCATGGATGAGCTGGAGCGATTCTATGAGCATCTGGAGCAGACGCTGGTCGCCATCGAATTCCTCGATCCGGAGAAACCGCGACACTTGATGGCGCGCCTGCGCCGGTTGTACGGACGCAGCTCGGTCAGCCGGGCGGAAATGAATATTTTGCGTGGCATCCTCACGGAAACCCAAAAAGCGGCCCGTGGCGAGCTTCTGAAGCGGAAGGACTAAATGATGTTTGAGCGTTTGCGTGAAGATATCCAGAGCGTATTCCATCGAGACCCGGCGGCGCGTAACGCTTTTGAAGTCCTGACCTGCTATCCCGGCATGCATGCAATCTGGATTCATCGTCTGGCCGGCATGCTCTGGCGCAACGAGCTGAAATGGTTGGCGCGACTGGTGTCGAACTTCGGTCGCTGGCTGACCGGGATCGAGATCCATCCCGGTGCGAAAGTCGGGCGGCGTTTCTTCATCGATCACGGCATGGGCATTGTCATTGGCGAGACCGCCGAGATCGGCGACGACGTGACTATCTATCAAGGCGTGACTCTGGGTGGCACCAGTTGGAACAAAGGCAAGCGCCATCCGACGCTGGGTGATGGCGTGGTAGTCGGTGCTGGTGCCAAGGTGTTGGGGCCATTCACGGTGGGTGCCGGCGCCAAGGTCGGCTCCAACGCCGTAGTGACCAAAGAAGTGCCGCCGGGCGCCACCGTGGTGGGGATTCCGGGGCGGATCATCGTCAAGACCGATGAAGAGCAGGACGCCAAGCGCAAGGCCATGGCGGAAAAGATTGGTTTCGATGCCTACGGTGTCAGTGAAGACATGCCCGATCCGGTGGCCCGCGCCATCGGCCAGTTGCTCGATCACCTGCAAGCGGTGGACGGTCGGTTGGAAGGGATGTGCGGCGCGCTGAAAGATCTGGGCAGCAATTACTGTGCGAAAGATCTGCCTGAGCTGCGCGAAGAAGACTTCGCCAGTGTGAAGGGCAAGGATCAGAGTCAGGCCAGTTAAACCGAGCCGTTGCTATCGCGAGCAGGCTCACTCCTACAGGGGAGCGTATTTCAAATGTAGGAGTGAGCCTGCTCGCGATGAACGATGGCTCGGTATCACTGGCTGTCCGCAACCCGTCTTTGCTATAGTGCGCGCGCTCTTTTGCGGGTAAACCCGACTAAAGCACTAGGTCTTATAGTTGACTTAAATGCTCGGGAATTGCATACTCCCGCCCATTCCGAACTCCGTGGTAACTGTCCATGCGACTGACTACAAAAGGCCGATACGCCGTGACCGCCATGCTTGACCTGGCGTTGCACGCGCAGCACGGGCCGGTGTCTCTGGCCGATATCTCCGAGCGCCAAGGCATCTCCCTGTCCTACCTCGAACAGCTGTTCGCCAAGCTGCGCCGCAGCAACCTGGTTTCCAGCGTTCGCGGTCCGGGTGGTGGCTACCAATTGTCCCGCGAGATGCAGGGCATTCAGGTCGCCCAGGTGATCGATGCGGTGAACGAATCGGTCGATGCGACCAAGTGCCAGGGCCAGGGCGATTGCCATTCCGGTGACACCTGCCTGACCCATCATCTGTGGTGCGACTTGAGCCTGCAGATTCACGAATTTCTGAGCGGTATCAGCTTGGCCGACCTTGTGACTCGCCGTGAGGTACAAGAAGTGGCCCAGCGTCAGGACCAGCGCCGTTGCAGCAGCAAGGCGCCACGCCTGGACAAGATTGAAGCGTCCGCCGTCGAATGACAGCCGAAGAGCTACCCGCGGCACGCCAGCCCTGATTTAGGAGATAGTCCATGAAATTGCCGATTTACCTTGATTACTCTGCAACCACCCCGGTTGATCCGCGTGTTGCGCAGAAAATGAGTGAATGCCTGCTGGTCGACGGAAACTTCGGTAACCCGGCGTCCCGTTCCCACGTGTTCGGCTGGAAGGCTGAAGAGTCCGTCGAAAACGCTCGCCGTCAGGTGGCCGATCTGGTCAATGCCGACCCGCGCGAAATCGTCTGGACCTCCGGTGCGACCGAGTCCGACAACCTGGCTATCAAGGGCGCGGCACATTTCTATGCCTCCAAGGGCAAGCACCTGATCACCAGCAAGATTGAGCACAAGGCTGTCCTCGACACCATGCGCCAGCTGGAGCGTGAAGGTTTCGAAGTGACCTACCTCGAGCCTACCGAAGACGGTCTGATCACCCCTGCAATGATCGACGCGGCACTGCGCGAAGACACCATTCTGGTGTCGGTGATGCACGTCAACAACGAAATCGGCACCGTCAACGACATCGCCGCCATCGGCGAGATGCTGCGCGCCAAAGGCGTGCTGTTCCACGTCGACGCCGCTCAGTCCACTGGCAAGGTCGAGATCGATCTGCAGAAACTGAAAGTCGACATGATGTCGTTTTCCGCCCACAAGACTTATGGCCCTAAAGGCATCGGCGCGCTGTACGTCAGCCGTAAACCGCGTGTGCGCATCGAAGCGACCATGCACGGCGGCGGTCACGAGCGCGGCATGCGTTCCGGTACCCTGGCGACCCACCAGATCGTCGGCATGGGCGAAGCGTTCCGCGTGGCCAAAGAAGACATGGCCGCCGAGAACGTGCGCATCAAAGCCTTGAGCGACCGCTTCTACAAGCAGGTCGAGCACCTGGAAGAGCTGTACGTCAACGGCAGCCTGACCGCCCGCGTTCCGCACAACCTGAACCTGAGCTTCAACTACGTTGAAGGCGAGTCGCTGATCATGGCGCTCAAGGATCTGGCGGTATCGTCCGGTTCGGCCTGCACTTCGGCGTCGCTGGAGCCTTCGTACGTACTGCGCGCCCTGGGCCGCAACGACGAACTGGCACACAGCTCGATCCGCTTCACCTTCGGCCGTTTCACCACCGAAGAAGAAATCGACTACGCCGCGCAGAAAGTCTGCGAGGCCGTTACCAAGCTGCGCGCTTTGTCGCCGCTGTGGGACATGTACAAAGACGGCGTCGATATCTCGAAGATCGAGTGGGCGGCACACTAACTATAGAAGCCGCCGGATACAGACCCTGTAGCGACGCGGCGATTTACGCAGCGCAGTTGCAGGGCCTCAAGAGCGGCCCTGATGAGTGAGGATTGAGAATCATGGCTTACAGCGAAAAGGTCATCGACCACTACGAAAACCCGCGCAACGTCGGCAAGATGAACGCGGAAGATCCTGATGTCGGCACCGGCATGGTCGGCGCGCCGGCGTGCGGCGACGTGATGCGTCTGCAGATCAAGGTCAACGATCAGGGCGTTATCGAAGACGCCAAGTTCAAGACCTACGGTTGCGGTTCGGCAATCGCCTCCAGCTCCCTCGCCACCGAGTGGATGAAGGGCAAGACCCTGGACGAAGCCGAAACCATCAAGAACACTCAGCTGGCCGAAGAACTGGCCCTGCCGCCAGTGAAAATCCACTGCTCGGTACTCGCTGAAGACGCTATCAAGGCGGCTGTTCGCGATTACAAGCAGAAGAAAGGCTTGATCTGATCCGCGTTAGGTAAGGAGTTTCCATGGCTATCCAGATGACAGAAGCGGCTGCTCAGCATATTCAGCGTTCTTTAGCAGGGCGCGGTAAGGGCGAGGGTATCCGCCTGGGTGTTCGCACCACGGGCTGTTCCGGTCTCGCCTATGTACTGGAATTCGTCGACGAAGTGGGTGAAGAGGATCAGGTGTTTGAAAGTCATGGTCAGAAAGTGATCATCGACCCGAAAAGCCTGGCCTACCTGGACGGCACCGAGCTCGATTTCGTCAAGGAAGGGTTGAACGAAGGCTTCAAGTTCAACAACCCCAACGTGCGCGGTGAATGTGGCTGCGGCGAAAGCTTCAACATCTGAGGCTGGTCGTGGGTATTCCTTGTCATTTCGCTTTATTCGAGCTGCAACCGAGCTTCCGCCTGGATCTCGAGCAGTTGGCCACGCGCTATCGTGAGTTGGCGCGCGGCGTTCATCCTGACCGCTTTGCCGACGCTTCCGAGCGTGAGCAGCGCTCGGCGCTCGAGCAATCGGCGCGGCTCAACGACGCCTATCAGACGCTAAAGAGCCCGGCCCAGCGTGCACGCTATCTGCTGAAAATCAGCGGACATGAAGTGCCGATGGAAGTCACGGTCCATGATCCCGAGTTTCTTCTGCAGCAGATGCAATGGCGCGAAGAACTCGAAGATCTGCAGGACAGTGCCGACCTCGAAGGTGTCGCGGTGTTCAAGCGTCGCTTGAAAGCAGCTCAGGAACAACTCAACGAAAGCTTCGCAGCCTGTTGGGATGATGCGGCACAACGCGAGCAGGCCGAACGCCTGATGCGGCGCATGCAATTCCTCGACAAGCTCACCTACGAAGTGCGCCAGCTAGAAGAGCGCCTCGACGATTAACCCAGTGCTGCCCTGATTGCACGCCTGACAGACAGATAAGACCTGATCACCATGGCTCTACTGCAGATCGCCGAACCCGGCCAAAGTCCTCAACCGCACCAGCGCCGTCTGGCTGTGGGGATCGACTTGGGTACTACCAATTCGCTGGTCGCTGCGCTGCGCAGTGGTCTGTCCGAGCCGCTGGCCGACGCCAACGGGCAGGTCATCCTGCCGTCCGCCGTGCGTTATCACGCCGACCGCGTTGAAGTCGGCGAGTCGGCCAAGCTGGCCGCAGCCTCCGATCCTCTGAACACCGTGCTGTCGGTCAAGCGCTTGATGGGTCGTGGTCTGTCCGACGTCAAGCAACTGGGCGAACAATTGCCGTATCGCTTCGTTGGTGGCGAATCGCACATGCCGTTCATCGACACTGTGCAAGGCCCGAAAAGCCCGGTCGAAGTCTCCGCCGATATCCTCAAGGTCCTGCGTCAGCGTGCTGAAGCGACTTTGGGTGGCGAACTGGTTGGCGCGGTAATCACCGTTCCTGCCTATTTTGACGATGCTCAGCGCCAAGCCACCAAAGACGCGGCCAAACTCGCCGGTTTGAACGTATTGCGTCTGCTCAACGAGCCGACCGCCGCAGCCGTGGCTTACGGTCTGGATCAGCACGCCGAAGGTCTGGTGGCAATCTACGATTTGGGCGGCGGCACTTTCGATATTTCGATTCTGCGTCTGACTGGCGGCGTGTTTGAAGTTCTGGCCACTGGTGGCGACAGCGCGCTGGGCGGCGATGACTTCGACCACGCGATTGCCGGCTGGATCATCGAGAGCGCCGGCCTGTCCGCCGATCTCGACCCAGGTGCACAACGCAATCTGCTGCAAACCGCTTGCGCGGCCAAAGAAGCCCTGACCGATGCGGCCAGCGTTGAAGTGGCTTACGGCGACTGGAAAGCGCAACTGACCCGTGAAGCCTTCGATGCGCTGATCGAGCCGATGGTCGCGCGCAGCCTGAAAGCCTGCCGCCGCGCCGTGCGTGATTCCGGCATTGAGCTGGAAGACGTCCACGCCGTGGTCATGGTCGGCGGTTCGACCCGTGTGCCACGCGTTCGCGAAGCGGTTGCCGAAGCCTTCGGTCGTCAGCCATTGACGGAAATCGACCCGGATCAAGTGGTGGCCATTGGGGCCGCGATCCAGGCTGATACCCTGGCCGGCAACAAGCGCGACGGTGGCGAATTGCTGCTGCTCGACGTGATCCCGCTGTCCCTTGGGCTGGAAACCATGGGCGGCCTGATGGAGAAGGTGATTCCGCGCAACACCACCATCCCCGTCGCTCGCGCCCAGGACTTCACCACCTATAAAGACGGCCAGTCGGCCATGGCCATCCACGTCTTGCAGGGCGAGCGCGAGCTGATCAGCGACTGCCGCTCCCTGGCACGCTTCGAATTGCGCGGCATCCCGGCGATGGTGGCCGGTGCAGCGAAAATCCGCGTGACCTTCCAGGTTGATGCCGACGGTCTGCTCAGCGTGTCTGCCCGTGAGTTGGGCTCGGGCGTTGAAGCGAGCATACAGGTCAAGCCGTCCTACGGTCTGACCGACGGCGAAATCGCTAAAATGCTCAAGGATTCGTTCCAGCACGCCAATGACGATAAGGTCGCCCGCGTACTGCGCGAGCAGCAAGTCGATGCCCAGCGCCTGCTCGAAGCCGTGCAGGGTGCTCTGGATGCCGATGGCGAGCGTTTGCTCGACGCCGAAGAGCGCATGGTCATTGAACTGCAAATGCAGGAACTGGCCGAACTGATGAAAGGTACCGATGGTTACGCCATCGAGCAGCAGACCAAACGTCTGTCGCAAGTGACCGATGCTTTTGCCGCCCGCCGCATGGATTTGACGGTGAAAGCCGCTCTGTCGGGGCGCAACCTGAATGAAATCGAGGATATCTGATGCCGCAGGTCATTTTTCTGCCCCACGAGAAGTTCTGCCCTGAAGGCATGGTGGTCGAGGCTGCGCCCGGCACATCGATTCTCGAACTGGCCCACGAACACCACATCGAGATGGAAAGTGCCTGCGGCGGCGTCTGCGCCTGCACCACCTGCCACTGCATCATCCGCGAGGGTTTCGACTCGCTGGAAGAAGCTGACGAGCTGGAAGAGGACTTCCTTGATCGGGCCTGGGGTCTTGAGCCGCAATCGCGTCTGGCCTGTCAGGCCATCGTCGGTGAAGAAGACCTCACCGTCGAGATTCCGAAATATTCGCTTAACCATGCGGCCGAAGCGCCGCACTGACTGGTAAGACTGTCATGAGCTACGGTTGGAATGATGTTCAACGCATTGCCGAAGAGCTGGCCGAGGCCCACGCGGGGCTCGATCCGTACTCGGTAGGTTTCGTCCGTCTGCAGCAGATGATTCTTGAACTGCCAGACTTCGATAGCACTTCTGGCCGTGTCGGCGAGAAGGTGCTCGAAGCGGTTCAGGAGCTTTGGGCCGCAGAATTGGACTGATCGTCTCGCAGGTTAGGCAATACCCAAGAACCCGCGTATAATTCGCGGGTTTAATTTTTCGCAAATTACCGTTTCTGGAGTTACACCATGGCTGTTCAACGTACTTTCTCCATCATCAAGCCTGACGCCGTTGCTAAAAACGTGATCGGCAAGATCACCACTCGCTTCGAAGACGCTGGCCTGCGCGTTGTAGCTTCGAAACTGAAGCAACTGTCCAAAGCCGAAGCCGAAGGCTTCTACGCTGAGCACAGCGAGCGCGGTTTCTTCGGTGACCTGGTTGCTTTCATGACTTCCGGCCCGGTTGTCGTTCAGGTTCTGGAAGGCGAAAACGCTATCGCTCGCAACCGTGAGCTGATGGGCGCTACCAACCCTAAAGAAGCTGCTCCAGGCACCATCCGCGCTGACTTCGCTGAATCGATCGACGCCAACGCCGTTCACGGTTCGGACTCCGAAGCTGCTGCCGCTCGCGAAATCGCTTACTTCTTCGCAGCTACTGAAGTAACCACTCGCTAAGCATTGCTTAAAGAGTGAAGGTGAATCCATGACGACATCGACTGTTAAAACAAACCTGCTGGGTCTGACCCAGCCGGAAATGGAAAAATTCTTCGACTCAATCGGGGAGAAGCGTTTCCGTGCCGGTCAGGTAATGAAATGGATTCACCACTTTGGCGTCGATGACTTCGACGCCATGACGAACGTCAGCAAGGCCTTGCGCGACAAGCTCAAGGCTATTGCTGAAGTGCGTGGTCCGGAAGTGGTCAGCGAGGACATCTCCAGCGACGGCACCCGTAAATGGGTGGTGCGCGTGGCGTCCGGCAGCTGCGTCGAGACCGTGTACATTCCCCAGGGCAAACGCGGCACGTTGTGCGTTTCGTCCCAGGCAGGCTGTGCCCTGGATTGCAGTTTCTGCTCCACCGGCAAGCAAGGCTTCAACAGCAACCTCACCGCCGCCGAAGTCATCGGTCAGGTGTGGATTGCCAACAAATCTTTCGGCAGCGTCCCGGCCACCGTCGACCGCGCCATCACCAACGTGGTGATGATGGGCATGGGCGAGCCGTTGCTGAACTTCGACAATGTCGTCGCCGCCATGCATCTGATGATGGATGACCTCGGCTACGGGATTTCCAAGCGCCGCGTGACCCTGTCCACCTCGGGCGTGGTGCCGATGATCGATGAGCTGGCCAAGCACATCGACGTATCCCTGGCGTTGTCCCTGCACGCACCGAATGACGCATTGCGTAACCAATTGGTGCCGATCAACAAGAAATATCCGCTTAAGATGCTGCTCGAGTCGTGCCAGCGCTACATGTCCGCCCTTGGCGAAAAACGTGTGCTGACCATCGAGTACACCTTGCTCAAGGACATCAACGACAAGGTTGAACACGCCGTTGAAATGATCGAGCTGTTGAAGAACATTCCATGCAAGATCAACCTGATTCCGTTCAACCCGTTCCCGCATTCCGGGTACGAGCGGCCAAGCAACAACGCGATCCGTCGTTTCCAGGATCAGTTGCATCAGGCCGGTTTCAACGTCACTGTCCGCACCACCCGTGGTGAAGACATCGACGCCGCATGTGGTCAATTGGTAGGGCAGGTGCTGGATCGCACCCGTCGCAGCGAACGTTATATCGCCGTGCGCGAGTTGAGCGCCGACAGCGATCTGGCACAGAACGCCGCGAACACTAACTAAGAGAGGATCTCTATGTCCCTGCGCTTTGCGCTGCTGTTGCTGCTGGCCAGCCTGTGTGCTGGTTGTGTCCTGTCGGGTGACTACAACCCGATGAAGACCAGCAAGGGCCGCGATGAAGCGCGGGCCGCCTACGTGCAGCTGGGGCTGGGATACCTGCAGCAGGGCATGACCGAGCGGGCCAAGGTGCCGTTGAAGAAGGCGCTCGATCTGGACAGTTCGGACCCGGACGCCAATGCGGCCCTGGGCCTGGTGTTTCAGGCCGAAATGGAGCCTGCACTGGCCGACGAGCACTTTCGCAAGGCCTTGTCCTCACGTCCCGCCGATGCGCGCATCCTCAACAACTACGGCAGTTTTCTCTACGAACAGCAGCGCTACAAGGAAGCCTACGAGCGTTTTGAACAAGCGGCCGCCGATACCCTGTATCCTGAGCGTTCACGGGTGTTCGAAAACCTCGGCATGACCGCCGCCAAGCTTGGCCAGCGTGATCTGGCACAGCAACAGCTGGAAAAAGCCCTGCGTCTTAATCGCCAACAACCGCGCGCATTGCTGGAAATGGCTGAGTTGTCGTTCGAAGACAGGCATTATGTGCCCGCGCGTGACTATTACGACCGTTTCAGCCAGCTGACCGAACAAAATGCACGTAGCCTGTTGCTCGGCGTTCGGCTGGCAAAAGTGTTTGAAGATCGCGACAAGGCCGCCAGTTACGGCCTGCAATTAAAACGACTCTATCCCGGTACGCCGGAATATCAGCAATACCTGTCGGAGCAATGATGAAAGCGGCGCATCCCGAAGTTGTAGCAGCGAATCGCGTTAACCCCGGTGAGACTCTGCGCCAGGCCCGCGAAAGCAATGGCTGGTCGCTGGCCGAAGTGGCCCTCAAGCTCAACCTCACCGTGACCTCCCTGAGCAATCTTGAAACCGGCGCGTTCGACAAGCTGCCGGGGCATACCTTCGCTCGCGGTTACATTCGCGCCTATGCCAAATTGCTCGGCATGGACCAGACCGTTCTGGTTCAGCAATTCGACCAGTCCACCGGCACCGATTCCCAGGGCAGCAACGTTCATGCTCTCGGCCGCATCGAAGAGCCGGTGCGGGTTTCGCACACCATTTTGCGCATTGTCAGCCTTCTGCTGCTGGTGGCGGTCATCGGCGGCGGTTTCGTCTGGTGGCAGGATCAGACGTCGCTGAGAAGCAAGGACCTGACGACGCTGGCGCCTGAACACGTCGAAGTCGAAGGCGCGGACGGCACCACCCAGATTCATCCGATTGACGAGCCGGAAGACCAGGCCGTCGCCGAGAATCAGGCCGACGGCTCCACCGCTCTCGCGCTGCCGCAGTCGGAAACCAGCGCCGAATCGACGGGCGCCGAGCCTGCCGCACCGGCAACCGGCGCCGCGACGCCTGCACCGGCCGCACCGTCTGCTCCAGCCGCAACCCCAGCCGCTCCTGTTGTCGCCGCACCTGCGACGCCTGCCGCCCCGGCGCCTGCGGTGCCGAACGCGCCTGCGCCCGCCGTGACCGCCCCGGTGGCTCCCGCGCCTGCCGCGGCGCCGGTCGCCGGCCAGGGCCAGGTTGCGGTGCAATTTGTCGCCGACTGCTGGACGCAAGTCACCGATGGCAGCGGTAAAGTCCTGTTCAGTGGTCTCAAGCGTAAAGGCGACAGCCTGTCCGTTGCCGGCAAGCCGCCTTTCGCCGTTCGCCTGGGCTATGCCCGTGGCGCACAGGTCAGCTACAACGGCCAGGCGGTCGATGTCGCTCCGTTCACCAGTGGCGAGACTGCTCGCCTGAAGTTGGGTCAATAAGTCATGCACGGCGAATCTCCAATCAAACGTCGCGAATCGCGCAAGATCTGGGTCGGTAACGTACCGGTGGGCGGCGATGCGCCGATCGCTGTGCAGAGCATGACCAACAGCGACACCAATGACGTGGCCGCCACCGTTGCGCAGATCAACCGTCTGGAAGCCGCCGGCGTCGACATCGTGCGTGTCTCGGTGCCGGACATGGACGCCGCCGAGGCGTTCGGCAAGATCAAGCAACTGGTCAAGGTGCCGCTGGTTGCCGACATCCACTTCGATTACCGGATCGCCCTGCGTGTCGCCGAACTCGGTGTGGATTGCCTGCGCATCAACCCGGGCAACATCGGTCGTGAAGACCGCGTGCGTGCCGTGGTCGATGCCGCCCGCGACCGTGGCATCCCGATCCGCATCGGCGTCAACGCCGGCTCGCTGGAAAAAGACCTGCAAAAAAAATACGGCGAGCCAACCCCGGCCGCGCTGGTCGAATCCGCCTTGCGTCACGTCGAGCACCTCGAACGCCTGAATTTCCAGGACTTCAAGGTCAGCGTAAAGGCCTCCGACGTATTCATGGCCGTCGAAGCCTACCGCCTGCTGGCCAAGGAAATCGTCCAGCCGCTGCACCTGGGTATCACCGAAGCCGGTGGTTTGCGTTCGGGCACAGTGAAATCCGCCGTGGGCCTAGGTATGCTGCTCGCCGAAGGGATTGGCGATACTATCCGCATCTCGCTGGCGGCTGACCCGGTCGAGGAAGTGAAAGTCGGTTACGACATTCTCAAGTCTTTGCATCTGCGTTCCCGTGGCATCAATTTCATTGCCTGCCCGAGCTGCTCGCGGCAGAACTTTGATGTGGTGAAAACCATGAACGAGCTGGAAGGGCGCCTTGAAGACCTGCTGGTGCCGCTGGATGTCGCGGTGATCGGTTGCGTGGTCAACGGCCCCGGCGAGGCCAAGGAAGCCCATATCGGCTTGACCGGCGGCACGCCAAACCTGATTTACATCGACGGCAAGCCGTCGCAGAAACTGACGAATGACAATCTGGTGGACGAGCTGGAAAGGCTGATCCGCCAGAAAGCGGCCGAAAAGGTCGAAGCTGACGCTGCGGTTATCGCGCGTGGCTGATCGAACGAATTAAGGAATCTTTGTGAGCAAGTCTCTGCAAGCCATTCGTGGCATGAACGACATCCTGCCCGAACAGACCCCGCTGTGGCGTTATTTCGAGAGCACTGTCGCGCGTCTGCTGGATAACTACGGTTACAAGCAGATCCGCATGCCGATCGTCGAGTTCACCGAGCTGTTCAAGCGCTCGATCGGTGAAGTGACCGATATCGTCGAAAAAGAGATGTACACGTTCGAAGACCGCAACGGTGACTCCCTGACCCTGCGTCCGGAAGGCACCGCGGCGTGCGTGCGTGCCGTGCTTGAACACGGTATTACCGGTGGTGGCCAGGTGCAGAAACTCTGGTACATCGGCCCGATGTTCCGCCACGAGCGTCCGCAGAAAGGCCGTTATCGCCAGTTTCACCAGATCGGTCTGGAAGTGTTCAACCTCGACGGTCCGGACATCGACGCCGAGCTGATCATCATGACCTGGCGCCTGTGGGGCGAGCTGGGTATCCGTGATGCGGTCAAGCTCGAACTCAACAGCCTCGGCACCAGCGAGTCCCGCGGCCGTTATCGTGAAGCGCTGGTCGAGTACCTCTCGGCGCACCACGACAAGCTCGACGAAGACAGTCAACGTCGCCTGAAGACCAACCCGCTGCGTGTGCTCGACACGAAAAATGCCGACACCCAGGCCGTGCTGGTCGATGCGCCGAAAATGGCCGACTACCTGGACGACGAGTCCCGTGCCCACTTCGAAGGTTTGAAGGCGCGTCTGGATGCCGTTGGCATTCCTTACGTACTCAACCCGAAACTGGTGCGCGGCCTCGATTACTACAGCAAAACCGTATTCGAATGGGTCACCGACAAGCTCGGCGCCCAGGGCACCGTCTGCGCGGGCGGCCGTTACGACGGTCTGGTCGAGCAGATGGGCGGCAAGCCGACCCCGGGCGTGGGTTTCGCCATGGGCATCGAACGTCTGGTCTTGATGCTCGAAACCCTGGAGCAGATCCCGGCGGAAATTTCCCGTCAGGTCGACGTTTACCTCTGCGCCTTCGGTGAAGAGGCCGAACTGGCCGGTCTGGCGCTGGCCGAACGGGTTCGCGACCAACTTCCAAACCTGCGCCTGCAAGTCAATGCCGGCGCTGGCAGCTTCAAGAGTCAGTTCAAGAAGGCCGACAAGAGCGGTGCGCTGTACGCGCTGATCCTCGGTGACGACGAAATGGCCGGGCAAGTGGTAGGTTTCAAACCCCTGCGTGGCCAGGGCGAACAACAAAGCATTGCCTGGGATGCGCTCGCCGCTCACCTGGCCACCTGCGTCGTGCAGGGTTGAAGCTGTCTTAACAGCCGATTTAGCGATTAAGGAGTATTGGGGTGTCGAGTACCGAAGACGAACAGTTGGCGGATTTGAAGGACTGGTGGACACGCAACGGCAAACCTCTGGTCACCGGCGGCCTGTTGGCGCTGGTCATCGTGTTCGGCTGGCAGGCTTATCACAAATATCAGGGCAACCAGTCGCAAGGCGCTTCGGTGCTCTATCAGCAACTGCTGGAAACCACACTGACGCCTGACGGCAAGCCTGATGCCGCCCGCGTTGCGGATCTGGCCGGCAAGCTCAACAGCGAATTCGGCGGCACTGCCTATGCGCAGTACGGCAGCCTGTTCGTCGCGAAAGTGGCGGTCGACAGTGGCAAGCTGGACGACGCGGCGACCGAACTCAAAGCCATCGTCGACAAACCGGCCAACCCGGCGCTGGGCGAAATTGCCCGTCAGCGTCTGGCGCAGGTACTCGGCGCGCAGGACAAGGCCGAAGACGCCCTGAAACTGCTCGATGGCGACGCCGACCAGGCGTTCCTCGCCACTCGCGAAGAACTCAAGGGCGACCTGCTGGTGCGCTTGGGCCGGACCGATGACGCGAACAAGGCGTATCAAAAAGCCAAGGCAGCACTGTCGGATGAAGCGGCGGTCGGTGGCCTTCAAATCAAGCTCGACGACCTGGCCAAAGGGGATGCGTGACGTGATCCGTTGGAAGCATGCAGCATTGCTGGCTCTGGCCCTTCTGGCCGCGGGTTGCAGCAGCAACAGCAAGAAAGAATTGCCACCGGCCGAACTGACCGACTTCAAAGAAGAAGTCGTTCTGCAGAAGCAGTGGAGTCGTTCGATCGGTGACGGTCAGGGCGAAACCTACAACATGCTGGTGCCGGCGATCGACGGTGACACCATCTACGCGGCCGATGTGACGGGCGTGGTGATGGCCATGGATCGCAGCAACGGCGACGTGAAGTGGGACCAGGATCTGGAACTGCCTGTCTCCGGCGCCGTGGGCGTTGGTTACGGCCTCGTACTGATCGGTACGCTGCGTGGCGAAGTCGTCGCTCTGGACACCAGCAACGGTGAAGAGAAGTGGCGTGCCCGCGTCAACAGTGAAGTCCTCGCGCCGCCAGCCAACAACGGCGACGTGGTGGTGGTGCAGACCCAGGACGATCGTCTGATCGGTCTGGATGCGGCCACCGGCAACCAGCGCTGGGTGTATGACAGCACCCCGGCGGTACTGACCCTGCGTGGCACCAGTGCGCCGGTGGTCACCAACCGCCTCGCGCTGGCCGGCCTGTCGACCGGTAAAGTGGTCGCGCTGGACATCTCCAACGGTGTGCCGGTGTGGGAACAGCGCATCGCCATTCCGCAGGGCCGTTCGGAACTGGAGCGCGTGGTCGACATCGACGGCGGCCTGCTGCTGTCCGGTGGCACTCTGTACGTTGCCAGCTATCAGGGCCGCGTCGCGGCGCTGGACGTGGAAAGCGGTCGTCAACTCTGGCAGCGCGATGCCTCGAGCTACGCCGGTATTGCTCAGGGTTTCGGCAGCGTCTACGTGAGCCTGTCCTCGGGCACCGTTGAAGGTGTTGACGAGCGTTCCACCACCGCGCTGTGGAGCAACGATGCGTTGGCCCGCCGTCAACTGTCGGCTCCGGAAGTGTTCTCCAGCTACGTAGCTGTGGGTGACCTGGAAGGTTATCTGCACCTGCTGAGTCAGGTCGACGGTCGTTTCGTCGGCCGCGAGCGCATCGACAGCGACGGCCTGCGTGCCCGTCCGCTGGTGGTGGGCGACACGATTTATGTGTATGGCAACAGCGGCAAACTGGAAGCCCTGACCATCAAGTAACAACTATGCTTGGGGTTGATCCCCAAGCGGCCCTGCATCAGCAGGGTTTGCAGCGCCCCCGGGTGTTGCCCCGAGCACCAGCCGCTGCCTCGCAGCGGCTTTTGTATTTTCTGAAATAACGCAGTGGAGAGCCGCATGGTTCCCGTAATCGCCCTGGTGGGCCGACCGAACGTCGGCAAGTCCACCTTGTTCAACCGCCTGACTCGGACTCGCGACGCCATTGTCGGCGACTTGTCCGGTCTGACCCGTGATCGCCAGTACGGTGAGGCCAAGTGGCAAGGGCGTTCCTACATTCTGATCGACACCGGCGGTATCTCCGGTGACGAGCATGGTATGGACGAAAAAATGGCCGAGCAGTCGCTGCTGGCCATCGAAGAAGCCGATGTGGTGCTGTTTCTGGTAGATGCCAAGGCCGGCTTTACCGCTGCCGACCAGATGATCGCCGAGCATTTGCGCAAACGTAACAAGCGTTCCCACGTGGTTGCCAACAAGGTCGACAACATCGACCCGGAAATGGCCCGCGCCGAATTCGCCCCGCTGGGCATGGGTCACGCGATCCCGATCGCTGGTGCCCATGGCCGTGGCATCACGCAATTGCTGGAAGCCGCCCTTGGCGATTTCCCGCGCGATGATGACGAGCTGGCTGAAGGTGAAGAGGAAGAGGTCGTTGCCGAAGGCGAGGAAGCCAAGCGCATTCCTGGCCCGAGCGAAAAAGACGGGATCAAGATCGCCATCATCGGCCGTCCGAACGTCGGCAAGTCGACCCTGGTCAACCGCATGCTCGGTGAAGACCGGGTAATTGTTTATGACCAGCCCGGCACCACCCGCGACAGTATCTACATCCCGTTCGAACGCAACGAAGAAAAGTACACCCTGATCGACACCGCCGGTGTGCGCAAGCGCGGCAAGATCCACGAAGAAGTCGAAAAGTTCTCCGTGGTCAAAACCCTGCAGGCGATCAAAGACGCCAACGTGGTGATCTTCGTCATGGACGCCCGCGAAGGTGTGGTCGATCACGACCTCAACCTCCTGGGCTTCGCGATCGAATCCGGTCGTGCACTGGTTATCGCCATCAACAAGTGGGATGGCATGACGCCGAGCGAGCGCGACTTCGTCAAGGTCGAGCTGCAACGTCGCCTGTTCTTCGTTGACTACGCTGACATCCACTTTATCTCGGCACTGCACGGTACGGGCGTGGGCAACCTCTACGCCTCGGTGCAGAACTCCTTCAAGTCGGCAGTCACCCGCTGGCCGACCAACCGCCTGACCCAGATTCTGGAAGATGCGGTCGGCGAGCACGCGCCACCGATGGTCAACAATCGCCGGATCAAGCTGCGTTACGCTCACCTGGGTGGCGCTAACCCGCCGATCATCGTGATCCACGGTAACCAGATCGAGAAAGTGCCGAAGTCGTATGTGCGCTATCTGGAGAACACTTACCGTCGTGTGCTGAAGCTGGTCGGTACGCCGATCCGCATCGAGTTCAAGGGCGGCGAGAACCCGTACGAAGGCAACAAGAACACGCTGACCGACCGCCAGGTCAACAAGAAGCGTCGCTTGATGTCGCACAACAAGAAAGCCAGCAAGAAGCGCCGCGACAAGAAGTGATTCACTGATTGGTGTGGGGCTTTTGTGGCGAGGGAGCTTGCTCCCGCTGGATCGCGGAGCGATCCCGAAACCTGCAACCGTAATCGTTCAGACAGAACGCATGGGGTTGCTTTGCGACTGCTGCGCAGCCGAGCGGGACGGTGCGACGATTCGACAAGCTCCCTCGCCACAGGGTTCGGTGTGATTGCAAAGAAGAAGGGCGCCGTCTGGCGCCCTTTTTTTATGGACGCCGGATGGGCTATCCTCGGGCTCTCCCGCGCCGTCGTCAGAGCCGGGTGTTGAGCAGAGAACCCCCGATGATCACCAGCAAGCTGCCGAATGTCGGCATCACTATTTTCACGCAGATGTCTCAGCTCGCCGCGCAGACCGGCGCGATCAACCTGTCCCAGGGTTTTCCTGATTTCGATGGTCCGCAATCGTTGCGCGACGCGGTGGGTCGGCACATCGCCAGCGGCCACAACCAGTATTCGCCGATGACCGGCTTGCCGGCGTTGCGTCAGCAGATTGCCGCCAAGATCGCGCGCAGCTATGGCGTGAATGTCGATGCCGACCATGAAGTGACGGTGACGCCGGGCGCGACCCAGGCGATTTTTTGTGCGATTCAGGCGGTTATCCACAGCGGTGACGAAGTCATCGTCTTCGATCCGGCCTATGACAGCTACGAACCCGCGGTGGAATTGGCCGGCGGCCGTTGTGTGCATGTGCAACTGGGGCTGCAGGATTTCTCTATCGATTTCGATCAACTCAGCGCTGCGCTCACCCCGCGCACGCGGATGATCATCCTCAACACCCCGCACAACCCGAGCGGTGCGCTGATCAGCCGCGCCGAGCTGGATCAACTGGCGGCGTTGATCCGTGATCGCGACATCTATGTGATCAGCGACGAAGTTTACGAACACCTGGTCTTCGACGGTGTGGCGCATGTCAGCGTGCTGGCCCATGAAGAACTGTATCAGCGCGCGTTCGTGGTCAGTTCGTTCGGCAAGACTTACCACGTCACCGGCTGGAAAACCGGCTACGTCGTCGCACCGCTAGCGCTGACCGCCGAGTTGCGCAAGGTGCATCAGTACGTGAGTTTCTGTGGCGTCACACCACTGCAATACGCGCTGGCCGATTACATGGCCGAGCACCCCGAACACGTCGAAGAACTGCCGGATTTCTATCAGGCCAAGCGCGATCTGTTCTGCGATCTGCTGGCGCCTTCGCGGTTCAGCTTCACCCGCGTCGCCGGCACCTATTTCCAGTTAGTCGATTATTCGCGGATCCGTCCTGATCTGAATGATGTCGACATGGCCATGTGGATGACCCGTGAACACGGCGTGGCGAGCATTCCGGTGTCGGTGTTTTACCAGAATCCACCGCAAGGCCAGCGCCTGGTGCGCCTGTGCTTTGCCAAACGCGAGGAGACGCTGCGTGAAGCGGCGGCGAAACTATGCGTGATCTGAGTGCGTTGCCCGATCTGACCCTGGCGCTGATCCAGACCAGCCTGGCCTGGCATGACCGCCAAGCCAACCTTGAGCATTTCGAGCTGTTGCTGGAGCAGGCCCGTGGCGCCGACCTGATTGTTCTGCCAGAGATGTTCACCACCGGCTTTTCCATGGAATCGGAAACCCTCGCCGAAGCCGAAAACGGTCCGACCAGCAAATGGCTGCGGGCGCAGGCGGCGAAGTTCGACGCAGTGATCACCGGCAGCGTGATCATTCAGGCGGCCGACGGTAGCCATCGCAACCGCTTGCTGTGGGCACGGCCGGACGGTGAAGTGCTGCACTACGACAAGCGTCACCTGTTCCGCATGGCCGGCGAACACAACCACTACACCCCCGGCGAGCGTCAGGTGCAGTTCGAACTCAAGGGCTGGCGGATTCGTCCGTTGATCTGCTACGACCTGCGCTTCCCGGTGTGGAGCCGCGATGCGCAGGACACCGATCTGCTGCTGTACACCGCCAACTGGCCGGGCGCACGGCGCTTGCACTGGAATCGTCTGTTGCCGGCACGAGCGATTGAAAATCTCTGCTACGTGGCGGCGGTAAATCGCATCGGCAGCGATGGAAAGGGTTTCGCTTACACCGGTGACAGCCAGGTCCTGGACTTTCAGGGCGAGACCTTGCTGGCGGCGGGGGAGGCGGATGGCGTGTTCAAGGTGGTGCTGGAGGCGGCGCCGTTGGCGGCTTACCGTGAGCGCTTTCCGGCGAATCTGGATGCCGATACTTTCGAATTCACTTAAGCCTTTCATCGCCTGCGCTGGCCCCTTCGCGAGCAGGCTCGCTCCCACAGGGGCACGCATTCCAAATTGTGGGAGCGAGCCTGCTCGCGAAGGGGCCGGTGAATACGGCACAAAAACGTCAGGCAAAAAGAAAGGCCCCGGAGCTCACACTCCGGGGCCTTTCGCATTTCTGCGATCGATTACGCCGCTTTCGCCTCAGGCTGGCTCAGCGAGCGGTTCAGTGCGCTGAACAGCGCCTTGAAACTCGCCGTGGTGATATTTTCATCGATGCCCACGCCGTGCACCGCACGCTCACCATTCACACGCAGCTCGATGTACGCCGCCGCTTTGGCGTTGGTGCCCGCGCCGATCGCATGTTCGTTGTAGTCCATGATCTCCACTGGAATCGGCAGGCCGGCGACCAGTGCTTCCAGCGCGCCGTTGCCCTTGCCGCGCCAGTGCAGGTTGGTTTCGCCCTGACCCTGGCTGGCCACTTCCACTTCGACGGCGCTGTTGCCGTTCTCTTCCTGCAGGCGATGGCTGACCAGCGCGTACGGGGTGTTGGCTTGCAGATATTCACTGATCAACAGCGAGTGAATCTGCTTGGCGGTCATCTCCAGGCCCAGGCGATCGGTTTCACGCTGCACGACCTGGCTGAATTCGATCTGCATGCGACGCGGCAAGCTGATGCCGTATTCCTGCTCCAGCAAATAAGCGATGCCGCCCTTGCCCGACTGGCTGTTGACGCGGATCACTGCCTCGTAGCTGCGGCCGATGTCGGCTGGGTCGATCGGCAGGTACGGCACTTCCCACAGGGTGTCCGGTTTCTGCTGGGCGAAACCTTTGCGGATCGCGTCCTGGTGCGAGCCGGAGAACGCGGTGTGCACCAGATCGCCAACGTACGGGTGACGCGGATGCACCTGGATCTGGTTGCACTCTTCGACGACTTTGCGCACGCCATCGATGTCGGAGAAGTCCAGCTCAGGGTTGACGCCCTGGGTGTACATGTTCAGCGCGACGGTGACGAGGTCGACGTTACCGGTACGCTCGCCGTTGCCGAACAGGCAGCCTTCGACACGGTCGGCGCCGGCCATCAGGCCCAGCTCGGTGGCGGCCACGCCAGTGCCACGGTCGTTGTGGGTGTGCAGGCTGATGATCACGCTGTCACGGCGGTTGATGTTACGACCGAACCACTCGATCTGGTCGGCGTAAACGTTCGGCGTTGCGCATTCAACGGTGGCCGGCAGATTGAGGATCATCTTGTGTTCAGGTGTCGGGTTCCACACCTCGATCACGGCGTCACAGACTTCCTTGGCGAATTCCAGCTCGGTGGCGCTGAAGGTTTCCGGCGAGTATTCGAAGGTCCACTCGGTTTCTGGCTGCATGGCTGCGTACTTGACGAACAGCTTGGCCGCATTGACCGCGATGGCCTTGATGCCGTCCTTGTCCTGGTTGAAGACGATGCGACGGAAAGAAGGCGAGGTGGCGTTGTACAGGTGCACGATGGCTTTCTTCGCCCCGCGCAGGGATTCGAAGGTGCGCTCGATCAAATCTTCGCGGCCCTGGGTCAGCACCTGAATGGTAGTGTCGTCCGGGATGTGGCCTTCTTCGATCAGGGTACGCACGAAGTCAAAATCGGTTTGCGAAGCGGCCGGGAACGACGCCTCGATTTCTTTCACGCCCACCTGCACCAGGGTTTTCCAGAAGCGCAGCTTCTTCGCCGCGTCCATCGGCTCGATCAGCGACTGGTTGCCGTCACGCAGGTCGGAGCTGCACCAGATCGGCGCGGCGTCGATGGTTTTCGACGGCCAGGTGCGGTCCGGCAGGTTGATGACGGGAAACGCGCGGTATTTCGAAGACGGGTCTTTGAGCATGCTCATCGGGAAATTCCTTGTTGTCTGGGCCGAAAAGAGGCGGCCTGCCGGTTGAACGTATGTTCTTGGAAAAGCGTGGGACGAGGCGCAGCGATTCAGCCTGGCAGTCGTGCACTGACGAGGCACAGGCTGCGGTGCTGGCGAAGCTGAATGAGGGTGTGAGAGGTTTTCATGGCTTCAACCCTAACCTTGAGGGGGAAGGATGGCAAGCAGTCGAAAAAAATTGAGAGGAATACCCGAAAAGCGGTTTTTTGCGCGATTTTATTGTGCTTGATGGCGGGGATTGTCGTTATTTTTGCGTGGGGTTTGATTGGGGCGCAATTGAGCGGGCGGTGTGTCATGGGGCCTTGTGGTGTTGGTCAGGACGCCTTCGCGGGCAAGCCCGCTCCCACAGGTTAGTCGGGTGTACATAAAATTTGTGTACGACACGGACACTGTGGGAGCGGGCTTGCCCGCGAAGAGGCCAGCAGCCTCGACACAACGATTATGGTTGGAACGCACCAATGAATATCGCCGGATCCACCCGCGCATCATTCAGGCTGACGTTCCAGTGCATATGCGGCCCGGTCGCCCGCCCTGTGGCGCCAACCCTGCCCACCACCGCGCCTCGGGCCAGTTGCTGGCCGTTCTTCACGTCGATCTTCGACATATGGCAGAACATGCTGATAAAGCCTTGGCCATGGTCAACAAACACAGTGTTGCCATTGAAGAAGTAGTTGCCGATCAGAATCACTTTGCCCGCCGCCGGCGTCTTGATTGGCGTCCCGGCCGGTACCGCGAAATCAAGCCCGGCATGGGGATTGCGCTCTTCGCCATTGAAGAAACGACGTACACCGAACTTGCTCGACAGCGGGCCGTTGACCGGTTTGTCCAGCAGCAGGTTGCTCGGCGTGTTCGGGCTGAAACTGCGGTAAGCCTTGATCTGCTCGGCCAGTTCACCCTCGATGCGCTTGAGGTTGTTGGCGTCTGGATTGACCTGTTGTTTGTTCTTCAGGGTGATGTGCTGTTCCGGGTATTTCTTGCTGCCGACGGTGAACGGCAGCGTGCGGCCAGCGCTATTGATTTGCTGGGCGCCCGGTTTGACTGTCAAAGGGACGCCGACGATCGCCAGCCAGTTGTTCTGCTCTTTCACCACCAGTACCGGTCTGCCCTGATAAGTCGCCTTCGGGGCCTGCGCCGCCGTGCCCAGATCGACCACCGCAACACCGCCGGGCACCGGCTTGTTCAGCAGTCGGGTGATGTAACTGTCGGCGTGGGCGTTGAAAGACAAACAGAGCGCAAGCAGTGGTGCGAGAAAACGCGGCATGGATCAGTCCAGTAAAGAGAGGGTGACGGGCGTCAGGTGATTGTCCTCGACGCGCACTTGCAGTTCGCCTTCGCCCAGTTTGGCTTTCAGGCGCTGGCCGGTGTGGGTCTGGGCGGCGTTGCGGATCGCATGGCCGCGCTCGTCGAGCAAGATGCTGTAACCACGACCGAGAGTCGCCAGCGGGCTGACTACGTGCAGCGTCTGCATCTGGCTGTGCAATTGCTGACGACGGTTTTTCAGACCTTCGCGCATGGCTCGGGGCAAGCGGTCGGCGAGGCTTTCGAGGCGCTGGCGGAGCATCGCCAGTTGCCGCCCCGGGTGTTGCCCGGCCAGGCGGGTTTCCAGACGGATCAAGCGTTCGCGACGGGTGTTGAGGCTGCGCTCGAAAGCCCGGCGCATGCGCATGTCCAGATCATCCAGGCGTTGCGCTTGCTGGCGCAGACGTTCGCCGGGATGTCGCAGGCGTCGCGCCATGCCTTCCAGACGCAGGCGATCGCGCATCAAGCGATCACGCATGCGCATGACCAGGCGGCGATGCAGGCTTTCAACCTGACGGATCAGGTGGCTGGAATCCGGGGCAAGCAATTCGGCCGCCGCCGAGGGCGTCGGTGCGCGCACGTCGGCCACAAAGTCGCTGATCGACACGTCGGTTTCATGGCCGACCGCGCTGACAATCGGCGTCACGCAGGCATCGACCGCGCGGGCCACGGCTTCTTCGTTGAAGCACCAGAGGTCTTCCAGCGAGCCGCCGCCGCGGGCGAGGATCAACGCATCGAAGCCGCGGGCGTCAGCCATTTTCAAGGCGCGGACGATTTGCGCGATGGCCTCGCGGCCCTGCACGGCGGTCGGAATCAACGTCAGTTGCACCTGCGGCGCGCGGCGGCGGAATACGCTGATGATGTCGCGAATCACAGCGCCGGTCGGCGAACTGATGATGCCGATGCGTTGCGGATGGGCCGGCAGCGGCACTTTGCGTTCGGCACTGAACAGGCCCTCGGCGCTGAGCTTTTCCTTCAGCGCATCGAAGGCCAGACGCAGCGCACCGTCACCGGCCGGCTCCACGGTGTCGAGAATCAGCTGATAGTCGCCGCGGCCTTCGAACAGCGAAACCTTGCCGCGCACCTTGACCGCCAGACCGTCCTTCAACGCCTGGCGCACCCGCGCGGCGTTCTGCCGGAACAGCGCGCAACGCACCTGCGCGCCGCTGTCCTTGAGGGTGAAGTAAATGTGGCCGGACGCCGGGCGGGCGAGGTTGGAGATTTCGCCTTCGACCCAGATGTTGCTGAACACGTCTTCGAGCAACACCCGCGCGCGGCCGTTGAGCTGGCTGACGGTCAGGACTTCACGGTCCAGGCCAAGTCTTGCAAAGGGATCTTTAATCATGGGGCGCAGTTTAAAGGCATTTGCCGTCGGATCACCACCGATCCCCCGTGGGAGTGAGCCTGCTCGCGATAGCGGTGGGTCAGCAAACATTGATGTGTCTGACCCACCGCTATCGCGAGCAGGCTCACTCCTACAGGGGATGTTACAGTCAGCCCAGTCTTAAAGGATGCGGACAGATGAGTGTGATGGAGCTGTTGGGGGCGTGGTCGTGGGGGGCTGGTGGCTGGGCAGTGGTCGGATTGGCTATCGCAATGGCCTACATCGTGTTCGGCATCGCCGGTTTCGGCACGGCGCTGGTCGCGGGGCCGATTCTGATTCTGTTCATGCCGTTGTCGAAAATCGTGCCGCTGCTGGTACTGCTGGATTTCGTTGCGGCGTTCGGCAATCTGTTGCCATCACGGCGCGACGTCGCCAAGCCCGAATTGCTCAGGCTATTGCCGTGCATGGCGGTCGGCTGCACGTTGGGGGTGATCTTTCTGCTCAATCTGAAATCCGATCTGCTGCTGTTGTTGATGGGGCTGTTTATCAGCGCCTATGCGGTTTACAGCCTGTGGGTCAAAGCGCGACCGGCGCAGTTGTCCGCTGCGTGGGCAGTGCCGATGGGCACCGTGGGCGGTTTGTTCGGCGCGTTGTTTGGCAGTGGCGGCTTTCTTTATGCGATCTATCTGAACAGCCGTCTGCCGAAGGAAGCGGCGCGGGCCACGCAAAGTGCCTTGATCAGTTGCAGCACGGTGGTGCGATTGAGCCTGTTCGTCATTGCCGGCGTCTACGCCGAGCTACCCTTGTTGATGTTGGCGCTGTGTCTGTTGCCGGCCATGGCACTGGGCTTGTGGATTGGTCGGCGGCTGACCATGAAATTGTCGCGCGAGGCGTTTGTGCGTCTGGTGACGTGGCTGGTGCTGGCCAGCGGGATTGCGTTGATCGTGCGCTATTTCAGTACTTGACCGGATTTCTTCAGGGATTAAGCTGCCGGCCGCCATTCCCTTGTAGGCCTACAGGGGGTATACGGGTATTTTCAGCAGGCTTCACCATGAACACGCAAAGCATCATCGTCCCGAAAATCTCCACCCTGCCGGTCCACGAACCCCGGGCGCGGGCGATCGTGCGCTGGCTGGTGCGCAAGAACATCATTGAGGAACAGTTGACCACCTGCGGTCGCACCGGCAACCGCATGGCCCATGCGATCGCCGATGGCGCCCGTGCCGTGGTCCTGCATCCTGAAGCGCTGCCGTTCGGCGAGCCGATCAATGGCCTGGAGATCGTCACCAAGCGCTGCATCTATACCCCGGCGAAGGGTTTTCTCGAAGAAGCGGGTTGCGCCGAGTGTCGTCGCGAAGTCGGCGAAGCCTTGTTTGAAAGTCTCGAAGAGTGGATGCCGGGGCGCACCGACAATTTCACCTGCCCCGAATGCGGACATGAAGACGACATCAACGGTTTCCTGTTCTTGCAGGAATGCGCGTTTTCCAACCTCGGCTTTATCTTCAATAATTGGCTGGAGGCGGGGTTCAAGCAGAGCTTTATCGACGAGTTCGCCGACTGGCTCGATCAACCTGTCTCGTGGGTCAAGGTGGAGCTGTAGGGCCGGGCTTTTCCGTACATCAATTAAGCTGAGTTTTACATTGAACAGCAGGGGGTGTCTGACTATAATGGCGCGCTTCCATTTTCCCGCTCGGGAGCCCCCGCGATGCTGCGTATCAGCCAAGAAGCTCTGACATTCGACGACATTCTCCTAGTGCCCGGTTATTCCGAGGTGCTTCCTAACGAAGTCAGTCTCAAGACCCGTCTTACCCGTGGCATCGAACTGAATATTCCTCTGGTTTCTGCTGCAATGGACACCGTGACTGAGGCCCGTCTGGCAATCGCCATGGCTCAGGAAGGTGGCATCGGCATTATCCACAAGAACATGACCATCGAGCAGCAAGCTGCCGAAGTGCGCAAGGTCAAGAAGTTCGAAGCCGGTGTGGTCAAGGATCCCATCACCATCGAGGCCGATGCCACGGTGCGTGATCTGTTCGAACTGACCCGTCTGCACAATATTTCCGGCGTTCCGGTGCTGCACGATGGCGACCTGGTCGGCATCGTCACTTCCCGCGACGTACGTTTCGAAAACCGTCTGGAAGCCACTGTCCGCGAAGTGATGACGCCTAAAGAGCGTCTGGTCACGGTCAAGGAAGGCGCCGACAAGAACGACGTGCGCGAACTGCTGCACAAGCACCGCATCGAGCGCGTGCTGATCGTCGACGACAAATTCGCCCTCAAGGGCATGATGACCGTCAACGACATCGAAAAAGCCAAAGCCTACCCGCTGGCCAGCAAGGACGATCAAGGTCGTCTGCGCGTCGGCGCTGCGGTCGGCACCGGTAAAGATACCGGCGACCGCGTGACCGCATTGGTCAATGCCGGCGTGGACGTGGTGGTGGTCGACACCGCGCACGGTCACTCCAAAGGCGTGATCGACCGCGTACGCTGGGTCAAAGAAAACTTCCCTGAAGTGCAGGTGATCGGCGGCAACATCGCCACCGGCGCCGCCGCCAAGGCTCTGGCCGAAGCGGGCGCCGACGCAGTCAAAGTCGGTATCGGCCCGGGCTCGATCTGCACCACCCGTATCGTCGCCGGTGTCGGCGTGCCGCAAATCAGTGCCATCGCCAACGTCGCCGCCGCCCTTGAAGGCACCGGCGTGCCGTTGATCGCCGACGGCGGTATCCGTTTCTCCGGTGACCTGTCCAAGGCCATCGTGGCCGGTGCGTCCTGCGTGATGATGGGCTCGATGTTCGCCGGTACCGAAGAAGCGCCGGGTGAGATCGAGCTGTTCCAGGGCCGTTCGTACAAGGCGTATCGCGGCATGGGTTCGCTGGGTGCCATGTCCCAGGCCCAGGGCTCGTCCGACCGCTACTTCCAGGATTCCTCGGCCGGTGCCGAGAAACTGGTTCCGGAAGGCATCGAAGGCCGCGTGCCATACAAAGGCACCCTGAGTGCGATCATCCACCAGTTGATGGGCGGTCTGCGTTCCTCGATGGGTTACACCGGCAGCGCCGACATCGAAGAAATGCGCACCAAGCCTGAGTTCGTGCGGATCACCGGCGCCGGCATGGCCGAATCCCACGTACACGACGTGCAGATCACCAAGGAAGCGCCAAACTACCGGGTCGGCTGACGCCGACAGCTCTAAGCCACAAGTTACAAGCTGCAAGCGGTGCTGCATCAGTGCAGGGCCGCTCGGCTTCCGATTACTTGCAGCTTGCAGCTTGAAGCTTGCAACTGCTTTTCAGAGTTTCTTTCATGGCCCTCGACATTCACGCTCACCGCATCCTGATCCTCGACTTCGGCTCGCAATACACCCAACTGATTGCCCGCCGCGTGCGCGAGATCGGCGTGTACTGCGAACTGCACCCGTTCGACATGGACGAAGATGCGATCCGCGAATTCGCCCCTAAAGGCGTCATCCTCGCCGGTGGCCCGGAGTCCGTGCACGAAGCCAACAGCCCGCGCTGCCCGCAAGCGGTATTCGACCTGGGCGTTCCGGTCTTTGGTATCTGCTACGGCATGCAGACCATGGCCGAGCAACTGGGCGGCAAGGTTGAAGGTTCCGAATTGCGCGAGTTCGGCTATGCCCGCGTTGACGTGGTCGGCAACAGCCGCCTGCTCGACGGCATCGAAGACCATATCGACGCCGACGGCCTGTTCGGTCTCGACGTATGGATGAGCCACGGTGACAAAGTCACCAAAATGCCGGAAGACTTCCATATCCTCGCCAGCACCCCGAGCTGCCCGATCGCCGGTATGTTCAACGACGAGCGTGCTTACTACGGCGTGCAGTTTCACCCGGAAGTGACCCACACCAAGCAGGGCGGTCGCATCCTGTCGCGCTTCGTTCTCGACATCTGTGGCTGTGAAGCCCTGTGGACGCCGTCGAAGATCGCTGAAGACGCCATCGCCAACATCCGTGCCCAGGTTGGCACCGACAACGTCCTGCTGGGTCTGTCCGGCGGCGTTGACTCCTCCGTTGTGGCGGCCCTGCTGCACAAAGCCATCGGCGACCAACTGACCTGCGTCTTCGTCGACAACGGCCTGCTGCGTCTGCACGAAGGCGAGCAAGTGATGGCCATGTTCGCCGAAAACATGGGCGTCAAGGTGATCCGCGCCAACGCTGAAGAGCAGTTTCTCAACAACCTGGCCGGCGAAGCCGATCCGGAGAAGAAGCGCAAGATCATCGGCCGCACCTTCATCGACGTATTCGATGCCCAGTCCAACAAACTGGAAAACATCAAGTACCTGGCGCAAGGCACCATCTACCCGGACGTGATCGAATCGGCTGGCGCGAAAAGCGGCAAGGCCCACGTGATCAAGTCGCACCACAACGTGGGCGGCCTGCCGGAAGAAATGAACCTGAAACTGGTCGAGCCACTGCGCGAACTGTTCAAGGACGAAGTCCGTCGTCTCGGCCTGGAACTGGGCCTGCCGTACGACATGGTCTACCGTCACCCGTTCCCGGGCCCGGGCCTGGGCGTGCGCATCCTCGGTGAAGTGAAAAAGGAATACGCCGACCTGCTGCGTCGTGCCGACCACATCTTCATCGAAGAGCTGCGCAAGGCCGACTGGTACCACAAGGTCAGCCAGGCGTTCGTGGTGTTCCAGCCAGTCAAATCGGTGGGCGTGGTCGGTGATGGCCGTCGTTACGCCTGGGTTGTGGCCCTGCGTGCCGTAGAGACTATCGACTTCATGACCGCACGTTGGGCGCACCTGCCTTACGAACTGCTGGAAACCGTGTCCGGCCGCATCATCAACGAAATCGAAGGCATCTCGCGCGTTACCTACGACGTGTCGAGCAAGCCGCCGGCGACGATTGAGTGGGAGTGATCCCGCACACGTCCTGATGGCGTGAATGCAGGCACACAAAGGCCGCGTGAAACTCTGTTTCACGCGGCCTTTTTTATTGCGATTTGGCTCAGTCAGGAAGCCGGCTCTGCAGCGTCAGTCCGGTCTCGGACAAGCGGTTAGACAAATCCTTCAGGCTGCTAAAGACGATGTTATTCACCCGTGGCCAGGACGGTCGGTGAAGAGACACTCGGCCGCCGCTCAATTGCGTCACCGGGGTGCGCTGGATCATGCCTTGCTTGCTGCGGTGCACAAGGGTGTAGCTGTCGCCGGTTTTCTTGAACAGGTACATGCCGCGTCGGTGCAGCAGGTTTTCCAGCGACTGCTCGGTCCAGTTCACCTGATGTGCTGGTACCCGCAGACGCAAATCGGCACGTAGCAGGTCCGGACCGCCCTGACGGACTGTGCCACCGGTAGAGGTGCCTTGAGGTACTTCGATGCCCGGGTCGGCCTCGATGCCCAGATCCTCACCAAGTCCCGCTTCCTCGATTCGCAGGCCGATCCCTCGTTTGATTTCGCTGAGTCCCGGCACACCCCGGAACGCATTGGTGTTTTGTGCATCGGTCAGTACGATCCATTTTTGCGGCGCATTGAGCAGGGCGTCGCCGGTCATGATGTCGCTGGCCAGGTAGGTGCCGATGATTTGCTCATCGGTCGGGGGCAGGGGCGTCTTCATTTTGTAACTGGCTGCGCAATCGATGGCCTGCACCCTGATCCCGTTCGCCTTGGCGGTTCTGACCAGTTCCAATGGCGTGAAACGTCCTTCAGGATCGGTGCCCAGGCTGCGCAGGTACTCCTCAAGGTCTTCGGACATTTCGCCACTGGTGAAATAGCGATTCAGTTCCACCTGCGCGAAGTCGCTGAGCAAGCCGCGCATGTAAAGCGTTTTTGCGTGCCGCGCGAGTGACGGCATGCTTTCGATCAGCCAGCGCAGGCTGGCGATGCGATCGAGGGTTTGCCCGATCACCAGCCCTGAGGCGGCCTCATAGACCTGATCGACAAGCTCGGCATTTGACATCAACCGGCTGACATCCGGTAGGGCCGGGCGCTCCGGTTCGATCGTTCTGGGCATGTTCTGGAAAAACTTTATGGCCGAGGTTTGCAGTAGCTGACGCTTATCAGCCGCATAGGACTCAAACGGATCTTCCATATCCATACCGCCAGCGCCGTCGGGCTGCATGACAACATGGGTTTGCTCCAGATTCATCGCCCAGGCTTTGAGTGATCGGCGCACCGTTGGATCGACGTCGTAGGAAGACCGCACGACCCGTGGCGGACGCAGTTCCGTGGATGACGATGGTTCCGCCGATGGGGCTTCGACTTCGGGCGGGACGAGCTCAAGGGTGTCGAGTTCGATGTCTGGCGCGCACGGCTTGCCGACGCATTGACCGCCGCCCTTGAGGCCCAGTGCAGGCATGCGCTCCCACAAACCTTCGCCATTAAGGCGAACCGGCAATGCGTGAACGAGTTGGTTGGGCCTTGCCGGGTCGACAATAGCCCAGTCGCCAGCACCGCTTGAATCGGCGAACCAGCGCACGTAATACGGTGTGTCATTCATCAGGATGGCGTAGGGCGGATCGCTGTCGAGACGGTAGATGCCGGCGAATTTTCCGGCTTCTTCACCGGGTGCCGTGCCATCAAGCAGCTCGTTGCATTGGTAGCGTTCGGGCACAGGCGCCGGTGTTTCGCTCGTTGCCGGTGCGGGCGGGGTTTGTTCGACGATCGGCAAAGGTGTGTCGAGGTCTTCCGGCGCGCGGATTTGTGCCTGCTCAACCGTGGTGCCGGACGTATTCAGCGCGTCGCTCATCTCGGCCATTTCCGCGGCTTCGGCCGCTTCAACCTGCGCCCCCACTTCCAGCATCGGGCCAGTTCCAGCGAGCAACGGAAGGTTAAACAACAGGTTGATACCACTTACCACTGCGCCCAGCACGCCCGACTTGCGCTCCGCCTCGCTCTTGCCATTTTCCGCCTGGTCGATATTCAGGCCCATGCTGGCAACTGTCGCGCCAATCACCGGCAGCGCCACCGGCCAGCCGATGACGGCCATCGGACCAAAAACCTTGAGGCCTGCGCTCAGGTAACCGATCCAGAGTTTCTTGCGCAGATCGGCGTTGGACGTCAGGGTCAGGTCGGCTTCAGCGAACATCGCGAGGCGGGTGCTATCGCGCAGCCAGGTGAACGCATCGCCGGCAAGCACAAGGTTTTTCCGATTGATCAGATGATGATCGGCACGCCCCCAAGTGCTGACCAGCCGATTCATCAGAACGGTCAGGTTCTCGGTCAGTTGTTGACGATCAGCGAGGGAGAAATGGTTCAGGAAGGATCCTCGGCGGGTTGCGTCGTTCATCTGTTCGAGCACCCACCAGTGCAACGCTGAAGGCGTCGCCTTGACGACGAACGCTTCGGTGGCGCCTGGCACATACAGGATCTGCCGGCCGTCGGGGGCGACGATGCGTAGCACTTGAGTTGCCACAGAGCCGTCAACATCGAAGGCACGGACGTCGCCTGTTGTCGTGTGGGCGGTCTGCAGCATGTTCAGGGTGACGGGCCAGCTCAGCTTGCCGATCACAGAACCGGTCAGCCATTGAAAGTCGCTGTGGCTGATGCGTTCACGTTCCAGCGCCTGTACTGCCTGGATGAGGAAATTGCACTTGGCCAAGGTGCGGAAGTTATCGGCGTGGCTGTCCCAGAAAGAACTCAGTTCATCGCGGTAATGAGCGCTGAAATCGAGGCTCCAGAACGCCTTTAATACTTCACTGCCATGCAGGCGCACCTCGTTGCGCTCGCTGAAGTTTTCGGCGTCCGGCCCTTCGCTGTAGAAGCCGCCATACAAGTCCAGAAGGTCGGCGTTGTCCTGGTCGGTGGCACGAAAGCGATGAATCACCAGTTGCGTGAGAGTCGTCGATTCGTAGGGCTTTTCAAGGCTGTGTTCCCAGCCGGTAAACGACCGGGTGCTGCTTTGGGCAGTCTTGAAACGGTGAAAGTAAACACGGTCCGGGTCGTGTTCGGGCAAGCCTTGGTCTTGCAGTAACTGGCGGGCGACTTGCTGCGCTGCATCGTGCAGGCCGGGGCAGGCCTGCACGACCGAAGCAGCAATTGCCTCGAGGGCGGCTTTGTCGGTTGCGTTGGGCAAGGGGCGCGGTGCGGTGACGTTCATGCTTTCTCCATCCTTGAGAAATGAAGCCTGAGCATGTCCGATTCACCCGCCGAGGGTGCGTTAACTATGTACCGCAGATGGCCGGTCGAAATGTGCGGGGGTCAGCGCCGCGCCACATCCGAAAAATAAAATTTATCCAGCGTATGCCGCGATTCGGTGTACTCGAATTGCCGGCCGTCCTGCAGGAAGGTCTGGTTGCTGACCACGATGACATGGCTCTGCCCGTCGAGGTCCAGATGCTGTTGGTCGTCCTTGCTGCACGGCACCGCTTCGATGGTGCGCTGGGCGTAGGCGATCTGCAGTTGCAGGGTTTGTTCGATGTGGGCGTAGATCGAGTGTGCGGCGATGTCTGCAGTCAGGTCGGGAATCACGGCGCTGACAAAATGGTTGATGTCGAGGATGACCCGTTTGCCATCGATGCGCCGCACGCGCTTGATGCGGGTGATCGGGCTGCCGGGTTCGGCATGGATGTGGTCGAGCAGCGCACCGTCCAGCGGGACCTGGCACATCTCGACCACTTCGGTGCTGACATCGTTGCCCAGGCGCGGGTAGGTCTCCTGGAAGCTGACGATGCCGCCGAGCTGGAATTCGATCGGATTGGTCGACAGCACGAACGCGCCTTTGCCGTGAATTTTCTGGGCGAAACCGCGTTCCTGCAGCAACTCGATGGCTTTGCGCACGGTGCCACGGCTGGCCTGATAAGTGCCCATCAGTTCGGTTTCCGAAGGCAGCCGTGCGCCGCGTTCCAGGCGTTCAGTGGTGATGCTGGCAAGCAAATCGCTGTAGATCTGGTTGTATTTGCTCATTGGGTGGGCTCTTTGCTGGCACTACTCAAACGTCGAACCTTAAGGGCAGGGTAGGGGTTTGTCCATGTGAATGACGGAAATCATCTTAGGTCAAAGTAGGAAAAATCGTCGCTGATCCGACGTTTATCGGCAAACACAAACTCGTACAGACGAGTTGTTGCATAAACTCGTACAGACGAGTATTTTTCGCTTCTGCGTGCTGCCAATAACAACAATCCACGACGGAAGAACGAGCATGAGCCACGATTACCCCAACATTGCCCGGGAGCTGCTGAAAAGCCTCGGTGGCAGCGACAACCTCGAACAGGCTGCCCATTGCGTGACGCGGTTGCGCCTGGCGCTGAAGAACCCCGCGCTGGTCGACGCTGCCGCGCTCAACGTGATTGATCTGGTCAAGGGCTCGTTCTTCACCGGCGGGCTGTATCAGGTGGTGATCGGGCCGGGGGAAGTGGAAAAGGTCTACGCCGAATTGCGTAAACAGACCGGTCTGGCCGCTTCGACCATTGCGGACGTTAAACAGAAAAGCGCCGAGAAGATAAACGCCATGCAGCGTCTGGTGCGGGTGTTTTCCGACGTGTTCATGCCGATTCTGCCGGCGCTGATCATCGCCGGCCTGTTGATGGGCATCAACAACCTGCTCGGCGCCAAGGGCATGTTCATCGAGGGGCAAACCCTGCTGGATGCCTACCCGAATCTCGACGGGCTGTGGAGCCTGATCAATCTGATGGCCAACACTTCGTTCGTGTTTCTGCCGGCGCTGGTGGGCTGGTCGGCGGCCAAGCGTTTCGGCGGCAGCGAAATCCTCGGCATTGTCCTCGGCCTGATGCTGGTGCACCCGGACCTGCTCAACGCCTGGAACTACGGCAAGGCTGTGGCCGGTCTCGACGGGCAACAACTGCCGTACTTCGACATCCTCGGCCTGTTCCAGGTGGAAAAGGTCGGCTATCAGGGGCAGATTCTGCCGATCCTGCTGGCGGCCTATGTGATGAGCACGATCGAAAAATGGCTGCGGGCGCGAGTGCCCAATGCGGTGCAATTGCTGGTGGTGCCGATCACTACCATCGTTGTTACCGGCGTGCTGGCGCTGGCGATCATCGGCCCGGTAACCCGGCATATCGGTATCTTCATCACTGAAGGGCTGGTGATGCTGTTCGATCTGGCACCCCTGGTAGGCGGGGCGATTTTCGGCCTGCTGTATGCGCCGCTGGTGATCACCGGCATGCACCACATGTTCCTCGCGGTCGATCTGCAACTGATCTCGACCCAGGGCGGCACCTTCATCTGGCCGATGATCGTCATGTCCAACCTCGCCCAGGGCAGTGCCGCGCTGGCGGTGTTCTGGATGACGCGCAACGCGCGGGATAAAAGCATGGCGTCGACCTCGGCGATTTCCGCCTATTTCGGTATCACCGAGCCGGCGATGTTCGGCGTCAATCTGCGCTACAAGTTTCCGTTCTACGCCGCGCTGGCCGGCTCGGCGCTGGGCTGCATGTTCCTGTCGCTGAACAAGATCCAGGCCTCGGCCATCGGCGTTGGCGGCCTGCCCGGATTTATCTCGATCATTCCGCAGTTCATTCCGATGTTTGTCATCGGGATGCTGATCGCCATGCTGGTTCCGTTTGCCCTGACCTGCGTGCTGAGCATGAAGATTGTCCGGCCGGGCTACCGGGTCGCCTGAAATCCAACCAAGGAATTGCGTCATGCAAGACTGGCAACGTTCGGTGATCTACCAGATCTACCCGAAAAGCTTCCACAGCCACGCCGGCAACGCGACCGGCGATCTGCTCGGTATCGTCGCCAAGCTCGATTACCTGCAATGGCTGGGAGTCGATTATTTGTGGATCACGCCGTTTTTGCGTTCGCCGCAACGGGACAACGGTTACGACATCAGCGACTACTACGCCGTCGATCCGAGCTACGGCAGCATGGCCGATTGTGAATTGCTGATTGCCGAAGCGGGCAAGCGCGGCATCAAGCTGATGCTCGATATCGTGGTCAATCACACTTCGATCGAACACGTCTGGTTCCAGCAGGCGCGCAGCAGCCTCGATAACCCTTACCGTGACTTCTATATCTGGCGCGATCAGCCGAACAACTGGGAATCCAAGTTCGGCGGTTCGGCCTGGGAGTACGAAGCGCAGACCGGGCAATATTATCTGCACCTGTTCGACCACACCCAGGCTGACCTCAATTGGGACAACCCGAAGGTCAGGGACGAAGTGTTCAAGATGATGCGCTTCTGGCGCGACAAGGGCGTCGGCGGCTTTCGTCTGGATGTGATCAACCTGATCTCCAAACCTGCCGACTTCCCCGAGGACGACAGCGACGGTCGGCGTTTCTACACCGACGGGCCGAATGTGCATGCCTATCTTCAGCAGATGCACCGCGAGGTCTTCGAAGGTCATGACCTGATCAACGTCGGCGAGATGTCCTCGACGCGTCTCGAGCACTGTATCCGCTACTCGAACCCGCGATCGAAAGAGCTGTCGATGACTTTCAATTTCCATCATTTGAAGGTCGATTATCCGAACCTGCAGAAGTGGGTCCGCGCTGACTTCGATTTCCTTCAGCTCAAGCAGATCCTCTCGGACTGGCAGACCGGCATGCAGACGGACGGCGGCTGGAATGCGTTGTTCTGGTGTAACCACGACCAGCCGCGGGTGGTCTCGCGATTCGGCCATGACGGCGAATACCGCGAGCTCTCGGCGAAGATGCTCGGCACCGCGCTGCACTTTTTGCAGGGCACGCCGTTTGTGTATCAGGGCGAGGAGCTGGGCATGACCAATCCGGGGTTCGAGAGCATCGAGCAGTATCGCGACGTCGAGACCCTGAATATCTTTCGCCTCAAGCGTGAAGCGGGGATCAACGACGTCGACAACATGGCGGCGATCATGCAGAAGTCCCGCGACAACGGGCGTACGCCGATGCACTGGCACGCCGGCCACAACGCCGGTTTCAGTCGCGGCGAACCGTGGATCGGCGTGCCGGCCAATGCCGCGCAGATCAACGTCGCGCATCAGCTGCACGACCCGGACTCGGTACTGCATCACTATCGACGGCTGATCGCCTTGCGCCGCAGCGAAGCGCTGATCTGCGACGGCGTCTATCGCCAGTTGCTGCCCGAGCATCCACAAATCTGGGCATACCTGCGCGAGGGGGAGGGCGAACGCCTGTTGGTGGTGAACAACTTTTATGGCGGCCCGTGTGACGTCGAGTTACCGCCGGTGATCGACGAAACGCAGGCGCAGCGACTGTTGATCAGCAACTACCCGGACTGCCCGCTGCGCACGCGACATCTGCGCTTGCGACCTTATGAATCGTTCGTGGTGCACCTGACCGATCCCTGATCGATAACTGAAAAAACAACCTTTTTTAAACACGCAGAACACTGCGCGGGGGACTTTTGCGCGCCGAATTCCTGCAACCACACAATAAAAACAACGGGTGGCATATGAAAACAACAATAAATCACAGCCTGGTCGTTGCCGGTTTTTGTCTGGCAATACCCACTTCTTCGCACGCACTGGAGTTCGGCGGCTACTTGCGCAGCGGGGTCGGTACGTCGCTCAACAGCAGCGGCCAATCGTGTTTCCAGCTACCCGGTGCGCAAACCAAATACCGCTTGGGCAATGAATGCGAGCAATACGGCGAACTGGAGCTGCGCCAGGACCTGTATACCCTCGACGATGGCTCGGTGTTAAGCGTCGACGGCATGGCGTCGCTGTATAACCGCTACGACCGCAGCCTGACGTTCAAGGAGGACAACGGCTCGATTCGCTTGCCGCAGGCTTACGCGCAATGGTCGGCCATGCCCGCGCTCAACGGCGGCTCGCTGTGGGCCGGACGCCGCTACTACAAACGTAACGACATCCATATTTCCGATTTTTACTACTGGAACCAGAGCGCCACCGGCGGTGGTATCGAAGACGTGCTGATCGACGGCCTGAAATACAGTTACGCCTTCTCGCGCAAGGACAATCTTTATCAGAAGGATTACATCAACCGGCATGACTTCAACGTTGGCGGTTTCAACAGCAACCCGGGCGGCGAACTGGAGTTCGGCCTGAGTTACATCGACAAGCCCGACCGCCGCGATGCGCACCGCGGCTGGGCCATTACCACGCAACATGTGCAGCAGGATTTTCTCGGCGGCAAGAACAAACTGGCTTTGCAATACGGTGAAGGCCCCGGCACCGGGCTGGGCTACACCGGCGACGTGATGCTCGACGACCGCAACAAAAGTTATCGCATCGTCGAGTTTTTCGACTGGCAGCTGACACCGCGTTTCGGTGGACAGGTCGCGGCGGTGTATCAGAAAGACATTCGTGCGGACGGTGCCGACCAGAACTGGATCTCCCTGGGCGTGCGCCCGACCTATGCGCTGACCGAGCAGTTCAAACTGGTGAGCGAACTGGGCCATGATCAGGTCGACGCGCCGGGAGGCACGCGCAAACTGAGCAAGTTCACGTTCGCCCCGACCTGGTCACCCAAAGGCCCGGAATTCTGGGCCCGCCCCGAGGTGCGGCTGTATTACACCTATGCGAGCTGGAACGAAGCCGCCAAGCGTGCGGCCAACCAACTGGCCAAAGGTTCGGCGTTGTCCGACACCGGTGCCTTCGGTCGCGCGCGGCACGGCTCCAACATCGGCTTGCAGGTCGAATACTGGTGGAAGTAAGCGATGCCGACGGTGTTTCGCGCACCGTCGGCCCTTCAAAGAACGAACAAGCAGGTGATGTCATGGCCGTACCCCAACAATTGCAACTGCTGGCGCCGTTGTCCGGCGTGCTGATGGCGCTGGATCAGGTGCCCGATCCGGTGTTCGCCGGTCGGGTGATCGGCGATGGGCTGTGCATCGATCCAACCTCGTCGACGCTGTGTGCTCCGCTGGCCGGGGTTGTGAGCGACATACAGGCCAGCGGGCACGCCGTTACCGTGACCAGTGATGAAGGTGTGCAGGTGCTGATGCACATCGGCCTGGACACGGTGAACCTCGCCGGCGCGGGTTTCACTCCGCGCGTCGAAGCGGGCCAGCGGGTCGAGGCCGGGCAGGCGCTGATCGACTTCGATGCCGATTACATTGCCCTGCATGCACGCAGTCTGCTGACCCTGATGCTGGTGGTCAGTGGTGAACCGTTTACTTCGCTGGTCGGGACGACAGGGGTAGTGCAAAGCGGCCAGCCAGTGCTGAGTGTCGGCAGCGCCGGAACGGCCAGCGTGACGCCGGACATGCCAAAAGGTGAGGCGCTGTTCTCCCCACCGATCAGCCTGCCCAACCCCAATGGACTGCATGCGCGACCGGCGGCGGTGCTCGCCCAGGCGGCCAAGCGCTTTACGGCGACGATCCATCTGCACCGGTTGCAGGCGCAAGCCAATGCCAAGTCGCTGGTGGCGATCATGGCGTTGCAGACTGGCCCCGGCGACAGCGTGCAGGTGAGCGCGCAGGGGGAGGATGCCGAAGCCGCCCTCGACACGCTGACCCGGCTGCTGGCCGAAGGCTGCGGCGAAAACGTGCCGGTGCCGGTCGCAACCAGCGAACCGGAACTGCCCAATGTGCTGCGTGGGGTGTGTGCTTCGCCCGGTTCGGCGTTGGGGCAGGTGGTGCAGATCGTGGAGCCGACGCTCACCGTCAACGAGTTCGGTGCCGAGCCCGCCGTTGAACTGGCGCGGCTGACCGATGCCCTGGTGGAGGCCGACATGGCTTTGCAGCACCTGTGCGACACGGCCAGTGGTGAAGCGCAGGCCGAAATCTTCAAGGCGCATCAGGAGTTATTGGCGGACCCCAGCCTTCTGGATCAAGCCCAGGCCCTGATCGATGAGGGCAAAAGCGCGGCGTTTGCCTGGAACACCAGCACCGAAGCGACAGCGGCGATGTTCCGGTCGCTGGGCAGTGCTTTGTTGGCCGAGCGGGCGGCGGATCTGGTCGACGGCGGCCAGCGAGTCTTGAAATTGCTTCTGGGTGTGCGCGAACAGACGCTGGTGTTGCCGGACGACGCCATCCTGATTGCCGATCAATTGACCCCGTCACAGACCGCCGGGCTGAACACAGATAAAGTGCTGGGATTTGCCACGGTCGGCGGCGGTGCCACCAGCCACGTGGCGATTCTTGCGCGGGCCTGTGGCTTGCCGGCAATTTGCGCGATGCCGGTGCAGATGCTCGCACTGGCCGACGGCACCCAGGTGCTGCTGGACGCAGACAAGGGCGAGTTGCAGCTCAACCCGAACGCGGAGTCCATTGATCAGTTGCGCGCCCGGCATGAACGGCAACGCCAACGCCATCAGCATGAACTGGCGCAGGCAACGCTCGCCGCGTGCACCCGCGACGGGCAGCACATCGAGGTGACCGCCAACGTGGCGTCGCTGAGCGAAACCGCCCAGGCCATGGACCTTGGCGCGGGCGGCGTCGGGCTGTTGCGTTCGGAGTTTCTCTACCTGGACCGCCATCAGGCGCCCAGCCATGACGAGCAAGTGTCCACCTACAGTGCCATCGCTCGCAGCGTCGGTCCGTCGCACAATCTGGTGGTGCGCACCCTCGACGTCGGCGGCGACAAGCCATTGGCCTATGTGCCGATGGACGCAGAGAGCAATCCCTTCCTCGGCTTGCGCGGTATACGTCTGTGTCTGGAGCGCCCGCAACTGTTGCGTGAGCAATTGCGTGCGGTGCTGGCCTGCAGTCAGCTGACGCGCTTGCACATCATGCTGCCGATGGTCACGCAGCTGTCGGAGCTGCGGCTGGCGCGGCAGATGCTCGAGCAAGAAGCGCAGGCGCTGGGCCTGGCTGAAATGCCGAAACTGGGGGTCATGATCGAAGTGCCAGCGGCGGCGCTGATGGCCGATCGGTTTGCCCCGCATGTCGACTTTTTCTCCATCGGCACCAACGATCTGACGCAATACACCTTGGCCATGGATCGCGATCATCCGCGCCTGGCCAGTCAGGCGGACAGCTACCATCCCGCGGTGCTGCGCCTGATTGCCACGACCGTGCAAGCGGCACATGCCCACGGCAAATGGGTCGGGGTCTGCGGCGCCATGGCTTCCGAGCGTCTGGCGGTGCCGCTGCTGTTGGGCTTGGGTGTGGATGAACTGTCGGTGAGCGTGCCGTTGATTCCAGCGATCAAATCAACCGTGCGCGAGCTGAATCTGCCCGAGTGTCAAACCATCGCCCGGCAGGTACTCGACCTGGAAAGTGCCGAGCAGGTGCGCGAGGCATTACGCCTGCACAGCGAAGCGATTGCCGACACCACACCGATTCTGGAGAACTGATGATGTTCGATAAGTTGCAGCAGGCATTCTGGAAAGCGCTGACGCCGGATCTGGTGGCAGACGAGCCGAAAACGCCGACGGAGCCGGTCGTCGGCTTGAGTGCTGAAATCGTCGCGGCATTGGGCGGTGTGGATAACCTCAAGTCGCAGCAGGCGGTGGCGCTGACGCGGGTACGGGTGGAGCTGGCAGACGTCGCCTGCGTTGATCGTGAGGCATTGAGCCTTGCCGGTGTCGCCGGGGTCATGGCGCTTGCGGGCGGCGTTTTGCACCTGATTACCGGCCTGCGGGAATAGGCCAAAGCAGGCGTGCGGCCCCAGGTCGCCCTTACTGTTTCTCAACTGCGGGTGTATCGTATTCGCCTTTTACGGGCCCCCCGGGGCCTGTCGCTGATACGTGAGGTAGTTGAGTTCATGTCCTTTACCCGTCGCCAAATCCTCGGTGGCCTGGCCGGTCTTGTTGTCGTTGGCGTTGGCGCGGGGGGCGCATCGCGGTACTGGCTGGGCAAAATGGCCGACGCCGAGGCCGGTCACGACTATGAGCTGATCGCCGCGCCGCTGGATGTGGAGCTGGTGCCGGGCCACAAGACCCAAGCCTGGGCGTTCGGTCCGTCGGCGCCGGGCACCGAGCTGCGCGTACGTCAGGGCGAATGGCTGCGGGTGCGTTTCATCAATCACCTGCCGGTGGCGACGACGATTCACTGGCACGGCATCCGCCTGCCGCTGGAAATGGACGGCGTGCCCTACGTCTCGCAACTGCCGGTGCTGCCGGGCGAGTATTTCGATTACAAGTTTCGCGTGCCGGATGCCGGCAGCTACTGGTATCACCCGCACGTCAGCAGCAGCGAGGAACTCGGCCGTGGCCTGGTCGGGCCGCTGATCATCGAGGAGCGCGAGCCGACCGGTTTCAAGTACGAGAAGACCCTGAGCCTGAAGAACTGGCACGTCGATGAGCAAGGTCAGTTCGTAGAATTCAGCATCCCGCGCGAAGCGGCCCGTGGCGGTACCGCCGGGCGTCTGTCGACAATCAATGGCGTGCCGTTGCCGGTGATCGATCTGCCGGCCGGGCAGATCACTCGGGTGCGTTTGCTCAATCTTGATAACACACTGACCTACCGCATCAACATTCCCGGCGTCGAAGCGAAGATCTACGCGCTGGACGGCAACCCGGTCGAGCCGCGCCCGCTGGGTAAGGAATACTGGCTCGGCCCCGGCATGCGTATTTGTCTGGCGATCAAGGCACCGGCGGCCGGTGAAGAACTGTCGCTGCGCAACGGCCCAGTGCGTCTGGGCACGCTGCGTTCAGTCACCAACACCGATGCGCCGACTGACTGGCCGAAAGCCCTGCCGGCCAACCCGGTGGCCGAGCCGGATCTGGCCAATGCGGAGAAACTCAACTTCAATTTCGAATGGGTCGGCTCGGTGTCGGTGAACACCGAAAACGGCAAGCCGCCGAGTCTGTGGCAGATCAACGGCAAGGCCTGGGACATCACCGACAAGACCTGCGCCGATCGACCGATCGCCAGCCTCAAGCTCGGCCAGAGTTACATTTTCGAACTGAAGAACATGACGCAGTACCAGCACCCGATCCACCTGCACGGCATGAGCTTCAAGGTGATTGCGTCGAACCGGCACAAGGTCGTTCCGTACTTCACCGACACCTATCTGCTGGGCAAGAACGAGCGCGCGCAAGTGGCGCTGGTGGCGGATAACCCGGGGGTATGGATGTTCCACTGCCATGTCATCGACCACATGGAAACCGGCCTGATGGCCGCGATCGAGGTGAAGTGATGCGCCAGATTCGCCCGGCGGCGATCATCGACCGCAGCCGCGACCGCGACTTCATGCGCGAAGCCCTGATCCTCGCCGAACAGGGCGCTGCGCTTGGCGAAGTGCCGGTGGGCGCGGTGCTGGTGCAGGACGGCGCCATCATTGGTCGCGGTTTTAACTGCCCGATCAGCACCAGCGACCCGAGTGCCCACGCCGAAATGGTCGCGATCCGCGCCGCCGCGCAGGCAGTGGATAACTATCGCCTGCCGGGCAGCACCCTGTATGTGACGCTGGAACCGTGCAGCATGTGCGCCGGACTGATCGTGCATTCGCGAGTGGCGCGAGTGGTGTACGGCGCGCTGGAGCCGAAGGCCGGGATTGTGCAGAGTCAGGGTCAGTTTTTTACCCAGGGCTTTTTGAATCACCGGGTGCTGTATGAGGGCGGGGTGCTGGCTGAAGAATGTGGCGCGGTGTTGACCGAGTTCTTCCGCGCCCGCCGAGCGAAACCCGCTAAATAAACACCGCCCCCGGTAGGAGTGAGCCTGCTCGCGAAAGCGTCAGCAATTTCAACATCGGTGGTGACTGACACACCGCCTTCGCGAGCAGGCTCACTCCTACACAGGGCCGCATTTCAACGGTAGTAATGCGCTTGAATGTGGGAGCGGGCTTGCTCGCGAAAGCGTCGGTACATTCAGAATGGATAGTGACTGAGACATCGCTTTCGCGAGCAAGCCCGCTCCCACCAGGGGATCTCCATTGTTCGGGAGATTGGGTTATTTCTTGGCGACGATCACTGCCCGCATCGGCGCCGGCAGTCCTTCAATGGTTTTGCTGTGATCCTCAGGATCAAGAAAATCACTCAGCGACTGATACTTCATCCACTCGGTGCCGCGTTGTTCCTCCACCGTCGTGGTGCTGACATCCACGCAACGAATCTCGGTGAACCCGGCCCGGCGCAGCCACAACTCCAGCGCCGGCACCGACGGCAGGAACCACACGTTGCGCATTTGTGCGTAGCGATCTTCCGGCACCAGCACTTGATGCTTGTCGCCTTCGACCACCAGGGTTTCCAGCACCAGTTCGCCGCCCTTGACCAGGCAATCCTTGAGCGCCAGCAAATGCTCGATCGGTGAGCGACGGTGATAGAACACGCCCATGGAAAACACCGTGTCGAAGCCTTCAAGGTTCGGCGGCAGGTCTTCGAACGGGAACGGCAGATGCCAGGCGTTTGGCTCGGACAGATAGCGTTGCACCGCCTGGAACTGGCAGAAGAACAGCCAGTTCGGGTCAACACCAATCACGCTGTCGGCGCCGGCACCGAGCATGCGCCACATGTAATAGCCATTGCCGCAACCGACATCGAGGATGCGCTTGCCTTTGAGGTCCAGATGCGGGGCGACCCGCGACCATTTCCAGTCCGAGCGCCACTCGGTGTCGACATGCACGCCGAACAGATCGAACGGTCCCTTGCGCCACGGTGACAGGCCCATCAGCGCGGTGCGCATCTGCGCGCGCGTCTCGTCGTCGCAATCGGTGTCGAGCTTCAGGCCGTTGAGCAAGTCGATTTCGCTTGGCTGAATCTTCGGCAAGGCATCCAGCGCACTCTGCCAGCGCTCCAGATCGCCGTGGCCTTTCTCCATTTTCTGGTCGAGTTGTGCCTGCAAAGTGTTGGCCCATTCGGCCAGCGGTGTACCGGCCAGACGGCGGGCGAGGGGGGACAGATCAATCATGGCAAGGCAATCAACGAGGCAAAGTTAAGACACTGGAACCACGGCACGACTTTCGAGAACCCGGCGGCCAGCAGGCGTTCGCGGTGTTCTTCGAGGCTGTCGGGCTTCATGACGTTTTCGATGGCGCTGCGCTTCTGGGCGATTTCCAGTTCGCTGTAGCCGTTGGCGCGTTTGAACGCCACGTGCAGGTCGGTCAGCAGCGCGTGCTCTTCGGCATCGTTGAAACGCAGTTTCTCCGAAAGAATCAGCGCGCCGCCGGGCAACAACGATTGGCGAATGCGCGAGAGCAACGCGGTGCGCTGATCCGGGGCGATGAACTGCAGGGTGAAGTTCAGCGCCACTACCGAGGATGGCTGGAACTCCAATGCGAGGATATCGCCCTCAACCACTTCAACCGGCAGCAATTCCTGAAACATCGAATCCTGACCGTTGAGGTATTCGCGGCAGCGTTCGACCATCGCCGCCGAGTTATCCACAGCAATCACCCGACACCCGTCGGTGCGCACATGGCGGCGTAGGGCCTGGGTCACTGCACCCAGCGACGAGCCGAGATCATAGAGCATGCTGTTCGGCTGGGCGAATTGCGCGGCGAGCACGCCGAGGTTTTCGACGATGGTCGGGTAACCCGGCACCGAGCGCTTGATCATGTCCGGGAACACCCGCACCACGTCTTCGTTGAAGGCGAAGTCAGGCACTTGGGCCAAGGGCTGGGCGAAAAGGCGATCGGGTTCTTTGCTCACGGCGGTTCCGGCGGTGTCGGTGGAAAAGGCCGGCATTTTAGCCAAAGTGGGACGTAGATGCTTGGGTTGTCTGATAAAGCGTGGAAGGGTCGAAGATTGTAGGGCCAGGCTCGGAGGGTAAGCCTGGCCTTCCATTAGCGCTCGCGGGTTACTCGGACTGCACTAGTACGAGGTAAGAGGATTTGCCGGCAATGGTGAGTTCCTGATTACGGAGATCGACACCTTTGAAATCAAAATCTATTTTGTAATGCAGTTTCTCGGCTGTCACCTCAACGACTTCTACCTTGAAGTTTCCGCTTTTGGCGCGGTAATTGTACGATTGGACAAAACCGGGGGTAGTACCCGTTTCAAAGTAATAAACATCATCGAAAGGAAAGTTGGAATCGGTGACGGAATAGGCGCCGGGTTTAATGTTCTTGTCGAATACAAGGACCAGGCCTTTTTTACTTCCTCGTGAATAGTCCGACGCATTCGCACGAGTTACCAGCGCGATTGTATTGCTGTCGGGATCTGTTTCGTACGCGACAATCTGGCTCTCGAATCGCACCCTGCCAGACACCGTGGCGATTGTTTCTGCACTAACAGTAATATAGGGGTCTACAGCGTTGGCAGTGACTGGATTTTTACCTTTGAAAAAACTCATTGGATTCTTCCTTGTATTTACATGGTTGGTTGAGTAACGCCAGATAATAGTAGGGAGAGCCACACGTGAGGGGTACTGTCATAGTTGACAGTTTTTTATAACTTTTCGAAATAATTTTAGTGGCAGTATGATGTCTGGCGGGGATTGTCATGGCTGGTGAATGCCGCGGCTGCAATGCCAGATGCGCGACCAGAAACGCGCCGAGGCTTAATACAAACAGGTCGCCCGGCCATGCCAGCAGCACATCACCCAGGCAACGAAAAAATCAGAACCAGACTGATTCAGCCCCGATATTCGCCGGGTGGCGCATCATGCAGCCAGCCGAGCAGCGCCAACGCCGGCAGGGGTTTGACCAACAGGCAGAGCAAGGCCGCATGGGTACTGACACCGTAGAGAAACGCGACCGCCCCCATCAACGCCAGAATCAGCCAGCCTACGATCAGTTCACCGAAATGGCGCAGTCAAAGGTTTCCACCGGCAGCACTTCCGGCGCCCACGGTTGTTGCGAGGTCAGGCGCAAACGCCCGGTGCCGGCCGCGAAGGCCTGGAAGCGCCAGGTCGAAACGCCCGCCGCACCGACCACGCCGGCATCTTCCGGATTGCTGTAAACCTCGGGACTGAGCGCGCGCAACACGCCGCCCGCCGAATCCTGAATCGCCCAGCGGTAGCCGGTGGTCGGGTTGCTCGGCAGCGTAATGATCAGGTTTTGCCCGGTGCTGAGCCGCACGGGGCATTCGCTTTGTTTTTCCACGGTCACGTTGTGTTTCGGTTGCGTGGCGCAGGCGGCCAGCAAGGAAAGGGCGAGGGGGAGAAACAGGCGAGTGGGGGGCATAAGATCAGCAGCTCCGGCGGTATCGACGAACGGCGAGCATAACTGAAGATGAGACAGAATGTGACCAAGCCCGCGCAGGCTGAGGCTACGCGGTCTCGTTTCACCTGGTCGGAGGGCGCCTATCCGCTAACGGCGAGTTCGATCTTTATAGGATCAGTATGGCCAGGAAAATCAAGATCACAGTTGATTTGATATTTCCTGTTAGGGATGTCCAGGTAGGAAGTGAAAGTTCCCCGCTGGGCGTACTGGGTTCCACCTATGTTGAGGTAGAACACTTGTTGTAAATACTTACCTATCTCGAATACGTGATCACCGTTAGGCGTTAACGAGTCAATGGTAAGGCGGATTATGTGTTGATTTGGAAACCCCCCTTCTTTAGAACCTTCGATGGTTATGGACTGGCCGTGCGTTGTCGCTATGCGGTCGACCTCGAAGAGCAGTACACCCTTTTTAGTTGCTCTGAAATAACCGGGAAGACGTGATCGCCTTGGCATAATGAGTTCCCTCAATGAGTCGCTTCGAGAGGGAAGTTTGAGGGGCGGTCTGACGAGGCGCTACTGGTAGACTTGACAGGTTTTTATTGTTTTTTGCGATAGGCTTTTTCGCATCTGGTTATAGAGATAACAGGGCATTGCCAAGAGGCGCTGCCCTGTTTGCATCGGGTTAGAACAAGATTTTCGCCACATCCGCAAACTTCTTCGCGAAGTGCACGGTAATCCCTTCCTTCAGATAATCCGGCAATTCCTCGAAGTTACCCCGGTTCGGCTCCGGCAGAATCAGCTCGAAAATCTTCTGTCGCCGCGCCGCGATCACTTTCTCGCGCACCCCGCCAATCGGCAGCACATGCCCCGTCAGCGTCAGTTCGCCAGTCATCGCCACGCCTTTCTTCGGCGGTTGATTGCGTGCGAGCGAGAGCAACGCACTGGCCATGGTCACGCCGGCGCTCGGACCGTCCTTCGGTGTCGCGCCTTCCGGTACGTGCAGGTGGACGAAGGCTTCGTCGAAGAATTTTGCATCACCGCCGAACTGCTTCAGATGCGAACTGACGTAGCTGTAGGCGATTTCCGCAGACTCTTTCATCACATCGCCCAATTGCCCGGTGAGCTTGAACCCACGGTTGAGCGTGTGAATGCGGGTGGCTTCGATCGGTAACGTCGCGCCGCCCATGCTGGTCCAGGCCAGGCCGGTAATCACGCCAGTGCCGGACAGCACCTGTTCGTTGCGGAACACCGGGTGGCCCAGCGAGGCTTCAAGGTCTTTCGGCCCGAGCTTGATCACTGCTTTCGGGTCGTCGATCAGTTTCATCACCGCTTTGCGCACCAGTTTGCCCATCTGCTTTTCCAGCTGGCGCACCCCGGCTTCACGGGCGTAACCGTCGATCAAGGCTTTGAGCGCGGTGTCGCTGATGCTCAGGCTGCCCTTGGACACGCCGGCCTTTTCGAGCAATTTCGGCCACAGGTGACGCTTGGCGATGGCGACTTTTTCTTCGGTGATATAGCCCGACAGACGAATCACTTCCATGCGGTCGAGCAACGGTCCTGGGATCGAATCGAGGGTGTTGGCGGTGCAGACGAAGAGGACTTTTGACAGGTCCATGCGCAGGTCGAGGTAGTGGTCGAGGAATTCGACGTTCTGTTCCGGATCGAGGGTTTCCAGCAGTGCCGAGGCCGGGTCGCCCTGATAGCTCTGGCCCATCTTGTCGATCTCGTCGAGCATGATCACCGGGTTCATCACTTCGACGTCTTTCAACGCCTGCACCAGTTTGCCCGGCTGCGCGCCGATGTAGGTGCGGCGGTGGCCCTTGATCTCGGCTTCGTCGCGCATGCCGCCGAGGCTGAAACGGTAGAACGGTCGGCCGAGGGATTCGGCGATGGATTTGCCGACGCTGGTCTTGCCCACGCCTGGCGGTCCGACCAGCAGCACGATCGAGCCGCTGATTTCGCCTTTATAGGCACCGACGGCGAGGAATTCGAGGATGCGATCCTTGATGTCGTCCAGGCCTGCGTGGTGCTTGTCGAGGATTTTGCGCGCGTGCTTGAGGTCGAGTTTGTCCTCGCCATAGACGCCCCACGGCACCGAGGTGGCCCAGTCCAGATAATTGCGCGTGACCGCGTATTCCGGCGAGCCGGTTTCGAGAATCGACAGTTTGTGGGTTTCTTCTTCGAGGCGTTTCTGCACCTGCGCCGGCAGCACTTTGCCTTCCAGACGCTGCTGGAACTGTTCGAGGTCGGCGCTGCGGTCGTCCTTGGTCAGGCCGAGTTCCTGCTGGATGACCTTGAGTTGTTCCTTGAGGAAGAATTCGCGCTGATGCTCGCCGATCTTGCGGTTAACTTCGGCCGAAATCTCTTTCTGCAGGCGCGCGACTTCGACTTCCTTGCGCAGCATCGGCAGGACTTTTTCCATGCGCTTGAGCATCGGCACGCAGTCGAGCACTTCCTGCAACTCGGGGCCGGTGGCCGAGGTCAGCGCGGCGGCAAAATCGGTCAGCGGCGATGGATCGTTGGGGCTGAAGCGGTTGAGGTAGTTCTTCAGCTCTTCGCTGTACAGCGGGTTGAGCGGCAACAGTTCCTTGATCGCGTTGATCAGCGCCATGCCGTAGGCCTTGACCTCGTCGGTAGGCTCGGTGGGCTGGTGCGGGTATTCGACTTCGACCAGATACGGTGGGCGGTGGTGCTTGAGCCAGGTTTTGATGCGTACACGGCTCAGGCCTTGGGCAACGAACTGCAGTTTGCCGTTCTCGCGGCTGGCGTGGTGGACCTTGACCAGCGTGCCGTATTCGGGGAGGGCGCCGGTGTCGAAGTGGCGCGGGTCTTCCTGGGGGGTGTCCATGAAGAACAGGGCCAGGGAGTGGTGTTCGGATTTGCTGACCAGTTCGAGGGTTTCGGCCCATGGTTCTTCGTTGACGATGACCGGCAGGACCTGCGCCGGGAAGAACGGGCGGTTGTGGATCGGGATGATGTAGACCTTGTCCGGCAGGTTTTGCCCGGGCAGCGCCAGGCCGGTGCCGGAGGAGGTGTGTTCGATGTTATCGGTTTCGTAGTCGTCGTGGTTGTCCGGGCGATCTTGCTGGTCGGTCATGGGGCACCTGCGCAATGGGGTATGGGGTCTTAGATGGGGCAGGGGTGGGGTGGTTTCAATGGGGGGCCTGTGTTTCTGCTTGTGTGTTCAGGGTTTGGACAGTTTTTGACTTTGGCTGACCTTGGCGGCCTTTGGGCCGGCCAGGTTCTTGGGGTTTTGGGTGAATATCCGTTTTTTTGGGTGTTGCGGCTGGCGGTTTCGCCCTTACGGCGAGTCACCTTTTCCAGACGCCGAAAAGGTAACCGAAAAGGCTTGCTCCTGCGTTCGGCCCTCGCAGGCTCGGGTTCCTTCGCTGCGGGATCGATCCGGGCGCAGCGTTTCCGGTTTGCTTCGCTGCACCTCCTTCCGCTGTGTCTGGCTGCGCCAAACGGTCGCTGCGCTCCCACGCCCGGATCAATCCCTCCGCTCAGCCTTCCGAAGTCGCCCGTGGATCAAGATCAAGAGCGGTACTCGAGCTTGCGCTCATTGTTGAGTGGGGCGGCTTCGCCGCGGGCAGCTGCGCTGCTTTGGCTTTTCTGTGGGAGTGAGCCTGCTCGCGAAGGTGGCCTGACAGCCGACCGATGTCTATCGGTTGTACTCATTCTCTGTGGGAGTCTGGCTTGCCAGCGATGGCGGCCTGGCAGCCGACCAATGTCTACCGGACGCACTCGGTTTCATTGTAGGAGTGAGCCTGCTCGCGAATGCGGTGTATCAGGCACCATAACGACTGAATGTGCCGACGCCTTCGCGAGCAGGGATTTAGCTGTGTGTCGGGGATTGGGGGATTTCGTAGTTGTCCAGCACGCGATTGACAGCCAGTTCGGCCAGCATGATTACTTGCTGGATTGCCAGAATGGTATGCCGCTGAGGGCTGTCCACATAGGCCGCAATGTCACTGGCCATCACACTCGCCGACGCGAGGGATTCGCACGCGTGGGCCAGCAGGCTTTCGTTGTCCTGATCCGGGGTGACCTGGAACATGGTGCTGGGTTTGTGGGATTTGTCAGGGCTGGCGGGTGGCTTCAGGTAGTGGTCCAGCGCGCGCTCGGCGGCTTCGTGGAGTTTTTTGGATTCGGGGGATTGATACGGGGAGGTGCTTTCGGTTTCGGGGGGATTGGGTGTGGGTTTGGACATGGTGACGCCTCAGGTTAGGGGCCACTTCTCAAAATTGCCGCGACGCAATCTGAGGGTGGCAGCTGTACGCAGGTTCGCGGACCGACCTGAGGCATTCGGCATACCCGAAGGTATCCCGCGTACAGCCACCATGAATAACTGCAAGCAGCTGTTGAGTGGCGGCGATTATGCCTCATAACCCGGGCCGCGACGCCCGGTCGCTGAATTGGCAGCGACCCTACGAGCCTATCCAGCGCATTTCCCAAGCACAACCGACGCGACCTGTCGGAAAACTCCGCGCAACCACCAGATCTGTAGGACAAGCACCTTTCCCACAGTCCGAAATAACCCAATGACTGAACCTGGCCTGCTTGCTAAATGGGGTAAGTCAGCTCTTGGACAAGAAACCATCCGCCGCCGGTGAGTTCACGCGTTTCATCACCGTGGCGTGCCTTGCCGGAAAGTTGAAAGTTATCGAGGGAGTAGCGATACAGGCTGGGATTGAGCTGAGTTACAGCAATGCTGGAACAGGATGTCACTTCGTAGTCATAAGGCTGGGCACCCCGTTCGGTAACAACATATTCTAAGTAGCCAGAGATTGACGGATCCAGCAGGGTGCGAAGCGAGATAGAGAGTTTTCGTTCGCTCGATGAACCGTGGTTATCTTCGAAAGTGAAACTGTAATCGCCAAGCGGGTTGAAAGATGCCGAAATTCTGCTCGTCAGAAAGCTTGCCAGATCGACCGGCGTGCCGCCAATGATGCCTTTTACAGCAACGTTAAGCGTACCTCTTACCCAGACTGCCGGGGATGCGTTTGGATTTGTCATTGCGTGGTTCCTTGTGATTGATGTCTTGAGACCTGGAAGTCTGCGGGGGGCGCTCAAAGCGGTGAACTGTCATATCTGACAGGCTTTTATACTTGTTCGCGATGAAACCCGTTGATATGGGTTATAGCGGGGGCAGGGTTGATCAGGGTATGGGTGGCCCTGCTCGCGAAGGCGCTGTGTCAGTCCCGCTCAATATTGGATGTTCCGACGCTTTCGCGAGCAAGCTCGCTCCCACAGGGTTTGAGTTCTGCCTGAAAATCAGGCTCACAAAAAAAGGCGATGCCCCCTGCGGGACATCGCCTTTTCATTACCAGCAGCTAACGCTTATTCCGGCAGTTTGTACGCAATGATGTAGTCACCCATCTTGGTGCCCAGCGAGCCGTGGCCGCCGACAACGAGCAGCACGTATTGCTTGCCGTCCTTGCCGGTGTAGGTCATCGGAGTTGCCTGGCCACCTGCTGGCAGACGCGATTTCCACAGCTCTTTGCCGGTATTCACGTCATAGGCGCGCAGGTACTGGTCGAGGGTGCCGCTGAGGAAGCCGACGCCGCCGGCGGTGACGATCGAGCCGCCCATGCTCGGCACACCGAGGGTGAAGCCGATCGGGATCGGCGAGCTGTCGCGGCTGGTGCCGTTCTTGCGTTTCCACACGACTTTGCCGGTGGTCAGGTCGATGCCGGCGACGTAGCCCCAGGCCGGGGCCTGGCACGGTACGCCGAGAGGCGACATGAACGGATGCATGATCACCGCGTATGGCGCGCCTGTGTTGGGCTGCACGCCAGCGGTTTCGCTTTCGCGCTTGCTGTCGGCGGCGACTTCGGCGCGCGGCACCATTTTCGACACGAAGGCCATGTAGTTCGGGCTGGTGAACAGCATCTGGCGAACCGGGTCGACCGAGACGCCACCCCAGTTGAACACGCCGACGTTGCCCGGATAGATCAGGCTGCCCTGTTCCGATGGCGGGGTGTACTGGCCCTCATAACGCAGTTCCTTGAACTGGATGCGGCACAGCATCTGGTCGAACGGGCTGGCGCCCCACATGGCTTTTTCGGTCAGTTCCGGGGCCAGCAGGTTGAGGTCCGAACGGGCCTGGGTCGGGGCGGTGTGGTCGCCTTTCACGGCGCCTTGCGGAACCGGGATTTCCTTGATCGGGATGATCGGCGTGCCGTCACGACGGTCGAGGACGTAGAGGCTGCCCTGCTTGGTCGGAGCGATCAGCGCAGGTTTCACGCCGTCGGCGGTTTTCATGTCGAGCAGGGTTGGCTGGCTGCCGACGTCCATGTCCCACAGGTCGTGGTGGGTGAACTGGTAGTTCCAGCGCACTTTACCGGTGGCCAGGTCCAGCGCGACGATACCTGCGCTGAATTTCTCGGCGCCCGGGGTGCGGTTGCCGCCCCACTGGTCCGGGGTCTGGTTGCCCAGTGGCAGGTAAACCATGCCGAGTTTTTCGTCGACACTGGCCAGCGACCACATGTTCGCCGAGTTGCGGCTGTAGGTTTCGCCCGGGGCCAGAGGCTCGGTGGCGTCTGGCTTGTCGCTGTCCCAGTTCCAGACCAGGTGTCCGTCGCGCACGTCGAAAGCGCGGATCACGCCCGATGGCTCGTTGGTCGATTCGTTGTCGGTGACGTGACCGCCCATGATCACCAGATCACGGGTAATCGCCGCGGGCGAAGTGGAGTAGTAGCCGCCGGCGGTGAACGGGCCGATGCCCTGAGTCAGGTCGACCACGCCGTTGTTGCCGAAGCCTTCGCAGATTTTGCCGGTGTCGGCATTCAGGGCGATCAGGCGGGCATCAGCGGTGGGCAGGTACAGACGACGCGGGCAGGCCTGAGCAACGGCTTTGCCAGCTTCGGAAATCACCGCAGAGCCGGCGTTTTCAGACTTGGCGTAAGCCGCTTCGTCGTAGTACGACACGCCACGGCAGGTCATGTGGGCAAAGCCTTTGAAGCCGACCGGGCTCTTGATCTGCGGGTCGAAGCGCCAGATTTCCTTGCCGGTGTCCGGGTCCAGTGCCAGCACTTTGCTGTGCGCGGTGCAGGCGTAAACCATGCCGTTGGCTTTGAGCGGGGTGTTTTCGTTGGTCAGCTCGACCGGGTCATCCGCGGTCGGCAGGTCGCCGGTCTGGATGCGCCAGGCTTCTTGCAGCTTGCCGACGTTTTGCGGGGTGATCTGCTTGAGCGGCGAGTAGCGGTCACCGAATTCGGTGCGACCGTAAGCCTGCCAGTCGCCATCCGGCATGGCCGGTGCGGTGCTGGTCATGTCTGCGGTGTCGCGGCCCAGTTCGCCGAAGGTTTCGCCCGGGTGGGTGAACAGGCTGGCCAACGCGGTCACACCGGCCAGGATCACCGCGACGGTCAGACCGCCGGTGCCGATTTTCGCCGGGCCGTTGAGCAGCAGCGGACGACGGAACCATGGCAAGAGCATCACGAAGCCGAGGACAAACCACAGCGCCAGACGCGGCACCAGTTGCCACCAGTCCAGACCGACTTCCCACAACGCCCACACGGTGCTGGCAAACAGTACGATGGCGTACAGGCCCAGCGCCGCGCGTCGGCGCATCAGCAGCAGAATGCCGGTCAGGGCAATGCCGATACCGGCCAGCAGGTAGTACAGCGAACCGCCGAGCGTGCTCAGCTTGATTCCCCCGGCCAGCATGGCCAGGCCCATCAGTAACAGCAGGATGCCGAGCAGGCCCGGTAGCAGACGGCCCCGACTCGAAGCACTTTCGGTGCTCATAGTGTGATTCTCCGTGACGTTTATGTAGTCCCGCGCTGTAGTCACTTTAGATGACGATTTGGCGTGGGCATGGTTCAGTTGAAAAACTTGTTCGGCTAACGAATTTCATGGATTCCTGTGGGAGCTGGCTTGCCAGCGATGGCGATTGCACATCCAACACTAAAATCGCCAGACAGATTGCTATCGCTGGCAAGCCAGCTCCCACAGGGCCTTGTAGCGTGTTTTAGAACGACGACTGGATCTTGATTCCGCCAATCAGGGCGTCGTCGACGTCGTTCACGCCACCGGGGTGGCGGATGTATTGCAGGTTCGGGCGTACGGTCAGCCAGTTCGTCACGTGCACGCCGTAATACAGCTCGGCGCTGTATTCGGTGTCCTGCGGTGGCAGGAAGGACGGATCGTCGTAGTCGTAGACGGCATTGGCGCGGTTGCTCATTTCGGCGTTTTTGCGATAGGCCGGGTTGACGTGCACGCGGGCGAGGGCGAAGCCGATGTCGTCCTTGGCGCGGGCATCAAACGGGCCTTTGTAGGTCAGGCCGGCCTGCACGTAGTTGTCGATGGCGTTGGTTTTCTTGTCGTGCATCGTCGCGTTGGCGAACAGGCTCAAGCCACGCGAGTTGTCGCTGGCGACGCTGGTGATCTGCTGCTGCACGCCCAGCCACACGCCATGCTTGCTCGACGCGCTGCGGTAGGCTTCGCCGCTGAGGGCCGCCGGCTGGCCGTTCTGGTCTTTATAAACGTCAGAGGCCTTGGCGTTGCTGTAGTAGTAGCCGGCGCGGTATTCGCCTGGCAGGCCGTTGAGCTTCGGCGTCCACACCAGCTCGATCGGCAGGATTGCGCCTTGAGTGCCGCTGCCGCTGAGTTTGAAACCGTTGCCGCGATCCAGGTTCGACGGATTCTGCTCATAGGCGCCGACCTGCGCGTACAGCTCCGGCGTCAGGTGGTATTTGACCCGCAGCGCCCATTGGCTGACCGGCCAGTTGTACCAGATGCCGCCGACCCAGTTACCGACCTGCGAACCGCAGAAGGCCAGGTTCTGAAAGTCGCAGGGGAAGCTGTTGAAATCCTCGCCTTCGCCGAAACGGCCAACCTTGATGTCGAGCTTCTGGTCGAGGAATTTCTGCTGGTACCACATTTGCGTCAGGCGCGTGGTCTGGCCACGGCCCCAGACTTCCTGCGCCGAGGTGAAGCCGCCGACGCGCGGGTCGTTGATGCGGTCGTTGCTGATGTTGTTGCCGCTGCGTTTGGTGAGGGTCAGTTGAAACTCGGCGTCGTCCCAGCCGAGAATTTTTTGCAGGTCAAGATGCGTGCCGAGGCCGAACTGATCGCTGTAGCGCGCGGTGCGGTCGTGGTCATAGCCGCCGTGCAGGTTGCTACCCATTTCGCCGGTGTAATCGAGCTTGAAGTCGTAGCCTTTTTCCGAAAGTTCTGTGCGCGTGCCGTTCCAGTCACCGAGCATCCACGGTGATTCACTGTCGAAGGCCGGAGCGGCTTGGGTGCAGGTGGCGAGGCCCAGAGCGGTGCAGCCGGCCAGGGTGCGCAGAAGTGAGGTAGCGCTGTCTCGGGAGAAGGAAAAATCGGGCATGAATAAGTCTTTTTTTGGTGTTTTTCGGGTGCGATTGCGGCGCTTCAATATGACGCAGGCAGTGAAGCGTTTAAGCAGAAGGGCGGCAGGATAATGATCTGTTACAAAAAGACAAAGGCCTTTTATAAACATGCATCCTTTCGGATTTGGTAACAGTGCGAAAAGATCGCAGCCTTCGGCAGCTCCTACCTTGTATTGCGTACAACCTGTAGGAGCTGCGGAACGCTGCGATCTTTTGACCTTGACCTACATTTGAAGGAAGCGCTTCCACCCGATCAGCCCCTCGGCTAAGGTGCGCGGCTTCAAGCACTTCCACTTCGCCCAAAGGCCTGGCATGAACGACCACACCCCCGATCCGCTGCATGGCGTAACCCTCGAACAGATCCTCAACGCACTGGTGACTCACTATGAGTGGTCGGGGCTGGCCGAGCGTATCGACATCCGTTGCTTCAAGAGCGATCCGAGCATCAAGTCGAGCCTGACCTTTCTGCGTAAAACCCCGTGGGCACGGGAGAAAGTCGAGCGTCTGTACGTGAAGCTGATGCGCACCAAACGACCGCTCTGACATGGACAGCGCGAGGCGGCGACGCTTGATCACCTGCCTGGCCGTGTTGGGCTGGGCAGGACTGACGATTCAGCTGTACCTGATTTTCTTTGCACGATTGAGCGTCGGCGCCAGCCTGCTGGGCGGGCTGGTGAGCTTCTTCAGCTACTTCACCATATTGACCAACACGCTGGTGGCGACGGTGCTGACCTGTGCCGTGACTGATCGCGAATCCGCCGTGCGGCGCTGGTTTCTAAAGCCTTGGGTGAGCAGTGGAATTGCCGTGAGCATCACAGTGGTTGGACTGGCCTACAGCCTGCTGCTGCGGCATTTATGGCACCCCGAAGGTTGGCAGTTTGTCTCTGATGAATTGCTCCACGACGTCATGCCGTTGCTGTTTCTGGGCTATTGGTGGTGGTGCGTCCCCAAAGGCACGTTGCGCCTGTGGCACTTGCCGGTGTGGCTGATTTATCCATTGCTGTATTTCGTCTACGCCTTGCTGCGCGGGCATTTGCTTGGCGCGTATGCGTATCCGTTCATTGATGTGGCGGTGTTGGGTTATCCACAGGTGCTGGCGAATGCCGGGGGGATATTGGTGGGGTTTGTGCTGGTGGGCCTGCTGGTGATAGGTCTGGATCGCCGAAAATCATTGTAGGAGTGAGCCTGCTCGCGATAGCGGTCTGTCATTCACAGTTGCATCAACTGATAGAGCGCTATCGCGAGCAGGCTCACTCCTACAGGTGGAGCATTACTCTTCGTCAGAGCCCTCGGCGCGCCAGTAACCGACAGCCTTGATGAACTGTTCATCCAGCCCATGCTCATCGATCAGCACACGGCGAATCTGCCGCGAAACCCTGGTCTCGGTTGCCACCCAGGCATACAGATTGCCCTTGGGCACTTGCAACTGGCTGACGGTGGTCAGCAGGTTGTCCTGACCACCTTCGCGCAGCACCCAAATCACGTTGACCTGCGCGGCACTGTCCAGCTTTTGCTGCTCGGCGCCGTTTTCCACTTCGATCACTACCAGCGCCTTGCGATTTGCCGCCAGACCTTCGAGGCGGCGGGCGATGGCGGGCAAGGCGGTTTCGTCGCCGATCAACAGATAGCTGTCGAAAATGTCCGGCACGATCATCGATCCGCGCGGGCCGCCGATGTGCAGAAACTGTCCGGGCTGCGCCTGTTCGGCCCAGGTCGAGGCAGGTCCGTCACCGTGCAGGACAAAATCAATCTCCAGCTCCATTTTTTCCAGATCATAACGACGCGGCGTATAGTCGCGCATCTCGGGCAACGGCCCGTTGTCCTTGCCAGCGCCGAGTACCAAGGTCTCCAGCGCCGCTGCCTGCACGGCGTTCTGCGGGAACAGCAGTTTGACGTGATCGTCCGTGCCCAGACTGATAAACCCGGCCAGTTCCGGCCCGCCGAGGGTGATGCGGCGCATGCGCGGGGTCAGGTCGGTGACGCGCAACACTTCCAGTTTGCGTCGTTTGATCTCGTGCATCACGCGGTGAATGGTTTGGCTATCGACTGCAGTCATTCGGCTTTCTCCGGGGCAGGTTGAACGGCAGGGCCGTCGACGATGGCTTTGGCGGTGTCGTTGAGCAGATCGCGTACACGCAGGATTTCTGCCGCGCTCCAGCGCCCGTGATGCATCTGCAGGGCATGGCGCAGGTTATGCACCGCTTCATGGATTTCCGGCGGGCGGTCGTGGCCACGCAGCGAGCGCTTGCTGACCTCGATGCGCATGCGCACGCCGTCGAGCGCCACGGCTTGTTCGCTTAACGACAAACGACCGGCGTCGGTAACGCGGTAGCGTTTTTTGCCACCCTCGGCGTCGCCGGCAATCAGGTCGCTTTCTTCCAGAAAGGTCAGGGTCGGGTAGATCACGCCGGGGCTCGGGCTGTAGGCGCCATCGAACATGCCTTCGATCTGGCGGATCAGGTCGTAGCCGTGACACGGCTGTTCGGCGATCAGCGCCAACAGCAGCAGTTTCAGATCACCGGGGGCGAACACTCGTGGACCGCGTCCGCCGCGTTCGCCGCGTTCGCGGCCGGGGCGTTTCTCGAAGCCGTCGCGGCCATCACCGTGTTCGCGGTGGGGGGAATGAGGGTCTCTCATTTTTCGCTTTCTCTCGTCGTGTTTAGATACAACTTAAGATATATCTTAAAGCTCGCGCAAGGCCTTTTTCCTCTGATCCGAACGCGCCGGACGAGCGGTTGGCCAGCTTGAACGCAATAATTTATTTTCCGAGTCAATAATTCCGCGGCGTAACCCGAGAGCTAAAGTCAACGCTCTAGTTGTCGTAGAGCTTGTATTCTAAACAGTGCTAAGTTGGCATGCCTGTTGATTAAAGTTGCTGCATGGTTTTTTCCGGATAACTGTATGTAGGGGATAACTTACAGTTACTTTTGCAAGTCTCTGTTTTTCAGTCTTTTTTCTGGCGGGATCAAAGGAGGTTTGGCTACGCGGTTGTCGGAAGTTGCCTGCTTACATTCCAGAGCTAACAGTCGATGATGCCCCGGCGTTGAAGGTTCGAATTGATTTGTCTCAACTAGAGATACGGTCGGTTGGAACTTTGAATGAACTCCCTTATAGACAGAAACAGGTACTGACCGATGTTCAAGAAACTCGCAATCGCTGCTCCTCTGGCACTGGCCATGGCTTCCACTGGCGCGTTCGCCGCCGGTGAAGCTGCGCACTCCATCAGCCTCGTCGCTCACGTGCCGACCAATGGTTTCTATATCGTTCCAACCGACCCTGATCTGGTCAACAAAGACCAGGACATGAGCTATCAGCCGGCGACCGGCAAGATGCGTGACGTGACCGGTTTCTTTGACGTGCGCAACAACAGCGGTTCGGTTCACGCCAGCCTCGACAGCGTGCCGAAGTTGATCTCCGGTTCGAGCAGCATCGATCTGCAAGTGGCGATCAACAACAAGGTTCTGACCCTGACGCCACAGGAAATCGTCGGTGAGGCTGAATCCGACGTGAACTACCGTGCGCCGCTGAAAATCAGCGCCGTTGGTAACACTTTCACTCCGGGCGATTACACCGGTGTGGTTGCGATGACTTTCGACGCCGTTCCTCCGGCTGGGCCTTGATCGGCCCATTCGGCCTTCAACCCTGACGGTAGTCAGCGTTTACCGATTGGGGCAGACAGCAATGTCTGCCCCGTCGGACTTCCAACCTTCGTAATCAGAGTAAGAGTTCATGTTCCCGATGACACCCATCGCGGCTGCGCTTGCGCTGTTGTTTTGTGCCAGCGCAGCCGTGGCTTCCAATTCCGCCGGCACCACGCCCCGCAGTCTGCTGGCGCAGGCCAAGGGCTTGCCGGCGGATTTCGAGGAGCATTTCTTTGATGTGCCGCTGGCGGTTCGAGTCGAACTCGATCACCAGCCATTGGGCGAGGCCATGGTGGTGCTGTCGCGCGATGATCGCATCACCCTGCTCGAATTTACCGACACCAGCGAAAACCGCTTTGGCCCCTCCGAGCGGGAAAAATGGGCGAGTGTGCTCAAGCCCGGCGTACCGTTGGGGGCGTGCAGCAGCGCTTGCCCCGAGCAGTTACTGGCGGTGCACTACAACCTGGAAAACTCGACGGTGTCGATCCTCACCGAAAACGCCGAGCGCGACGTTTCGGCCAAGCGCTATTACGAGCAGCCCAACGGCGGCAGCAGTGGCCTGATGGTGCGTAACCAGCTCAACCTCAACGGCGGCCAGGAACAGGATCTGGGCGGGCGCTTCGGCCTGGAGGCTACCGGCAGCCTCGGCAACTGGAGCCAGACGCTGAATCTGCAAGTGGCGCGCCTCGGCGGCCCGGATGACAAGCTTTACCACGCAGTACACGAACTTCACACCCAGCGCGAACTGCAAGGCAGTTTTTTCCGTCTGGGCTATTTCACCCCCAATTCCGAAGGGCTGACGCGCCAACCGCGTACGTTCGGCACCAGCCCCGATACCGCCGTGGGCATCATGTACGGCAGCTCCGACAGTCTGGCCATCAACTCGCCGATGCCCAGCGTGTACCCGATCTACGTCACGGCCAACCGCCAGGGTTCAGTAGAAATCTGGCGCGATGGCCTGCTGATCAATACCCAGTCAGTGCCGGCCGGTTTGCAGACCCTCGACACCCGTCCCTTGCCGGGCGGTATTTATGAAGTGGAAGTGCGCCTGATCGAAGACGGCCAGATCACCTCCACCACCCAGGAGTTGGTGTACAAGCCCAACAACTGGCGCAACCTCGATGACCGCTGGCGCTACAACGTGTTCGCCGGCGAAGAAAGCAAGTTGCTGAGCAACTGGGACACGCAATCCAGTGGCAGTCCGACTGCGGGCGCGGCGATCAATTACCTGCTGCATCCGCGGGTGATTCTCGGGATGTCGGCGCGGCAGATCCGCGAAAAACTGCAATACGGCACGTCCATCGACTGGACGCTGGCCAACCACATCAGCCTGTACGCCAACGTCTACAAGACCGAGGACTACGGCACCGGGCTCGACCTGCAAAGCTTGTACAACTACGGCGCCGGCAGCATCGTGATCAGCCACAACCGCAGCTGGCTCGACACCACGGACACCTACGACACCCTGCCCGATGGCACCCGGGTACGGCCGCGCAATGTGTTTATCGGCCAGACCAGCAATTCGTCGCTGGCGCTCAACCACCGGGTCAACAGCAAGAGTTCAATCAACGCTCGGGTGTCGCACAGTGAGGGCAATGTCGAGGGCTTCGGTGTCGACATGGGCTGGACCCAGCGCACCGAGCTGTTCGGCAGCGATGCCAGCTGGCGCTTGTCGATCTTTGATCGGCCGGGCAGCTACAGCAGCGGCGATGCGCGCAATCGCGGGGTCGACCTGAGCGTCAACCTGGCGCTCGGCGCACCTGGCCAGCAGATCACCGGCAGTATCGGTTCGCGTACGGCGCGTGACGGCGCGCGCGACAACAATGCTTCGCTCGGCTGGCGCAGGGATTTCAAAGACCACGTGCTGCAGAACGTGTCGGTCACCGCGCTCACCGACACCTATGGCGTGGGCATGTCCAGCCTGGCGAACTTCCGCACCGACACCGTCGGTGGCGATGGCTTTGTCCAGCGATCGTCCTACAACGGCAATTTCACCGGTGGCCTCAACCTCGACAGCACGCTGGTGATCGGCGGCGAGCAGATGCTCATGACCAGCCAGAGCGAGGTGCGCGGCGCGGGAATGATTGTCGATGTCGAGTCGGACATCGACAACATCCTGCTGCGTGCCGACGATTACAGCGGCGGCAGTGCGGCGTTGAAACCGGGGCGCAATTTCATTCCGATCACCGCGTATCAGAACAGCTCGGTGAGCTTCGATTTCGAGGGCAATAACGTCCCGGCCGCGACCATCGAACCGGCACGTACGCGTTATCACCTGAACAAGGGCGGGGTGGAGTATCGCAAGGTTCGCGTGATGAAAACCCTGACGGTGCTCGGGCGTCTGGTCGATGCACAAGGGCTGCCGCTCAAGGGCCACCACGTGATCAACCATGCCAGCCGCGGCGTGACTGAGGTCGACGGATTCTTCTCGATGGAAATGAACGCCGGCTCGCCGACCCTGGAAGTGCGCCAGGGCAATCAGTTGCTGTGTCAGTTCCGCCTCGACGCCGACAGCCATCGGCGTGAAAACAACGTGTTGATGATCGGCGATTTGCGCTGCACGGCAGACACCCTGGCCGAAGTGACCTCCACTGAACAGAAGGCGGGTTAAGTCGATGAAATTGTCCACGACAGTCCTTGGGGTGTGCCTGGCGCTGGCGATGCCCAGAGCCGAGGCGGCGACCCAGGAAATCCGAGCGTTGTTCCAGCCGGATCCGTCCCAACCGAGCAAAAATGTATTCGTCAACAAGACACCGAACAGTGGCTATTGCGCGTCGTTTCCTGGGGAATGTGAGCAAAACAGCATGTTCAGCATTCAGTTGCCGGTTCTGATGTCATCCCAGGCTCCCTTGCAGCCGGGGGATGCCATCCCGATCAGGGTGCCTGCAAACTGGCGGCAATTGACGGTTACCAATGCCGACACCCAGGAAACCGAAGTGGTCGAGGTGCGCATTACGGGCATCGGGTCCAATTTCATCCTCAGTCATACCGCCGCCGAGCTGACGGGAGAGACCAACAATCTCACCGCGCATCAGGCGTTATGGGAGGGTAGCAGTTGGGTCTATGCGCCCGCTCCGTGCCGGTATAGCGGAGTCGGTTTCTACGGCAGCCAAACCTATCGTTTTTTCTGGAAAGCACCGGTTGAGGCAGACTGCACCAAGGTGGCGCGATTCACCATTCCGCAGATGACGTTCAACACAATGGATTTTGCGTATGAACTGCGCACCCCTAATCCGCTGGGGATGTCTTCCGGACTCTACACCGGGTCGATCAATTACACCCTCGGTCCCGCCGGCGATTTCACTTTCGGGTCATCGTTCACGCCCGATGACAGCAACCTCACCCTGGACTTCGTGCTGGATGTGCAGCACACCCTGAAAGTCGAGCTGCCACCAGGTGGCAATAGAGTTTCGCTGGAACCCGCAGGCGGGTGGGCGCCATGGATCGAGAGCGGGAAAAAACCGACCGAGATTTTTCGCGACCAGCCGTTCTATCTGTCGGCGTCGTCGCGCTTCAAGGTCATGTTGCTGTGCAATTCCCCTGGGGGCAACACCTGCCGGCTGAACAGCCCCAAGGGCAACACGACCGACATTCAGGTGGCCATCACCTTACCGCCGGGCATTACCGGCTCGGGTGGCTACAACGTCACCCGGATGCCATTGCAATACAACAGCTGGGTGGGGCCATTCCAGCCCGGACTGTACGTTGATCGCAAGGTCGGTTCGCTGAACTTCTACATGACGCCGTTTGCTATCAACTTTCTGCTCAAACCCGGCATGAACGACAAGCTGCGCGGCAATATCACCATTATCTGGGACTCGGAAGCGTGAGCGTTCCCGGCTGGCCCTTTTCAATACTTGTGGAGTCGAAAACGATGAACCGTGTTTTTTTGCTGGGCCTGCTCAGTGTGTTTTGTCTGCCCGCGCAGGCCGGTCCGCAGATCAATGTCGGCACCGTGTACGACTATCTGGACGCTGATAAAAGCACCTACCTCAAGCGCGTATTCAATAGCGGTGACGCCACCGCGTTCGTCAAGGTCAACGTGCTGGAGATCATCTACGACGCCGACGGTCAGCCCAAGGAAGTTCCGGTGGAGACCGCCGCCGACGGCGCTTCGCGCAACGGCGTGATGGCCAGTCCGGCGCGGCTGATCGTGCCGGCCAAGGGCATGCAGGGTACGCGATTGTTGTACATGGGCGAGCGTGACCGCGAGCGTTACTTTCGCGTGCGGTTCGTGCCGGTGGTGCCGGAAAAGGAAGACGAGTTTGCCGTCAGCGGCGAGGAACGCGAGGACTACAAAAAGACCCTCACCGCCGGGGTCAACGTGATGACCGGTTTCGGCACGATCTTTTTTGTGCGGCCCAAGGATGCGCGTTTTGCCACGGTCATCAATGAAACCGACGAGCGTTACGAACTGCGCAACGACGGCAACACCGTGGTGATCGTCGACGAGTTCAAGAGCTGCTCCTTGACCAAGGAAACCGATTGCGGCGCGACCACCAAGCACCATGTGCTGGCCGGCAAGACCTTCTCGTTCGACAAGGAAAAGGGCCGCGAATACCGCTTCTTCCTGATCGAAGGCAACGACAAGAAAAACCTCAGGATCGCCCGCCGCTAGGGCGGCTTTCTATTGATGCAACGGGTAACCAACATGATCAAGCAATGCACCGCCGTCGCGCTGATGGCCACGGCGGCTCTGGCCGCCAGCGCTGCCTGGGCGGCTCGGGAAGAACATACCTTCGAAGTGTCCCTGACCATTCCCAGTCGGCCGTTTTACGTGATCCCGGCAGAACCGGACTGGATTCATCGACCGCAGCGCCTCAACTGGGATTACCCCACCTCCACCTTGAGCAGCGTGCAAAAGAATTTCGACGTGCGCCATGACAGCAGCGCAATCGAAGCGCGGCTGGAGGCCGAACCCTATCTGTCCAATGGCCGCCCCGAGGACGATATCAGCCTGCGCGTGACCTTCAATGGCGTTGAACTGAGTGCGGCGATGACGCCGCGGCAGGTGCTGACCCGCGAAGAAGCGGCGGCGGGCAAACGGGTAATGCTGGAGATCGCCCCGATCAAGCCGGCCGCTGGGTACCGCCAGGGAGATTATGCCGGCAATGTGCTGTTGCTGTTCAATGCCCAAACCCCTGATGCGGGATGACACTGATGAAATTTCACAAACAAGGCCGGCGCATGCCTCGGGTCAGCCAATGTCTGGCGTTGCTCGCGGTGTTGAGTACCACCGGGGTGCAGGCGGCCAATCAGGAAATCCGTGCGCTGTTTCAGCCCGACCCGTCCCAGCCGAGCAAGAACCTGTTCGTCAACCAGACGCCCAACAGTGGCTACTGCGCAAGCTATCCTGTGCAGTGCGCCAATGCCAATATGTTCAGTATTCAGTTACCCGTCCGTTTTGACTCAAACCGCGCGATCGTACCGGGGGACGATCTTTCGCTGCGGGTTCCCGTGGCCTGGCGACGGTTGACGGTAACCAACACTGATACTCAAGAGACAGAGGACGTCGAGGTACGCATTACCGGCATCGGCTCGCGGTACATCCTGAGCAACACCGTCGAGGAGCTGACCGGAGTGGTTCACCCTTCCGGCCATGACGTGCTCTGGACATCCCGTGCCGGCTGGCTTTATGCCCCTGCGCCCTGTCTGGGGACCGGCGTGGCCGGGTATACCGCCACCCTTTATCATTTTTTCTGGCGGATGCCGGTGGAAGCGGCCTGCACAAAAACAGCAGCCTTCGGCATACCCTCCATGTACTTCCAGGGCATCGATATTGCTTACGAGCTGAAAACTCCAAATCCGTTGAGCATGAGCAGCGGTCTATATACCGGTTCAATCACCTACACCCTGGGCTCCAGTGGCGATTTCCAGATGGGCTCGATGATGGATGCGGATGACGACAGCCTCACTCTGGATTTCGTTCTCGACGTGCAACACACCCTGAAGGTCGATCTCCCGCCGGGCGGAAACAAAGTCGTGCTGGAACCCCAGGGCGGATGGCAGGGCTGGCTGGAACACGGCCGCCGGCCGACGCGTCTTTATCGGGATCAAGTGTTCAATATTTCCGCCTCGTCGAAATTCACCATGAAGATCGAGTGCGAGCATGACCTGGGCTTTGGCAACGGCTGCGGCATCATGGACCGCGAGACGGGCTACGTCGGCGCCGTAAATGTCAGCGTCAGCCTGCCCAACGGAGTGACCGACAGTTCCGGGCAACCGGTCCGGCGCGTGCCATTGCGCCTGACGCCGAGCAGCTCGTTTCAGCCCGGCATCTATGTCGACCGCAAACCCGGGACGCTGCATTTCGAGGTTGACCAGAGGGACGTCAACTGGCTGATCGACAACGCCCGGGACAAACCCTACAAGGGCAATATCACGGTGATCTGGGATTCGGAGGTCGGTTAGCCCGGCCAGCCTGAAAGCGTACTGTATTTTGTTCAACTCCAAGACACCGAGAGCGTGAATCCTGTGGCGAATTCCATTTCGAAATCCCGACCATGGGCGGGTTTGCTGCTGGCGCTGTGGGCCGCTACCGCCGCAGCGGAAGTGCATGACATCGAAGCCACTTTCGAGCCGGACTTTGCCAATCCTCAGCGCAATAAGTTCAAGAACCAGACACCGTCCGAAGGGTTCTGCCGTCAATTGCCGGCGACCTGTGAATCGTTGGGGCTTTTCAGCCTTATCGCGCAAATACCGTTCACGGCCAATGCGCCGATTGAGGCCAACCACTCCGACCCGCGCAAGGGCGGGATGGCCAAGGTGCCATCCGAGTGGCGCGATGTCATGGTCACCCATGCTTCCGGCGACACCCATCGTGTCCAGTTAAGGATTGCCGGTATAGGACACGAGACCGCTTTACCGCGTCCGGTCAGGGAACTGACCGGCGGAGCATGGTGGGATCAATTGTGGGGAGGCGGGGCCTGGGTTTACGCACCTGCCCCGTGTCTGGGCGTCGGCCGGTCGACGGCCGGTGAATACGGCTACAACAGTTTCTGGCGAGTCCCGGAGGGCGCCGGGGTTTGTAGCAAACAGGCGAAGTTCCAGATTCCGATGTCGATGCGCTATCTCTACTTCGTTTACGGCTATGAATTGCGCACCCCCGATCCCTTGAAAATGGAGGCCGGAACCTATACCGGATCAATCAGCTACACCGTCGGCCCAAACATGGATTTCGACATGGGCGACGTGATGATTCCGGCCGACCCGCTGCTGACTCTCAATTTCAGCCTGAAAGTCACCCACACCATGAAGGTCGACATTCCGCCCGGCGGCAATCGCGTGGTGCTGGAACCTGCGGGCGGCTGGCAATCCTGGTTGAATCAGGGCCGCAAGCCGACGCGTTTGCTGCGTGACCAAGCGTTCAATCTTTCGGCCTCGAGCCGGTTCAAGATGAACCTGCAATGCCAGTATTACAGCAACAACACCTGTGCGTTATGGGAGTCGACCTCCGGCCACTCGGCCCCGCTGGAGGTCAGTGTGACGTTGCCCACCGGCCTGACAGATGGCGCCGGCCAGCCGGTCAACCGCCGTCGGTTGTTGCGTGATGGCAGCGGCACTGAGTTGTTCCAGCCGGGTTTTTATCTGGATCGCAAGGTCGGCACTTTGCACTTCGAGGTCGCGCAGGATGCGGTGGATGAAATGATCAAGCCCGGCACTGCCCGAAGCTATTCGGGCAGCGTCACGGTGATCTGGGATTCGGAGGTGGGTTAGCGGAGTGAGTCTTCGCGGCCATGCCATTCGGATTCAGCCGTTGCCGCCATCGTTACCTGAGTATTTGCAGCAGGCCGGCATTGCGAGTCGCTGCCCGGTTGCAGGTAGGGCGTCAGGATCGGCGCCATGCCCTTGAGCACCTGTGTGGGCAGGGCCGAGGTGAATTTGAAGGTCTCCGCCGAGCGCCCCGGCACGAACGCGGTGAGAGTGCCGAAATGGTGATCGCCGATGTAGAACACGAAGGTCGCGGTGCGGTTGATCGACTTCGAACTGAGGATTCTGCCGCCCGATCCGATGGCCTGTATGCGGTTATCACCGGTGCCCGTTTTGCCACCCATGGCCAATGGCGTGCCATCAGCCAATTTGAAACTGCCGGAAACACGTTTTGCGGTACCGGCATCAACAACCTGTGAAAGCGCTTCACGCATGGCCCTGGCGACTTCGACCGGCATCACGCGCTTGCCGACATGCGGGTCGTTGACCAGGCGGGTTTCATAAGGCGTGCCGGCAGCAAAATGCAGGCTGTCGATGCGCAGCGTGGGCAGGCGCACGCCGTCATTGAGGATCGTACCGATCAGTTCGGCCAGTGCCGCTGGGCGGTCGCCGGAGCTGCCGATGGCGGTGGCGAGTGACGGCACCAGGTGGTCGAACGGATAACCGACGCTCTGCCAGCGCTGGTGAATCTCAAGAAAGGCTTCGATTTCCAGCATGGTGCGGATCCGGCTGTCGCGTGCGCCCTTGTGCTTGCTCTTGAACAGCCAGCTGTAGACTTCCTGGCGCTCGAAATGGCTGGCTTTGACGATCTGGCTGAACGTCGCGTCCGGATGGTTGAGCAGGTAGCCCATCAGCCACAGATCCAGTGGATGCACCTTGGCGATGAAGCCCTGATCCGGCAGGTCGTAGCTGCCCGGGCCGTAGGCATCGTAAAGCCTGATCAGGCGATCATCGGTGAGTTTTTCGTTGAGTTTGCTGCCCTTCAGGTGCGAGCGGACAAAACTGTTGAAGTCTTTCTGATTGGCTTCGGGCAGGAGGTAGCGATGCACGGCGGCCAGGCGGATCGGCGTCGGGCGCATGCCGTCGAGGAAGGTCTCCAGTCGCGCCTGGGTGTCCTTGTTCCGGTACTTTTTCCAGAACTTGAGCAGGAACGAAGTGCCCTCGCGGTCGGCAAAACTGGCCAGGTATTCCTGACGGCGCGGGTCGCGGTCGTCCTTGAGCAGTTCGGCACTGCTGTTGGGGCCGGAGTAGGTGACGTAGCGCACCACGTCGCGCATCAGGCGAATGAACGGAAGGTTGATCGACTCGCGCAGGGCATCGCGCAGGGTCGGCAGGCGGCCGTTGTCCTCTTTGCGAAAGTTATTGAAGGTGTGCAAGCCACCGCCGGTAAAAAACGCCTCGCCGGGACTCGCCGAGTATTTGCGGTCCAGCGCTGCGCCGAGCATCTTCGACAGGTCGTGGTCCTTGTTCTGGATCAGGTAATCGAGAACCCAGCGGCTCAGGCGATCCTGCTCGGGGATCTCGACTTTTTTCAGTTCCGGCACGTCCATGGTGGCGTACTTGTCGTGCAGTTCGGCAATGATTTGCAGGTAAGTGGTCAGCACGCGCATTTTTGCGGTCGAGCCCAGTTCCAGTTTGCTGCCTTCGTTGATGTCGAACGGCTGGTCGGTGCTATCGGTCTGCACGCGTACGCGGGAGCCGTCCGGGGTCAGCTCGAACAGGGTGAAGCTGTAGCGCACCTGGGTGGTGCTGGTCGGGGTCAGCAGGCGTTCGCCGAGCAGGCCGATTTCGGCGGCGTAGGCCGGGTCGGCGAGTTTTTTCAGGTAGACGGTGGCCTGGCTCTGCAAATCGCCTTGCAGGGTGCTGGTGGCGGAAAGGTCGAGGCGATCGAGGTCATACAGCGGCCGGTTGAGCATGCTCGCCAGGCGGCTGCGGGCGACGCTGATGCCTTTGTTGGTTTCAATCGGCTGCATCGTTGGTTGGGTCTGCCAGTCGCGGTAGCTGACGGTGCTGGCCAGGGCGGCGTCGGCCAGTGCGCTGTCGATCACGCCGTTCTGCTTGAGCAGGCGCAGGTGGCTGTCGGTGAGGTTGGCGAGCTCTTCGCGGCCCTTGGTCAGGTAGTGCGATGGGCGGCGCTGGGCGATCATCAGCGAGAGCATTTCGCGCAGGGCCAGGCCTTTGGCGGCCATGCTTTGCGGATCGGTGGCCGGGCTGTTGAGTTGTTCGTTGGCCTTGTTGAAGTCGCTGCCATACCAGACCCGCAACCCTTCGGCCATGCCGTGCACTTCACCATGCCCCGGCACCGCCGACAGTGGCACGCTGTTGAGGTAGTCGCGCACAACGTTCTGCCGCGCGCCGAGGGTTTGCGGACCCTCCTGATAGGCGCGCACGCTGGCGGAGATCATCTGGCGAATCTTTTCGGCACCCGACACAGTCAGGCCATCCGGTGAATGCCGGTACTTTTCCAGTTGCGTCGCCAGCGTACTGCCACCGGCCGACTGTCCCGGCAGGCGCAGCAACTTCGCCACCTGCGACCACGCCGCCATGCCAAAGCGCGGCCAGTCCACCGCCGGGTTGGCCAACGGTTGTTTCGGGTCGAGCAGAAAGCGGTTTTCGATGAACAGCAGGCTGTTGACCACCACCGGCGGAATCGCCGCGAAGCTGGCGTACAGCTGTTGCGGATAGTTGTATTGGTACAACGGCGCGGCGCGGCAATCGGTGATTGACAACCCGGCCTGAATCTTTTCGGAATAGGGCACGAACAGGCCCTTGTCGGTGTAGCTGAGCAGGGCCGGGGAAAAACGCGTCTGCTCGGTAATCACATAATTGCGTTTGAGCAGCCGCGGCAGAAATTCGTCGAGCGAGCTGTAGCCCAGGCGCAGATCGAACGGCCCGTTGCCTGGATAACGAATCGCTTCGCTGGGGCCGGGTTCAAGCTTGTAAGTCAGCGAAGCGGCGTACTGGCTCAATTCCCGGGACTGAAAGCGCGAGGTGCGCATTTCCTTGGACGCAGCCAACCCCACGACGACCGCAATGATCACCAGCAACAACCAGAAAGCCTTCCACCCATGCCGGCGACGGCGGGTTTTTTCAGGAATAGGCGCTTCATCCACACGTTCAGTCGGAACCACGGCTTTACTCGAATCGGTTTGCCACAAAGCGCCCATAGTCGATTGATCCATTCACGCAGATTGATCGGACTTGTCTGAAGCTTAGACGGTGGTTGGCGCGGGTGAAAAAATTGTGAAGGGGCGGAGCACTGTACGATTTCTGAATAAAGCTGGATCAGGCGATTGGCACTGTGGCGAGGGAGCTTGCTCCCGCCGGGTCGCATCGCGACCCCAGAACTAGCCAACGGGCATTGACGGGTGGGCGACTGCTTCGCAGCCGAGCGGGAGCAAGCTTGCTCGCCACAATTGCGGTACGACCGTCAGAGCCAGCAGGCATCCCATAGCGGGTAGTCACCGATTTTATCGACCAGTCCGGCGCGCAAGGGGTTGGCGATGATGTAGCGGGCGAACGGCTCCCAGTCTTCGCCGTCGCGGATCGCGCGATCGTGGTAGCCGGTTTGCCAAAATGCTCCGCGGCGACTCAGGGCGCGGTTTATGGTCAGCGTGCTTCGCGACTTGACGGCTTGCATGAGACGCTCAAGGCCGGTTTCCTCAAGTTGAACAAGCCAGTGAAAATGGTCGGGCATGACAACCCACGCGATCGAGTTGACGCAGCCATCTTCATGGGCTTTACGCAGCTCTGCCACCAATAGGCGGCCAAGTCGCCAATCACTGAAGATTTTCTTGCGTTGATAAACAACGGCAGTGATCAGATACGCGCGGCCGGGTTCTGAGCAGCGTCCGCGGCGAAGTCGGTGTGAATGTAGATGTTTACGCATTCCGTTACGTCCAGTTCGAATGATCCTTCTGAAACGCTAGTTGTTGACCGGATGAGTTGGCGCTGAGAAGTCTGTGGGAGATTTCCGCGATTTGTGCAGGATGGTCAGGGAGACACACCTGTGGCGAGGGAGCTTGCTCCCGCCGGGTCGCGTAGCGCCCCCAGAACTAGCCAACGGGCATTGACGGATTGACGACTGCTTCGCAGCCGAGCGGGAGCAAGCTCCCTCGCCACAGGTGGGCGGCATGACCGACACACGGGCGGCATGACGCTGCACCATTGCTGTGCAATACTCGGCGCCTTTTTCAGTGGCGAGTCTTCCTACGCAAGGCAGGTAATGCCTTCCGCAAACCGCACTTGTGCCAAGAGTTGTCACTGAATGTTGTGGTTTATAGAGTGAAAAGACCTGCCAAAGGCTTTTTATACTGCATGCCCCGCTGATCTTGCAGGTTGCCCTGCAAGACGCGTCTGCCCACGAAGCCGACGCGGTTTCCTGCCCAGCCAAGGCCTATCGGCCGACGCTTCGAGACCCGGTGGTCATATCCAATAACAAAACGAGGTTGCACCCTTATGCCAGTCGGCAATCATCTGCCTCACGGCGAAACCGCTCAGGGCGGTCCGCTCAAACGCGAACTCGGCGAACGGCATATTCGCCTGATGGCGCTCGGTGCCTGTATCGGCGTCGGTCTGTTCCTGGGTTCGGCCAAGGCCATTGAAATGGCCGGCCCGGCAATCATGCTTTCCTACATCCTCGGCGGTCTGGCGATCCTGGTGATCATGCGCGCCCTCGGCGAGATGGCGGTGCACAACCCGGTGGCCGGTTCGTTCAGCCGCTACGCCCAAGACTATCTCGGTCCGCTGGCCGGTTTTCTCACCGGCTGGAACTACTGGTTCCTGTGGCTGGTAACCTGCGTCGCGGAAATCACCGCGGTGGCGGTGTACATGGGCATCTGGTTTCCCGATGTGCCGCGCTGGATCTGGGCCCTCGCGGCGCTGATCAGCATGGGCTCGATCAACCTGATCGCGGTCAAGGCCTTCGGTGAATTCGAGTTCTGGTTCGCCCTGATCAAGATCGTCACCATCATTGCCATGGTCATTGGCGGCGTCGGCATCATCGCCTTCGGTTTCGGCAATGACGGCGTGGCGCTGGGGATTTCCAACCTGTGGGCGCACGGCGGCTTCATGCCCAACGGCGTAACGGGCGTGCTGATGTCCCTGCAAATGGTCATGTTCGCCTACCTCGGCGTCGAGATGATCGGTTTGACCGCCGGCGAAGCGAAGAACCCGCAAAAGACCATTCCTGATGCGATCGGCTCGGTGTTCTGGCGGATTCTGCTGTTCTACGTCGGTGCGTTGTTCGTGATCCTGTCGATCTATCCGTGGAATGAAATCGGCACGCAAGGCAGCCCGTTCGTGATGACGTTCGAGCGTCTGGGCATCAAGACCGCCGCCGGCATCATCAACTTCGTGGTGATCACCGCAGCGCTGTCGTCGTGCAACGGCGGCATCTTCAGCACCGGGCGCATGCTTTACAGCCTGGCGCAGAACGGCCAGGCCCCGGCCGGTTTTGCCAAGACATCGAACAATGGCGTGCCGCGTCGTGCGCTGTTGCTGTCGATTGCGGTGTTGCTGCTGGGTGTAGTGCTCAACTATCTGGTACCGGAAAAAGTCTTCGTCTGGGTCACCTCGATCGCCACTTTCGGCGCGGTCTGGACGTGGGTGATGATCCTGCTCGCCCAACTGAAATTCCGCAAAGGCCTGAGCGCCAGCGAACGTGCCGGCCTCAAATACAAAATGTGGCTGTACCCGGTCAGTTCGTACTTTGCATTGGCGTTTCTGGTGCTGGTGGTCGGCCTGATGGCGTACTTCCCGGACACCCGCGTGGCGCTGTATGTAGGGCCGGCGTTTCTGGTGCTGCTGACGGTGTTGTTCTATGTGTTCAAGTTGCAACCGACTCAGGTGTCGCAAGACACGGCGCGTTCGGTTTCGTAACGTTCAATCGCTGAAAACAGAAAAGCCCCGGTCGTGAGTGAGACCGGGGCTTTTTCGTGAGCGCTGCACAGCGGGGAAAACTACGTGTCAGCACATTGCCAGTCTCACGCGGCTGCCACCTCATTCGGCTCAAAACTGTCCGCCCGCGCCATCTGCCACATCCGCGAATAAAACTCCCCGTTCACTTCCCCAGTGAGCAATTCCCCCGGTTTCAAGAACACATGCAGCTGCGAAAACAGCTTGATCTCGGTTGCCGACATGCGCCGCACCAGATGCTTGGCCGACAGTTGCGACGGGTGCTCAAGTCCGGCCGCCGCGAGCATTTCGGCGAGTGCCTTGAGCGTGCTGCGATGGAAGTTGTAAACCCGCTGGGCCTTGTCCGGCACCACCAGGGCGCGCTGGCGCAACGCATCCTGAGTCGCCACGCCGGTCGGGCATTTATTGGTGTGGCACGACTGCGACTGGATGCAGCCGATGGCGAACATGAAGCCGCGCGCGGAGTTGGCCCAGTCGGCGCCGATGGCCAGCACGCTGGCGATGTCGAAGGCGCTGACAATCTTGCCGCTGGCGCCGAGTTTGATCTTGTCGCGCAGGTTCAGGCCGACCAGTGTGTTGTGCACGAACAGCAGGCCTTCGCGCATCGGCACGCCGATGTGGTCGGTAAATTCTACGGGAGCGGCGCCGGTGCCGCCTTCCTTGCCGTCGACGACGATAAAGTCAGGAAGAATGCCGGTCTCGAGCATGGCCTTGGCGATGCCCATGAACTCCCATGGATGGCCGAGGCAGAATTTGAAACCCACCGGTTTTCCGCCCGACAGCTCACGCAGTTGCTGGATGAACTGCATCATTTCGATCGGCGTGGAAAATGCGCTGTGGCGTGACGGCGAGACACAGTCTTCGCCCATCAGGATGCCGCGGGTGTCGGCAATCTCTCGGGTGACCTTGTGCTTGGGCAGGATGCCGCCGTGGCCGGGTTTGGCGCCTTGGCTCATCTTGATTTCAATCATTCGCACTTGCGGATTCTGCGCCTGGACGGCGAAGCGTTCCGGGTCGAAACGGCCGTCGCTGGTGCGGCAACCAAAGTAGCCGCTGCCCAGTTCCCAGGTCAGGTCGCCGCCGTGTTCGCGGTGATACGGGCTGATGCTGCCTTCGCCGGTGTCGTGGGCGAAATTGCCAAGCTTGGCGCCCTGGTTCAGCGCGCGAATGGCATTGGCGCTGAGTGAGCCGAAGCTCATTGCCGAAATGTTGAAGATCGACGCCGAGTACGGCTGCGTGCACTGCGGCCCGCCGACGGTGACACGGAAACCGTTCGGGTCGCTCAACGGCGCCGGGCGCATCGAGTGGCCGATGAATTCGAAGCCGGACTGGTAGACATCGATCAGCGTGCCGAAGGGCTTGTCGGCGGTTTCATTCTTGGCGCGCGAGTACACCAGCGAGCGCTGGGCGCGGGAGAAGGGCAGGGCATCGCTGTCGGATTCGAGCAGGTATTGGCGAATCTCCGGGCGGATGCCTTCAACCAGATAACGGATGTTGCCCAGGATCGGATAGTTGCGGCGCACCGCGTGACGGGTCTGCAACAAGTCGAAAACGCCGAGCAGGCTCAGCACGGCAGTCACGGCGGTGAGCGGCCACAGCCAGTCGTGTTCGAGAAAAGGCAGGCTGGCGAGGGTGAAAATCACACAGGCGGCAAAGAAGGCGTAGCGGCTCAGCAGCGACAGGCTCATACGGTTTCCTTGGGTTCGGACTCGAATATTCAGCGAAGATTTTGGGATATACACATTCCCCTGTAGGAGTGAGCCTGCTCGCGATAGCGGTATATCAGCTACAAAAGTTTCGCTGACCTGGCGCCATCGCGAGCAGGCTCACTCCTACAAAAGGCAACAATACCCGGCGCTCAGGCGCTCTGCGCCTGCAGAAAAATCGAAAACAGCTCGGACTGGGACTTGATCCCCAGCTTGCTGTACATGTGTTTCTTATGGACTTTCACGGTTTCCACGGAGATTTCCAGCTTACGGGCGATTTCTTTACTGGAGCAACCGCTGAGCATCAAGCGCCCGACATCCAGCTCGCGCGCGGTCAACTGTGCGCCCTTGAGCCGTTGCACCGACGCTTCCAGTTGCACCCGCCAGTCTGTCTGCGCAGGCGCGGCGGCGAGGGCCACGGTTTCGTTGATCTCGTATGGTAGGCGTTGGCGCAACAGACCCAGCACCCATGGCTGAATCAAAGACAGCAAAGCGATCTGTTCGCCAGTGAAACGTTTTTCACTGCCCAGCGACAGGCACAGCGTGCGCTCGCCTTCGAGCTGGCAATTGAACTGGATTTCGTCGGCCACCACATTCAGACGAAAGTATCGCTGGTAATACTCGGTCAGCTCGAAATGCTCCGGGGCAACTTCCGACAGGCGATACAGGCCGGTGCGCGATTGCTCGCGGCAGGCGATGTAGAACGGGTCGAGCAGGTACAGACCGCGCAGATAATCCTGAAACAACGGATCAGGACTGCCGTCCTCACCGGGGCATTCGGCGAAGACTTGAGGATGCTGGTCGGCACTGAACAGCAGCACCACCCAGCTATCGAACACCACGTACTGCTCGAGCAGACGCACCAGTTGCGCCCAGAAATTCGGCTTGTCGAGTGCGTCGATCAATTGCCCGACGGCGCGGTGCCAAGTGATGTCATTCAACGAAAGTGTCATCGATCTACCCCTATCGGGTTACCCCGGCCGCGTGATTCCCTGGCCGGTTGCTTGCTGCGCATACTGGCCCACAGACAGTCACCGGGCAATCTTTCAAGGCCCGGCGCACATAACAAGGAATGCCCATGAAAGTCGAACTCGCCCAACTGGCGGGCCGTGACCACGACACGGCTTACAACCTCCAACGCGCGCTGGCGGCGATTGCTGCCTGCGCGGCTGATACGCAGATGATCGTATTTCCGGAAACTCACCTGATGGGCTTCCCCAACGCTGAAACCGTGGCGCAGATCGCCGAACCGCTCGACGGCCCGACCGTCAGCGCCGTGCTCGCAGCAGCGCGTGAGCGCGATATAGCGGTGGTCATCGGCATGGCCGAGAGCGACAGCGGGCGCTTCTACAACACCACTTTGCTGATCACCCCCGAAGGCATCGCCCTGAAATACCGCAAGACCCACCTGTGGGCCTCGGATCGTGGCGTATTCGAAGCCGGCGACCGTTACGCCACCTGCGTGTGGAACGGCGTGCGCGTCGGCCTGTTGATCTGCTACGACATCGAGTTCCCGGAAACCGCCCGCGCCCTCGCGCAACTGGGGGTGGAATTGCTCATCGTCACCAACGGCAACATGGACCCGTACGGCCCGACCCACCGCACCGCGATCATGGCCCGCGCTCAGGAAAACCAGGCGTTTGCGCTGATGGTCAATCGTGTCGAGGCGGGGGATGACGGTCTGGTGTTTGCCGGTGGCAGTGCGCTGGTGGATCCGCTGGGGACGCTGCTGTTCGAGGCCGGACGGGAGGAGGGGCAGTTCGGGGTCGAGCTGGATTTCGCTCAACTGGAAATTGCGCGCAAGGATTATCGCTATCTGGATGATCAGCGTCTGAAGTTGCCGGGGGAGAGGGTGGAGCAGGCTTCTGGTGTGCGGGAGCTGCTGATTCCTGCGCGTTGATCCGAATGCTGCATCGTGCCGGCTGACGTCTTCGCGGGCAAGCCCGCTCCCACAGAGGGGCTGGGCGTACAAAAAAATTGTGTTCCCCTCGGACACTGTGGGAGCGGGCTTGCCCGCGAAGAGGCCCGCTCAAACAGCATAAAAACAACAAAGTCACACCCGAAATTTTCGCCGAATCCGGCTCTGCCATAAATCCAATAACATTCGGAGTAAGACGCCCATGGCTCGTTTGCAACGCACCCTTTCGCTAGGGTCGGTGGTGCTGTTTGGCATCGCCTACATGACGCCGATCATTGTCCTCGGCACCTTCGGCATCCTCGCCCAGGCCACTGTCGGCATGGTCCCGGCGGCCTACCTGGCAGCACTGGTGGCAATGTTCTTCACCGCCATGAGTTACGGACGCATGGCCGCCGCTTTCCCGGTGGCCGGCTCGGCTTACAGCTATGTACGCAAGGCAATCAGCCCGAAACTCGGTTTCATTGCCGGGTGGGCGGTGTTGCTCGATTACCTGTTTCTGCCCATGGCCATCTGGTTGATCGGCTCGGCCTACCTGGCTTCGGCGTTCCCGTCGATCCCGCAGTGGATCTGGGTGCTGGCGTTCATCGGCATCACCAGTGCGATCAATATCATCGGCTTGAAACTGGCCAATGGCATCAACGCCTTGCTGATGCTGGTGCAGTTCCTCGTGCTGATCGCGTTCGTTGCGCTGTGCATTCACTACATCGGCGGCGATGCCAGCACGCCGCTATGGTCGATCAAACCGTTCTTCAACGGCGACATGCAGATGCCGCTGATCATGAGCGGCGCGGCGATTGCCTGCTATTCGTTCCTCGGCTTCGACGCGGTCAGTACCCTGACCGAAGAAACCCGCGATCCGCGCCGCACCATTCCCCGGGCGATCATGCTGATCACCCTGATCGGCGGTTTGATCTTCGTCGGCGTCTCGTACTTTGTGCAAATCGCACATCCGTCGTTCCAGTTCGACAGCGTCGATTCGGCAGCCTATGAAATCGCCCGCAACATCGGCGGCGATCTGTTTGTGTCGATCTTCCTCATTGGTCTGATCGTCGGCCAGTTCGCCTCAGGCTTGTCGGCGCAGGCCAGCGGTTCGCGGCTGCTGTTCGCCATGGGCCGAGACGGGGTCTTGCCGAAGTCGTTTTTCGGCACCTTGCACGCGCGCTTCGGTACCCCGGTCAACAGCATTCTGCTGTGCGCGGCAGTGGCGTTGCTGGCGCTGAAACTCGACGTCACCACCTCGACTTCGTTCATTAACTTCGGCGCGTTCCTGGCGTTCAGCCTGGTCAACCTGTCGGTGATTTTCCACTACTGGATCGGCGGCGAGAAAAAAGGTCCGCGCGAGCTGCTGCTGTTTTTGTTCTGCCCGCTGATCGGCCTCGTTGCGGATTTGTGGCTGATGGTCAGCCTCGATCATCTGGCGGTCTGGCTGGGGCTGAGCTGGTTGGCGATTGGCGTGGTGTACCTCGCAGTGCTCACCGGTGGCTTCCGTCGTCAGCCGCCGGAACTGGATTTTCAGGAAGCGGGCTGAATGTGCCTCAAACGGCCAGTCGGTTCTGGCGTATGGGCAGTTCGACACGGAATGTCGTTCCCACGCCCAATTCGCTGCGAACCTGAATATCGCCGCCGTGTTTTTTCACGATGCCATAGGACAGCGACAGCCCGAGCCCCGTACCCTGGCCGACCGGTTTGGTGGTAAAGAACGGATCGAAGATTTTCTGCAGCGTGTCCGCAGGAATGCCCGAACCGGTGTCGACGACTTCGATCCAGACGTTGTCGCCCTCGACGCCGGTGCGCAAGGTAATGGTGCCGCGCTCCGGACCCATGGCCTGCGCGGCGTTGACCACCAGGTTCATGATGACCTGATTGATTTGCGAGGGCAGGCATTCGATGTCCGGCAGAGGCTGGTAATCCTTGACCAGATCGGCCTTGTATTTGAGTTCGCTGGCGACGATGTTCAGGGTCGATTCGATGCCTTGCTGCAGATTCGCCCATTGCCATTGCTGCTGGGTGTCGACGCGGGAGAAGTCTTTCAAGTCCTTGACGATCTGCCCGACCCGGCCGATGCCCTCCTTGGATTCACGGATCAGCAGCGGGATGTCTTCGAGAAGAAAGTCCAGTTCGGCCGCTTCGCGCTGTTGCTGCAAACGGACGGCGGACTCGCCGCCCAGGCTTTGACCGATGCTGTGGTAGGCATCGAATAGGGGACGCAGCTGATTGAAATAACCGTCGAGGGTGCCGAGGTTGGAAGAAATGAAGCCGATCGGGTTGTTGATTTCGTGGGCGACCCCCGCCGCCAATTGCCCCAGCGAGGCGAGTTTTTCCGACTGCACCAGTTGCCCTTCCAGTTGTTTGCGCTCGTCGATTTCCCGCTGCAAGTCTTCGCTGGCCTGCTTGAACTGGGCGGTGCGCTGATCGACCAGATGTTCCAGATGGTGCATCTGCAGCGAGGCTCTTTCGGTCATCTGCCATTTGGTCAGCAGCGTGTTGGCCATCTGCTGGACTTCGATGTTGTCGAAGGGTTTTTTCAGGATCAGCAAGCGATCGTGGGCCTGGAGTCGGTCGAGCAATTCGTCCCAGGAATAATCCGAATAGGCGGTACACACCACCACCTGTAATTGCGGATCGTGCTGCCAAAGGTGTTCGATGGTTTTTGCGCCGTCCCAGCCATCGGGCATGCGCATGTCGACGAACGCCAGTGCATAGGGGCGTTGTTCCTGTAGGGCCTGGATCAGTTTGCCCAGGCCTTCCTCGCCGCCGTAGGCCGAGTCCAGTTCGAACAGCGGCCGCTCGGGCCGGGCCTGGGCGCCAAACAGCGCGGCTTCCATTTCGTCCAGCTCCACCGACTGCGGTGTGGCGGGCATGAGTATCTTGCGAAAATCCTCGTGAATCGACGGCATGTCGTCGATCAGCAGAATGCGGCGGTTCGACAGCTCGCTCATGCGTTCTCCGTGACGGTGATCAAGGGTATCTGCAAGGTGAACAGCGCACCTGTGCCCGGCCCGTCGCTGTGGGCGGTGAGATGGCCGTTCATTTCGATGGCTGCCAGCGCACAGCTGTGCAAGCCGAAGCCGTGGCCTTCCTTGCGGGTGGTAAAACCGTGGGCAAAGATCCGCGTCATGTTCTCGGCGGCGATGCCTTCGCCGTCGTCCTTGACGCTGATTTCGAGAAAGCGCTCATCGACAGTCCTGACGCCCAGAGTCATGGTGCGCGGACGATTGCTCAGGTCCGACATCGCGTATTTGGCGTTGCTGATGAGGTTGATCAGAATCAGCAGCAGACGGTGTTTGTCGCCCATCACTTGCGGCACGTCGTCGTAGGCCTTGACCACGGTGACGTGATGCCGGGTCAGCGCGCCGGCGTTCATGCGCAAGGCATCTTCGAGCAACTGATCGATGTACAGCGGTTCGGTCATGCTGCTGGCGCCGGCGTAGGACTGCTGGGTAGCGACGATGTCCTTGATATGATCGACGCTTTTGCTCATCTGGGTCAGTTCGTCGGCCATTTCCTGCTGTTCCTGAGCGATGGCGGTGACCAGTTGATTGAGATAGCCGGGCAGCAGTTTGCCCTTGGCGTCTTCACTGAGAAACACCCCCAGGTCATCGGGATGGTCATTGATCAATTGCATGGCTTTGCCCAGGCCCTGGGTCTTGCTGTTGCGCAATTTGCGCGCGATCAGGTCAGACGAAATGTTCACGCTGTTGAGGACGTTGCCGACGTTGTGCAGCACATTGGTCGCGATTTCCGCCATGCCGGCCTGACGGGCTGCGTCGAGCAGTTCGCTCTGGGCATTGCGCAGCTCGCGGGTGCGTTCCTCGACCCGTTGCTCCAGCACATCGTTGGCAGTCTGCAACGCCGCGTTGACCCGGTTGATTTCCGCGAAGCTGCCGATCAGACGGATCGCCAGCCACACCAGTGACAACATCAGCAGCACAGAAAACAGCAGCAGGTAGAAGTGATACTGGCGGTCGGTTATCTCGACGCGCCGCTGGTCGCGATCGAGCAGGGTGGTGAGGCTGTCCAGCTGTTCGGCGACGGGGATGGCCTCGATGCTTTCGAGTAACTGATTGACCACCGGCTGCTCCCGGGCAATCAGAGCGATGTGGTTGCTGAGGATTCTGATCGGGGCCTTGAAATCCGCTGGCAGGCGTTCGGCGTTAACCGCCAGTTTGTTCAGGCCCAGCTCGATTTCGGCGGCTTTTTCCACAGTGGTGACCTGGGCGTATTCCAGGGTGCTGAGCAGCAGGTCGTAGGTGTCGGTGACGATGTTCTGTTGCTGCAGTTTGTCGAAATCGGACAGCGCGGCGAGTTGCTGCTGAATGTCGTCCTCGGCGGTCGGCAGAAACGCCAGTGAGTTGCGCAGCAGGGCGTTATGCGACTTGAACTGTTCGACCAGGCGGGTCTTTTCCTGCATCGCCTGCAAAAAGGCTTCATGGGCGCCGTTCCATTGCGCCAGGTCGTTGCGACCGTGGCCGGATTCCAGTGAATCGAACTGCGCCCAGAGCCGGTTCATCTCGTTCATCGGCGACACCAGCGGGTCGTAGTTGTGCGAAATCGCTACCCTGGCCTTGAGGATCTCGTTTTCCCACAGCGAGTCCTGCTGCTTGATCTGCCGGATCAGATCCCGCGACTCGGTGTAAGTCATGGTCTGCTCGGAGTTGGACTTGAGGTACAGAAACAGCAGCACCGAGGCCAGCGCCAGGGCAATCAGGGCGAGCAGCAACAGGCTGCGCCGGCGTGAAATGTCGATCATGGCTTGCCCTCCGTCTTGCCGGTCAGGGTCTTGAGAAACTGGATGATCAGGGTTTTGTCTTCCGCGCTGGGCATGCGGCCCAACTGGTACTGGAACATGATATCCACAGCCCGCTCGAGGTCGGCTGCCGAGCCGTCATGGAAGTACGGTGCGGTCAGCGCGACATTACGCAGGCTCGGCACTTTGAACACCGCACGATCGGCCTCGTCGGCGGTGACATTGAAGCGCCCTTGGTCAGCCGATGTCGGGTTGCCGCGGTCGGCGATGTAGTCGCCGAACACGCCGAATTTCTGGAACATGTTGCCGCCGATATTCACGCCCTGATGGCAGGCGATGCAGCCGTAATCCTTGAAGCGCTGATAACCCTGTTTTTCCTCATAGCTGATGGCGGCGGTATCGCCCAGCAGGTATTGATCGAAACGCGAACCGGGGGTCAGCAAGGTACGTTCGAAGGCAGCCAGCGCCTGCTGGATATTGGCCCGGGTCACGCCGTCCGGGTACGCCGCGGCGAAGTCCCGGCGATAACCGGCGTCGCTGGCGATCCGCTCGATCACGGTCTTCCAGTCGCTGCCCATTTCGTGAGGACTGGTGATGACGATGTTGCTCTGTTCCTCCAGCGTTTCGACGCGACCGTCCCAGAACTGGCGGAAGTTGAGGCTGGCGTTGAATACCGTCGGCGTGTTGACCGCCACGGGTTTGCCGTCGAAGCCCAGTGAAAGCGCTCGGCTGTCGGCACCGTTGTGCTCCAGTTGATGGCAACTGGCACAGGACAAGGTGTTGTTGACCGATAATCTGGGGTCATGAAACAGCTGCCGTCCGAGGGCCACGCGTCCGGCATCCTGGCGGGGCACCTCGGGCAGCGGTTTGAGCGGCTCGTTCAACGGTTCGGCGATGGCGCTGGCAGCGCCGCCGCTCAGCAGCAGCGCGAGGGCATAGGGCACCAGGCCCGTCGACCGATTCATGGTGCGCTCCACGGTGCACATTCTCCCGACGCCAGCCAGCGGGCGAAGGTATCTGCCGGCAAGGCTTCGCTGAAATAAAACCCTTGGCCTTCTTCACAGTGATGGGCCTTGAGAAAGGCCAGTTGTTCGGCGGTTTCGATCCCTTCGGCGATGACGTTCAAACCCAGGCTCTTGCCCAGGTTGATGATCGCGCTGACCAGCGCGGCGTCGTGACTGTCGCTACTCAGCCCGCGAATGAACGACTGATCGATTTTCAGCACATCAATGGGAAAGCGGCGTAGATAACTCAGGCTGGAATAACCGGTGCCGAAGTCGTCGATGGCCAGCCGTGTACCCAGCGCCTTCAACCGATTGAGCGCGGTCAGGGTGGCCTCGACGTTTTGCATCAGCACACCTTCGGTGATTTCCAGCTCCAGCCATTCGGCGGCCAGGTTGTTTTGCTTCAGCGCCTGTTCGACACCGTCAACGAAGTCGCGTTGGCGAAAGTCGATGGGCGAGGTGTTGATTGACAGGCGAATCGGCGGCAGTCCGGCCAGTTGCCATTCGCGCAGCTGACGACAGGCCTCATTCAGCACCCATTTGCTCAACGGCACGATCAGACCAGTGTCCTCGGCCACCGGGATAAATGCCGAGGGATACACCCAGCCATGCCCCGGTTTCTGCCAGCGCACCAGCGCCTCGGCCCCGACCACGCGGGCGCTGCGCAGGTCGACTTTGGGTTGATAGTGCAGGACCAGTTCTTGCGCTTGCAGGGCCCGGCGCAGACCTGATTCGATGCTGTGCTGTTCCCGGGCGTGCTGGTTCATGGCTTCGATGAAAAAGCCGATTTCATCGGGACCGTGCTCCTTGACGTTGCGCATCGCGGTTTCGGCTTTTTTGATCAGCTCGATGGCGTCCAGCCCGTCTTCGGGGTAAACGCTGATGCCCAGGCTGGCGGTAACGCTGACGTCATGCCCGGCAATCGTCTGCGGTGCACGAATGGCCGCGAGCAGTTTTTCTGCGACGCCGTGGGTTTGCTGCGGGTGGTTGATGTCGTTGAGGATCACCACGAATTCGTCGGCGCCGTAGCGAAAGACCGAGTCCGAATCGCGCAGGCAAAGCGTTAATTGCCGCGCGGTGCATTTGAGCATCTCGTCGCCCGCCGGATGGCCCAGGGCATGGTTGATGCGTTTGAAGCGGTCGAGACCGAGAAACATCACCACCAGTTGCTTGTCATGGCGCCGGCAGACCGCCAGCGCCTGACTCAGGCGATCGCCGAGCAGCGTGCTGTTGGGCAGTCCCGTGAGGGCGTCGTATTGCAGCAGGTGCGAGACCTTGAGCAGTTCATGCACCCGCGCCTCGATGGTTTGCTCAAGGGCGAGCATCTTCAATGCCGCGTCCTGCGCCAGTTGCCATTTCCAGGTCAGAGCGTTGGCCATCTGACGGATTTCCAGGCTGTCGAACGGCTTTTTCAGAATCAGCAATTGATCGCCGAACGCCAGCCGTTCGGCCATGGCTTCCCAGCTGTAATCGCTGTAAGCGGTGCATAAGGCGATTTGCAGGTTCGGATCGACCTGCCAGAGCTGCTCGATGGTTTCCAGGCCATCCCAGCCGGGCGGCATGCGCATGTCGATGAAGGCCAGGGCATACGGGGTGCCGGCGGCAAGGGCGCGCTCGACCAGGGCCAGGGCTTCCTGGCCCTGATAGGCGGAATCGAGCTGGAAGGTCAGGTGCGCCGACGGGTGGGTGCCGAACAGCGTCTGCTCCAGTTGCTGCAAATCGGCCGGGTCCTGCGCCTGTGGCGCGAGAATCTTGCGGAAGTCAGCATGGATCGCCGGCGTGTCGTCGATGATCAGAATGCGTCGGTTGGTCTGCGGGAACGGGTTCTTCATGCCTCATTCCCCTTCGGCGGCAATTCGCTGTTGCGCAGCAGTTGCTCCGCCTGTTCGGCGCTGACCGCCTCGCTGAAGTACAACCCCTGCGCGCTGGAAAGTGGCGCTTCGCTCCCCTCGATCAGCGGCGCCTCGGGGGCTGTGTGACCTTCGGTAATGATGCCGATGTCCAGATCCCGGGCGAAGTTGACGATCGCACGCAGGGCGTTGGCGCTGGCCGGATCCCTGCTCGCGCTGTCGATGAACGTCTGAGCCAGTTTGAGGTGATTGACCCGGTAGGTTTTCAGGTAATCGAATGATGAGTACTCGGTGCCGAAGTCATCGATGGCGATGGTCACGCCCAGCTCGCGCAAACGCGGCAACACATCGTTGTGGGTCCACTTGGTCTGCGCCAGCGTGGCCTCGGTGACATCGAAGCGCAGGTCCCACGGCGCGAGTTCCCAGCGTGCGGTGGTGCGCAGTACGTCGTAGATCAGTTCCGGACCGCTTTTGAGTTGCGCCAGGGACAGCTTGATCGCCATCACCGGCGGGGCCACGCCTTCATCGCGCCACAGGCGCATCTGGCGACAGGCCCGGTCTAGGACCCAGCGCCCGAGCGCAATGATCGCGCCGGTGCGTTGCGCCGCCGGCACAAACGCGCTGGCCGGCAGCAGGCCCAGACGCGGATGCTGCCAGACGATCTGCGCCTCCATGCCGAGAATCCGGCGGCTGTGCAGATCCACTTCCGGCGCGTAGTTGAGGGTCAGTTCGTCGCCGTCCAGCGCCGTCAGCAACTCGCTGGCCAGGGTCATGCGTTCAGCCACCTCCCGGGAGATCTCGGCGCAGTGGAAGTGATATTGGTTGCGGCCCATTTCCTTGGCGCGGTACAGCGCCATGTCGGCCTGCCCGAGCAGGCTGTCGGGGTCGAGGCTGGCCGCGGTGTAGGTGCTGATGCCGATGCTCACCGACACGTGCAGGGCATTGCCGGCCAGGTGATAGGGCGCCAGCAGCGTGTCGCGGATGTTGTTGGCCATGGCCGCCGATTGGGTCGGGTCGCTGACGTCCAGTTGCACAATCGCGAACTCGTCGCCACCGAGGCGCGCGACCACGTCGTTTTCGCGCACGCTGGCCTTGATGCGCCGGGCGACTTCCTGCAACAGCAGATCACCCACCGGGTGGCCGAGGGTGTCGTTGATCCGCTTGAAGTGGTCCAGGTCCAGATAAAACACGGCGAACGGCGCGGCGCCCCGACGCGCGGCAGCGAAGGCCTGGTGCAGCCGCTCAATCAGCGTCGCGCGATTGGCGAGCCCGGTCAGGCCATCGGAGCGGGCCAGCAAGGCGAGTTTTTCCTCGGCCACGCGGCGTTCGGTGATGTCGAGGATGATGCCCTCGACTTCGAGCAGGCGGCCGTCATCGTCGCGCACCGGGATATAGCGGTTTTCCACCCAGCGCCAGGTGCCGTCCCCGGTGCGCATACGAAACTCGATCGAAGCGCCCAGCGCGTGCCGGTCAAGGACCCGGGCCATGGCCGCATCGACGCTGGCCTGGTCGTCGGGATGAATCAATGCTTGTGCCCAGTTGGGCGAACGCACCAGTTCTGCCGCGACATGGCCATAACGGGTGATGTTGTGGGAGATGTACATCAGCGGAAACGACGGCTCGCCGCGCAGCCGGTAAAGGATGGTCGGGCTGTTCTGCACAATGATGTTGGCGTCGGACAGCTCCCGGGTGCGCTCCTCGACGGCTTGTTCCAGCAGGTTCATTTTCAGCGCGGCGTCTTCGGTCATTTGCCATTTGACCGTGAGGGCGCTGGCCATCTGGCGGATCTCGATGGCGTCGAAGGGTTTTTTCAGGATCAGCAGGCGGTCGTTCAGCGCCAGGCGCTGGTCGATGTCTTCCCAGGAATAGTCGGAATACGCCGTGCACAGCGCGACCTGCAATTTCGGGTCGGCCTGCCACAGCCGTTCGATGGTTTCCAGGCCGTCCCAGCCCGGCGGCATGCGCATGTCGATAAAAGCCATGGCATAGGGCCGCTGATTGGCCAGCGCGGCTTCGATCTTTTCCAGCGCCTGGTGGCCCTGGAAGGCCGAATCCAGTTCGAAGCGCAGGGTCGGCGCCGCCGACGGGGTGCCGAACAATAGATTTTCGGTGGCGCCCAACCCGTCATCGTCAAGCGCGATCGGACTAAGGATCTTGGCGAAGTCCTCATGGATCGACGCACTGTCGTCAACGATGAGTACGCGCCGATTGATCTGCGTAAGTGGCGCGTTCATGCCGTGCTGCTTGCGATTTCATACGCGGTTGTCGTCAAGAGCATCCCTTTCCCTTATTGCCTAGCCTATCAGCGGACGGAACCGCTCACTGTCTTGAGCGTAGTTGGCCGTTCGTCACTTTGCCTGCGCATCCAGGCAGAAGTTTTGCGTGAGCAATCGGCAAAATCATCTAGCCTTTAAGGCAGATGCGGGTCGGTGCCGGGGGCAGAGCGCCGCGTCGTTGACGTCCACTGTTGCGCTTGAGGCCATACCATGGAAGAACAAACCACCTCGACGAGCCAGCGCCCCAAGGTGCTGCTGGTCGATGACGAAGAATCGATTCTCAACAGTCTGCGCCGCCTGTTGCGCGGCCAGCCCTACGATGTCCTTTTGGCCACCAGCGGTGCCCAGGCGCTGGAGATACTGGCGCAGCAGCCAGTGGACCTGGTGATGAGTGACGCGCGCATGCCGAACATGGACGGCGCCTCGTTGCTGGCGCAGGTCCGTCAGCGCTGGCCGGCGACGATGCGCATCATGCTCACCGGCTATGCCGATCCGACGGCGATCATCAAGGCGATCAATGACGGGCAGATCCACCGCTACATCAGCAAACCGTGGAATGACGAAGAACTGCTGGTGATTCTGCGCCAGTCGCTGGAACACCAGCATTCCGAGCGCGAGCGTCAGCGCCTGGAGCGCCTGGCCCGGGTGCAGAACGATCAGCTCAAGCTGCTCAACAGCACGCTGGAGAAGCACGTCGCCGCGCGTACCGCCGAGTTGCAGCAGACCGCCGACATGCTCGATCTGGCTTACGAAGAACTCAAACACAGCTACGTCACTGGCACCGAAGTGTTCTCCCTGCTGGCCAATCTGCGTCTGCCGCCGGCCAAACAGACCAACCGGCAAATCATCGAACTGGTGCGCGGCTACAGCAAGGCGCATGGCCTGGACGAAGCCACCAGTCGCGACCTGGCCATGGCGGCCGCCCTGTATAACATTGGCAAACTTAGCTGGCCCGACACCATGATGGTCACGCCGTCGGATCTGCTGCACTCCGCTGAGCGCGAGCGTTATCGCGGATATCCGAAGCAGAGCGAATCGCTGTTGATGACACTCGATCCGATGAAGGATGCCGCGCGGCTGATCCTCCATCATCAGGAGCGCTGGGACGGCAGCGGCTTTCCCGATCGCCTCAAGGGCGAGGCGATTCCGTTCGGCTCGCGCTTGTTGAAGCTGGCGGTGGACTTTGTCGAACTGCAACGCGGGCTGATTCTCGAACGGCAGATGAACAGCGACGAAGCGCTGCTTTACCTGCGTCAGTACAGTGGCCGTCTGTACGACCCGGAACTGGTCGAGGACTTCATCCAGGTGTGCGCGGCATTCCTCAGCGATATCACCCTGATCGACCCGGACGTCAAGGTCGTGACCACCCGCGAGCTGACAGCCGGAACAGTGCTGGCGCGTAACCTCAACGCCGATAACGGCATGCTCCTGCTCAACGCCGGCAAGGTACTCAGTGCTCCGCTGATTGAAAAGCTGATTGCTTTCGAAGCGATGGAGGGCGGCAAGTATCAGGTTTTTGTCAAAGTGCCGCAGGACGAGCCGGGCTTGCTGCAGGCTGAGGGCTGAAGGGCATGACGAGACAGGGGCGGGCGTGGGATCCTTGGTTTTTTTGACCCAGGGACTGTTGTCACCCATGACGCTCGCATCTGTCGCTTCCGCTCAAACTATCCACATCGCCGCCGCGCTGCTGCTGAATGCGCAGGGCCAGACCCTGTTGGTACGCAAGCGCGGCACCACAGCGTTCATGCAGCCGGGCGGCAAGATCGAACCCCGGGAATTACCGGTGCACGCGCTGGCTCGCGAGCTGGAGGAAGAACTGGGCCTGCGTATCGATGCGACGCAGGCTGCGTTCCTCGGTGAGTTTGCGGCGCCGGCTGCGAATGAGCCTGGGTATGTCGTCTGCGCACAGATTTTTCAATTGACGATCGATGCCGAGGTTTGCCCGGCCGCTGAAATCGAAGAGGTGATCTGGGTCGACCCGGCCACTGATCCGGCGGTTGATCTGGCACCATTGACACGCGACCTGATCCTGCCGTTTTATCGGCGCTCGCTGACCGCACTCGCCTGATCATTCACGCAAAGGACTTTGCCATGATCCCGCTTCCAGACCTGCTGATTTTCGCCGCTGCCGCGTTGCTGATGGTACTGACGCCGGGGCCGAACATGATTTATCTGATCTCGCGCTCGATTTGTCAGGGCCGCCGGGCCGGGGTGACTTCATTGCTGGGCGTGGTTGGCGGATTCTTTGTGCATATGTTCGCCGCCGCGGCCGGGTTGACGGCGGTGTTCCTCGCCGTGCCGATGGCCTATGAAGTGCTGAAGTGGGCGGGGGCGCTGTACCTGCTGTGGCTGGCTTGGCAAGCAGTCAAACCCGGGGCGCGTTCGCCGTTCGAGGCGCAACAACTGCCGCCGGACTCGTCACGCAAACTGATCACCATGGGCTTTCTCACCAGTGCGCTGAACCCGAAAATCGCCGTGTTCTATCTGTCGGTGTTTCCGCAGTTCATCAGCCCTGAACACGGCTCGGTGTTCGTCCAGAGCGTTGTTCTGGGGCTGACGCAGATCAGCGTCAGTTTTACCGTCAACCTGCTGATCGCGCTGTTTGCGGCGGGCATTGCCTCATGGTTCGTGCGTAACCCGACGTGGCTGGCGATGCAGCGTTATTTCATGGGGTTGGTGCTCGGCGGTCTGGCCGTACGGCTGATGCTCGAACAGCGCAGGACGGCCTGAACATGTGGATCGAGCGGCTCGATGCCAGCCATGCCCTGGCGTATCGCGAACGCATGCTTGAAGCCTATGACCGCCACCCGCAGGCGTTCACTTCCAGCGTGCGTGAGCGTGCGGTGATGCCGCTGAGCTGGTGGGAAGGGCGCTTGACCAGCAAACTCGATGTGCTGCTCGGCGCCTTTGACGGCGGCACGCTGGCCGGCATTGTCGGCCTCGCGCTCGAACCCAGGGAAAAGGCCCGCCATAAAGTTACTTTGTTCGGCATGTATGTCTCGACTGACTTCCGCCAGCAGGGCCTGGGTTTCGAGCTGGTACAGGCGGCCCTCCTCGAAGCACAAAACCATGCCGGGCTGAAAGTCATCCAGCTCACCGTCACTGCCGGCAACGATGCCGCCTTCAAGCTGTACCAACGCTGCGGCTTCATCCAGTTCGGCCTGGAACCGCTGGCGGTGCGGGTAGGCGAGGATTACTTCGACAAAATCCACATGTGGCGCCAGCTCTGACACAGCGCTGCTCTTGTTCCCTTGTGGGAGCGAGCTTGCTCGCGAAGGGGCCTTGTCAGCCGCCGCAGATATTGCCTGGCCCACCGCTTTCGCGAGCAGGCTCGCTCCCACAGTTTGACCGCATTTCTCCAGTCCAAACGGCGGTCCCATAGGGGATTTGTTGTGGATGTGCTCAGCGCACGGCGCTGACGCCATCGAGTGTTGAGAACGAGGTGTCCTTGGCGGTCAGCAGGAAGTCGCGCATGTATGGGGCGTCCAGCATGTCCGTGCGGATCGCTGCGTACAGCGTCGCGAACAATCCTTTCTCGCCCAGGCGCTTGGCCTTCACGTAACCGCGCGAGCTGTATTCGTGCAGGGCCCAGTGCGGCATGCCGCAGACGCCGCGGCCGCTGGCGACCAGTTGCATCATCATCACCGTCAGCTCCGAGGTGCGCACCTGCGCCGGCTCGATGTCGGCAGGTTCGAGGAACCGGGTGAAGATGTCCAGGCGGTCGCGTTCCACCGGATAAGTAATCAGCGTTTCCGTCAGCAGATCGTCGGGCACGATGTACGGCTTGCTCGCCAGCGCATGTTGGTTGGCCACCGCCAGCATGGCTTCGTAAGTGAACAGCGGCACGTAGGTAATGCCGGCGATGTCCAGCGGATCGGAGGTCACCACCAGGTCCAGATCACCACGGGCCAGGGCTGGCAGCGGTGCGAAGGAAAAACCCGAGGCCAGGTCGAGTTCGACTTCCGGCCACGCGTCACGAAACTGATCGATGGTGGGCATCAGCCACTGAAAGCAGCTGTGGCATTCGATGGCCATGTGCAGACGCCCGGCGGTCCCGCCGGCCAGTCGGCTGATGTCGCGCTCGGCGGCACGCAACAGCGGCAGGGTGGCGTCAGCCAGTTGCAGCAGGCGCAGGCCGGCGCTGGTGAAACGCACCGGTTTGGTCTTGCGCACGAACAACGCCATGCCCAGGCGCTCTTCCAGTTCCTTGAACTGGTGGGAGAGCGCCGACTGGGTCAGGTGCAGGCGATCGGCGGCGTCGACCAGGCTGTCGGCTTCGCGCAGGGCGTGCAGGGTTTTCAGGTGACGGATCTCAAGCACCGCAGGTCTCCATGAGTAGAACTCGTGATCAAATTAAAGATGTTGAGTTTGTCTCATGTTGAACCGGCTGTCGATGGCGCAACGTAGTCTCCGGGCCAGTGACCGCTCGGCGCTGTTCATCAAACTGTCACGCAACTGTGGCAGCGCGCTCGCACAAATATCATCAGACTCGCGCTCTACTGGGGTTCTGCGTTTTGGTGTTTTTTCATGCGTGTATTGTTCTTTCTGGCCGCGCTGTTGGTCGGCCTGCCGTCGCTGGCGGCTTCGCGTTGTGATGTGAATGTGCCGACCGAGCGGGTCGACCTGCCGGCGGTGAGCATCGCCTATCAGAGCATCGGCCGTGCCTCGGATCCGGCCTTGCTGCTGGTCATGGGCCTTGGCGGTCAGTTGATTCACTGGCCGGACGAAGTGGTTGTGGCGTTGTGTCAGCAAGGTTTTCGGATCATCCGTTACGACAACCGCGATGTCGGCCTGTCGACCTGGCGCCAACCTCCGGTCGAGGCCAATCTGACGTTTGAAGTGTTGCGCTACAAACTCGGCCTGCCGGTTTCGGCGCCCTATAGCCTGACGGACATGGCCGACGATGCATTGGGGTTGATGAGCGCGCTGAAGGTCGAGCGCTTTCATGTGCTGGGCGCGAGCATGGGCGGGATGATCGCCCAGCACATGGCGGCGATGGCACCGCAACGGGTCGAAAGCCTGACGCTGCTGATGACCACTTCCGGGGCCGCTGGCTTGCCGGCACCGAATGCGGCGTTGGTGCAGCTGTTGTCGCGGCGCGGCGCACCGAACCGTCAGGTGGCGCTGGAACAACAGGCTGATCTGCTCGCGGCACTGGGTAGCCCGGCGGTAAGCGATGATCGCCAAGCGTTATTGCAACAGGCCGCGGCTTCCTATGACCGCGCGTTCAACCCTGAGGGCGTCAAGCGGCAGATCATGGCGATTCTCGCCGAGCCAAGTCGAGTGGCGTTGCTCAATCAACTGCGCGTGCCGACGCTGGTGGTGCATGGCACGGCCGATCCGTTGCTGCCGGTGATGCACGGTGTGCATCTGGCGGCGCATATCCAGGGCAGTCAGTTGAAACTGATTCCGGGGCTGGCCCATCGGTTTCAGGAGGCGTTCAAGGAACCGCTGCTGGCGGCGGTGTTGCCATATCTTCAGGCGCACCGTGAGGACACTTCGCACTGGGCGCGGGTCGAGCCGGTGGAAAAGGGGAACTTGCTTTAACTGAAAGTTTTGCGGTGATCGTTCGGCCCCTTCGCGAGCAGGCTCGCTCCCACATTTGCAATGCATTCCCCTGTGGGAGCGAGCCTGCTCGCGAAGGGGCCATCATGGTCGCCAACACTGACCTTAGCTGTGAATACGCACCCAAACGGTCACCAAAACAGTCGCCGCCATCAACCACGCGACCGCCGCCACGGCCAGCGACGCCTCCAGCCGCATCCGGTCAACCATCACATACAGCGTGGCCAGATAGACAAAGTACGGAATGATCGACCACATCCCAAACACGATCGTGGTTTTCAGGTCATCGATCGAGCGGCCCTTGCCAACGATGTAATGGGCAATCAGCGCAAAGGTCGGAAACAGCGGGACCAGACCTGCGATGTAATAGTTTTTGGTCTTTGACAGCGCCGCGATCATCACCACCACGGCGGCGCCCAGCAGGGCTTTGAATATCAGGTCCACGTCGTTCTCGCTTAATGGCTCAGGCCGTATTTTTTCACTTTGTCGAACAGCGTGGTCTTGGCCATGCCCAGTTCCAGGCTGGCCTGGGTCAGGTTGCCGCCGCTGCGTTGCAGGGCGTCGCTGAGCAGGTTGCGCTCGAATGCCTCCACCGCTTCGGCGAATGCCAGGCCTTGACCGCCGCTGCCGGCGCCGGACTTCTTGAAGGCCGGCAGGCCCAAGGCGAAGCGCTCGGCGACGTTGCGCAGTTCGCGCACGTTGCCGGGCCAGTCGTGGCTCATCAGGTGCGACAGGGTCTGATTGTCCAGCTCCGGCAATGCGCGGTCGAAGCGCAGGGCCGATTGCTGGGTGAAGTGTTCGAACAGTTGCAGGATGTCTTCGCGGCGTTCGCGCAGGGGCGGCAATTCCAGCGTCACCACGTTGAGGCGGTAATACAGGTCGCTGCGAAAGGCCCCCGCTTTGCTGGCTTCGTCGAGGTCGGATTTGGTCGCCGCAATCACCCGGCAATCCACCGCCACGCTCTGGTTTGAACCGAGGCGTTCGAGGGTGCGCTCCTGCAACACGCGCAGCAGTTTGATCTGCAACGGCAGCGGCATGCTTTCCACTTCATCGAGAAACAGCGTGCCGCCGTCGGCGTGCTCGATCTTGCCGATACGGCGCTTGCCGGCCCCGGTGAAGGCGTTCGCTTCGTGGCCGAAGATTTCACTTTCAAAGAGGTTTTCCGGCAGGCCGCCGCAGTTCAGTGCGACGAACTGTTTGCCGTGACGGCGGCTGAAGTCGTGCAGGCAGCGGGCGACCAGTTCCTTGCCGGTGCCGGTCTCGCCCTCGATCAACACGTTGGCCGAGGTGTCGGCGACGTTGGCGATCAGTTCGCGCAGGTTCTGCATCGCCGGCGAGCGGCCGATGATCCGTCCTTCCAGAGAATCGCGTTCGGCCAGTTGGCGCCGCAACGACGAGACTTCGCGGGCGAGGCTGCGTTGCTCCAGGGCACGCCGGGCGACGTCCACCAGACGCTCTGGCGAGAACGGTTTTTCCATGAAATCGTAAGCGCCTTTCTGCATCGCGCCGACTGCCATGGAGATGTCGCCATGGCCGGTGATCAGCACCACCGGCAGGCTGCGGTCGCGTTGCTTGAGGCGGGTCAGCAGTTCCAGGCCATCGATGCCCGGCAGGCGGATATCGCTGATGACGATACCGGCGAAATTATCGCCGACCTGCTCCAGCGCTTCTTCGGCACTGCCCACGCCGATGCAGGGAATGTCTTCCAGGGTCAGCGCCTGCTGGCAGCCGAGCAGCACATGGGGGTCGTCTTCGACAATCAGCACACTGAGTTCGTGGTTCATATTGGCTCGGCAGGTGTAGGGCTTACCAACGGTAAACTGAGGACGAAGGTGGTGCCACCGCTGGCCGGGTGTTCGACACCCAGATGGCCGCCGGTGGCGGCGGCGAGGCTGGCGGAAAGCGTCAGGCCCAGGCCCAGGCCTTGCTCGCCGGGCTTGGTGGTGAAAAACGGTTCGAACAAGTGCTTGCGCGCCTCGGCGTCGATGCCGTGACCGTTGTCACGTACGCGCAGGCGATATTTGCCGTTGAACTCTTCGCCTTCGAGCCACAGTTGCGGCTGCGCCTGGGCCTGCATGGCATCGAGGGCGTTGCCGATCAGGTTGAGCAGAATCTGTTCGAGACGGGTCTGGTCGATCTGCAATTGCACGTCGCTGAACTGCCGGTGCATTTGCAGCGCCGAGGTCTCTAGGCGCGCGCCGAGCACTTGCAGCGCGGCGTCGACCGCTTTGCCGAGGCTGGCCTGGCCCTTGTTATCGCCGCGCCGGGCAAAGGAGCGCAGGCTGGCGGTGATCCGGCCCATGCGGTCGATCAGGTCGTTGATGGTCTTGAGGTTGGTGCTGGCGACGTCGAGCTGGCCGCGCTCAAGAAAGCGCACGGTATTGCCTGACAACGTGCGCATCGCTGCCAGGGGCTGATTCAATTCATGGGCAATGCTGGTGGACATCTGGCCGATCGCGGCGAGTTTGCCGGCCTGCACCAGTTCATCCTGGGCGCGGCGCAAGGTTTCTTCGGCCTGGCGGCGTTCGCGGATCTGGCTCTTGAGCCGTTCGTTGCTGGCACGCAGATCGGCAGTGCGTTCGGTAATCCGTCGCTCCAGCTGGCTGTTGACTTCCTGCAAGGCTTCGCGGGCCGCGAGGCGGGTGGCGAGGACCTTGCGCCGCTCGTTCCAGGCGATCAGCAGGAAGGCGAACAGGGCGAACGCGACCGCCACCAGAATGCCTTGATTGATCGCCTCGCGGCGCAGGTCCTGCAGGGGCGTGAGCAGGGTGAAATTCCACGGCGTGTCGCTCAGCGGCCGGGTCTGCGCCAGGTAACTGATGTCATCCTCGTCGGACGCCACTTCGCTGTTGGCCGGGAAGGTGAGTTTTTCCACGCCTTCGGACAAGGTCTCGCGGGCCAGCGGTTGCAGCTCGTTGAGCGGGAACCAGTAGTACTGCAGGCTGCGGGCGAGTTTTTCCTTGACCTCGTCGCTCAGCGGGACCACCGATTTCAGCCGCCGGGCCGGATCGCTGGAAAGAATGATGATGCCGTTTTCGTCACTGACGAAGGCTTCCAGACGCGCACGCTGCCAGCGTTCTTCCATGGCTTCCAGGCGCACCTTGACCACCGCGACGCCGATGATCTTGCCGTGCTCTTCCAGGCCGTGGGCCAGGTAGTAACCGGGTTCGCCGTTGGTGCTGCCGATGCCGTAGAAACGCCCGGGCTGGCCGCGCACGGCGTCCTTGAAATAGGCGCGGAAGGACAGGTCCTCACCCAGGTAACTGTCGACATCGCGCCAGTTGCTGGTGGCCATGACGCGGCCGGTGGTGTCCATCACATAGATGGCCCGGCTGCGGCTGCGGCGGTTCAGGCCCTCAAGGTAATCGTTGACCGTTTGCCGGTGTTCCGGGGTCGGGTCGGCCAGCAACTGCGGCACACTCGTTTCGAGTTCCAGCAGGCTGGGCAGGTAGGTGTACTTGCTGATTTCGCTTTCGACCGCACGGGCGTGCAACTCCAACTGACGCTGGCCGTTCTCGCCGAGGCTGCGGATGCCGAAGTGCTCACTGGTCCAGAAGCCGATAAACCCCAGGCCGATCATCAGGGCGATGACCAGCGGCGGCAGGAACAGATGGCGAATCAGACGGGGCTTCACGGCAAGTGATGGCTTTGCAGCGCGATAGAGGGTGGGGTCGCATTTCATCACAGATGCCTTGGGTCAACCAGTTGCCATGCACAGCGCACCGGATTGCTGGAGCGGGGATCTGTGGCGAGGGAGCTTGCTCCCGCTCGGCTGCGCAGCAGTCGTAAAATCGGCCAGTGCGTTGTGTCAGATACAACGGCGTTTGCCGGTTTTGGGGCCGCTGCGCGACCCAGCGGGAGCAAGCTCCCTCGCCACAAGGGCAGATCGGTGTTGTCTTAGTGCTGCAGGATTTTCTCGAGGAAGTGCTGCGCGCGTTCGGAACGGGCGCTGATGTCACCGAAGAATTCCTCTTTCGGGCAGTCTTCGATGATCTTGCCCTGGTCCATGAAAATCACCCGGTCCGCCACTTTACGGGCGAAGCCCATTTCGTGGGTCACGCACATCATGGTCATGCCTTCGTGGGCCAGTTGCACCATCACGTCGAGCACTTCGTTGACCATTTCCGGGTCCAGCGCCGAGGTCGGTTCGTCGAACAGCATGACGATAGGGTCCATCGCCAGCGCACGGGCAATCGCCACACGCTGTTGCTGACCGCCGGACAGTTGCCCCGGATGTTTGTGGGCGTGCGCCGACAGGCCGACGCGCTCAAGCAGTTGCAGACCTTTTTTGGTCGCCTCTTCCTTGCTGCGGCCCAGCACCTTGATCTGCGCGATGGTCAGGTTTTCGGTGATGGTCAGGTGCGGGAACAGTTCGAAATGCTGGAACACCATGCCCACCCGCGAACGCAGTTTCGGCAGGTTGGTCTTCGGGTCGGCAATCGAGGTGCCATCAACCACGACGTCACCCTTCTGAAACGGCTCCAGCGCGTTGACGCATTTGATCAGCGTCGACTTGCCGGAACCCGACGGGCCGCAGACCACGATCACTTCGCCTTTTTTGACCTCGGTGCTGCAATCAGTCAGCACCTGGAAGTCCCCATACCACTTGTTGATATTTTTGATAGAGATCATACGGCGAACCTTTTTTGCAGTTGCTTGACCAGCCGCGAGGCGGCGAAGCTGATAATGAAGTACACAAGACCGGCGATAATCAGGAACTCGTTGGAGCGGCCGATGATGTCGCCGCTGGCGCGGGAGGCATTGAGGAAGTCAACCAGGCCTACGGTGTAAACCAGCGAAGTGTCCTGGAACAGAATGATGCTCTGCTGCAGCAACAGCGGGGTCATTTTGCGGAACGCCTGCGGCAGGATGATCAGGCGCATCATCTGCCCGTAAGTCATGCCCAGCGCTTGCGCCGCGCCCATCTGACCTTTGGGGATCGACTGCACGCCGGCACGGACGATTTCGCAGAAGTACGCCGCTTCGAACATCATGAACGCCACGATGCATGAGGTGAACGCACCGATCGGCGTGTCTTCGCCGGTGATCCAGCGCAGCACGAACGGCACCGCCAGATAGAACCAGGTGATCACCAGCAGCAGCGGGATCGAACGGAAATAGTTGACGTAGGCGCCAGCGATGCTCGACAGCAGTTTGCTGTGCGACAGACGCATCAGCGCGAGAATGGTGCCGAGAATGATCCCGCCGACCACGCCCATGGCCATCAGCTTGAGGGTCATCACCATGCCGTTCCACAAACCGGGAATGGCCGGGACGATGCCGCTGAAATCGAATTCCATTATTTACCCCCCACGGAGATCAGGCCGGGCACGGCGACTTTCTTCTCGACCATGCGCATCAGCAACATCAGGCTCATGTTGAGGGTGAAGTAGATCAGGGTCGCCAGGGTGAACGCTTCAAACAGGTTGGCCGAGAACTCGGCGGTCTGTTTGGTTTGCGCCAGTAGCTCCATCAGGCCGATCAAGGACGCCACGGAGGAGTTCTTGAACACGTTCAAAAATTCCGAGGTAAGCGGTGGAATGATGATCCGGTAGGCCTGGGGCAGCAGCACGTTCCAGTAGATCTGCGGCAGCTTGAAACCCATGGCGCGAGCGGCCGATTCCTGGCCGCGGGGCAGCGCCTGGATACCGGTGCGTACTTGCTCGCAAACACGCGCGGCAGTGAACAGGCCGAGGCACACGACGACGCTCAGGTAGGCCGAGGTGGTCGGGTTCAGGTCCTGTTTGTACCACTCCTGCATATCCGCGGGCAGCAGATCGGGTACCAGGAAGTACCAGATAAACAGCTGAACCAGCAGTGGCACGTTACGGAACAGTTCGACGTAGCAGGTCGCGATGCCCGACACGATACGGTTCGGTACGGTGCGCATCACGCCCAGTATCGAGCCCAGCAGCAGGGCGATGATCCACGCGACGATGGCGATGGCGATGGTCCAGCCCAGCCCGGAGATGAACCAGTCGAGATAGGTCTCGCTGCCCACGCCGGTGGACTTGAAGAACACGCCCCAGTCCCAGTTGTAATTCATTAGGGTCTCCCCTCGATTCGATCGATGTACAAGTGCCCGCCTGGGGAAACTCCGTTCCCGCCTGATGTGAACATCAGGCACACGCGATCGGCTCGACAGCTACCGGTTCGAGTGTTTCCAAAAAAGTGCCAGCAGGGAGTGACCATCCCCTGAAAAGGCAGGCGCCTCCTCAGGGGATAAGGTTAGTCAGAAATCAGGATTTCTTGTCGTCAGCCGCTTTGTCGGTCGGGTTGGCGATCAGGTTCTTGAGCTCGTCGCTCATCGGGAAGTTCAGGTTCAGGCCTTTTGGCGGAATCGGCTGCATGAACCACTTCTCGTAGATCTTGTTGATTTCGCCTGACTTGTAGGTGGCGACGATGGCGTCATCCACAGCCTTTTTGAACGGGGCGTCGCCCTTGCGCATCATGCAGCCGTAGATTTCGTACGACTGCGCGGTGCCAGTGACTTCCCAATCGGCGGCTTTCTTGGCCTTGGCCGCTTCGCCTGCGAGCAACGCGTCGTCCATCATGAACGCCACGGCACGGCCCGATTCCAGCATCTGGAAGGACTCGCCGTGGTCTTTGGCGGAGATGACGTTCATGCCCATCTGCTTGTCGGCGTTCATCGCCTTGAGGATGCGCTCGGAGGTGGTGCCGGCGGTGGTCACGACGTTCTTGCCTTTCAGATCGTCGAAATCCTTGTACTTGGAGTCTTTCTTGGAGAGCAGACGGGTACCGATTTCGAAGATGCCGACGGAGAAGTCGACCTGCTGCTGACGCTCGACGTTGTTGGTGGTCGAACCGCACTCGACGTCCACGGTGCCGTTCTGCACCAGCGGGATACGGGTCTGCGAAGTCACCAGGTTGTATTTGACTTGCAGGTTGGGCAGGTCGAGGTCTTTCTTGATCGCTTCGACGATGGCCAGCTGGATATCGTGGGAGTAGCCGACCGGCTTGCCGGAAGCGTCAGCGATGTAGGAGAACGGAATGGAGGCGTCACGGTGGCCCAGGGTGATGACACCGGACTCTTTGATCTTCTTCAGGGTGCCGGTGAGTTCGGCGGCGAAAACTGGCGTGCTGATCAGAGCGGCAGCAATGGCTGCGCCCAGGATATGGGGAACGATGCGCATCAAATTTTCCTCGACATTGTTTTTTTTATGGAGCCAGTTTGGCGGCCCTTTTTGTGCTTCGAATGCCTGACGGCTCCTGAAGTGTTGGCACAGCAGGCATTCGTCGAGAGAGTGTAGAGCATGACTCGTGCCAGACCAGTCGCGAATGCCTAATCTATTGATTAATAACGTTATTAAAGTTTTATGGCGGTTATTTTCATCTTGCCTGATCCGGCTAACCGAATTGACTGTGGAGTCGCGTTCGGAAAACCGAATGCTTGGCGTCATTTCCAGACAGGCAGGCAGTCAAACATGAACAGCAGGTGGGATATCGCGCATAGCCCACCAAATATCAGGATCAGGATGATCATCGGTGTGCCGCCCCATACGCGGTAGTGCGGGCTGCCAAAGCGCTTGCGCGAGGCCCGCGCCAGTAACGCCGGGGTGATGACCGCCCACAAGGTCGCCGCCAGGCCGGCAAATCCGATGGCATGGAGAAAACCCTCGGGGCAGAGCCACCCGCAGAGCATCGGCGGCAAAAATGTGCTCGCAGCGGTTTTCAGGCGACCCATTGGTGTGTCCTCGCAACCGAGCACGTCTGCCAGGTAATCGAACAACCCCAGCGTCACGCCCAGAAACGAGCACGCCACGGCAAAATTGGAGAAGAACGTCAGCAACAGGTCGATGTTGGCGCTGTTGAGGCGCGAGCCGAGAGCACCAATCAGCACATCGATATTGCCGCCCTGGCGGGCGACGTCCTTGAAGGCATCGCGGGGAATGTTGCCCATGCTGCACAGCAGCCACACCAGATACAGTCCCAGTGCGAGCAGAGTGCCGGCGAACAGGCAGGCGCGGATCCGCCGCGGGTCCTTGCCATAGTGTTTCATCAGGCTTGGAACATTGCCGTGAAAGCCGAACGAAGTCAGGCAGAAGGGCAAAGTGACCAGCAGGTAGGGCCAGTAGTGTTTATCGCCGCCGTCCACGTTCAGCAGCGTGGCGCTCTGCACATGCCCCAGCAAGCCGCCGAAGGTCAGAAAGAAGGCAAGGATCTTGGCGCCGAACACCAGCGTGGTCATACGGCTCACAGCGGTGGTGCTGAGCCAGACGATGAAGGCGACCAGCAATGTAAAAGCCAGGCCACCGAGCCGTGACGACAGATCGAAGCCCAGCGATTGCGCAGTGTGATGAATCACCGAGCCGCTGGCGGAGATATAGGCGTAGGTCAGCGTGTAGAGCACGAACACAATGCTCAGACCGTTCAAGCGGTTCCAGCTGCGACCAAGCAGGTCGCGGGTGATCGTGGAAAAGCTCGCGCCCTCACGGTAGTTGAGATTGGCTTCCAGAATCATCAGGCCTGAGTGCAACGTGCAGAACCAGGCAAACAGCAGCACGGCGATCGAGCCGTAGAACCACAGCCCGGACATGATCACCGGCAGCGAGAACATGCCGGCACCGACGATGGTGCCGCCGATGATCATGGCGCCGCCGAGAATTGACGGGGTGCGTTCGACAGCGGCAACGGCGGATATGGAGGTGACGCGCATGGCAGGGCCCGCAATTTGAATTGTTATAGGTGCATTGATGCAAGGCTCCTGTGGTAGCGAGCTTGCTCGCGATAGCGGTGTGGCAGACAAGGCTGATGTCGACTGGCACGGCGTCTTCGCGAGCAAGCTCGCTACCACAGGGATCGTGGTTTAACCGATGTTGAGCAGGTGCGACAGATGCCGCACCTTTGCCAGCAGAAAATCGTCCTGCCCCGCCAATGCATCGAACGACAGCCCCACCGGCAGCGCGCCCGCAGCGGCCACCGGAATACTGATACTGGGTGCAGCCAGATTGCTTGCCGGGTCGGTATTGCGCACGAAGGTTTCGAAGTTGCTTTCAGCCGAGCAGTCGCTGAGCAAGGGTGCGCTGCAAGTGACCGTCGGGTAGGCGATCAGGTCCAGCTGATGCTGTTCGAAAAGCGCCCGGTAAACCTTTTCCAGGCGCAGTTTGCTCATCAGCGCCTGCACGTAATCGGTATAGGAAATCGCCGGACTTTCCAGTTGCGCCGTAAGGATTCGCTTGATCGCCGGATCACGGATCTGCCCAATGATGTCGAGGAACTGCTCGCCGCGACCGGCCTTCATCAGGAACCTCGGAAAGTCGATAAAAAACTCGAAGATCGGCAATGGAAACTGAATGCCTTCGTTGATCTCGCCAATCAGGCTGTCATCGACCGGAACAATGCTGACGCCTCGATCGGCAAGCGTATCGATGGCTGCACGGCAGGCGTGGTGTACGTTGTCCTCCAGGTCGCTCCAGAGGAAACGCTCCGGAATGCCGACGCGCAAGGGACGATCTTCAGCTTGATAGCAGTTGGCCGTCAGCTGCGCGTGAACGAACTGGCAATCTTCGACTGTGCGGGTCAGCAGGCCGGGCGTGTCCTTGGTTTGCGACACCGGGACAATGCCGTCTGCCGGGTAGAGCCCGGTGCTGGGGCGAAATCCGACGATGCCGCAGAACGCTGCCGGGATCCGCACCGACCCGCCGGTGTCAGTGCCGACCGCACATGACACCAGCCCGGCGGCAACGGCCGCTGCGCAACCACCGCTACTGCCACCGGCACTGTAACGTTGATCGACCGGATTGATGACCGCGCCGTGAGCGTGATTGGCGGAAGTGACGCCGAATGACAGTTCATGCATGTTGTTCTTGCCGACGACTTGCGCGCCCAATTGCTTGAAGCGCCGAACGATGCCTGAATCGCTTTGCGGCACATAATCGGCAAGGCCCGGTGTGCCGGCGGTTGTCGGCATGCCGCTGACATTGATGTTGTCCTTGAATGACACGGGCAGGCCATACAACCCGGCGCCGCGTCCGGTGCTTTCTGCGCTGGGTGCTGTCGGGCCGAAGGTGATGAAACTGTTCAGATGGTGCAGTTGCGCATGACGCTCGCACAGGGTTTGCCGCCAGAGCTCCGGACAGTGCTGGCCGCTGCGGAATCCGCTGATGAGCTGTTCAATGGAAAGCTGGGAAGACATGATTGATTCTCGGCGAATGGACAGGGACGAATCAGCTGTAGCGGTAGTGCGAACGCAGGTCATCGAGCGGGTTGCCGGGCAGCAAGTCGCCACCCAGGCTGCTGATGACCGCGCACGCGCTGTTGAGCGCCGTCTGGATGCCGCCTTCGGCCCAGCCTCCGGTGAAAGATGCGCCGCAACCGGCGAGGTACAGACCGGTGTCCTGCTTTGGGTCGAGTGCGGTTCTGAACTGGTAGAACAGCTGTTCGGAGTAAATGTCGTCGCCAGGAAAATTCAGTTTGAAGGCGCCGAGTGCGTGCTCGTCGGTCAGCCAGTCGTATTCCAGAACGTAGCGCTGATAGTCACCGTCCAGCGGGATCAGGTGGCTGGCAAATTCCGGCGCACTCATCGCCAGTTCGTCGACCAGCCGCAGGCAGCGTTGCGCCTTGTCCTTCATCGAGACCATCTTGTGCGAGTCGTCTTCCCAGGTGTAACTGATCAGTACCACGCCCCAGGCGTCCGGGTCGTTGGGTGCATAGTCGAGGCAATAGACGCCCTTGACCAGCGTATCGGTCTGGATGTTCTGCGCCAGACCGTGCTTGAGCCAGAATTTGTCCTTGGTCAGGATGAACAATTTCGAAGAGCCGACCATGTGCGTCTCGTTGATCGCACGGGCCACGTCACGATTTACGAACGCCTGGTTCTGAGTGAGCTTGAGGTTCACCTGCAAGGCGCGGGTGGTGGTCGTGGTGATCACGCGGTCACAGGCATAGATTTCGCCGTTGCTGCCCGCCAGCAGGATCTGCCCATCCGCGCCTTTGTTGATCGATTCGATGCGTGTGCGGCAGATCATGTCGCGCAACTGGATGCCGTTGAAGGTGCTGTCGGCGATCCGCTCGGTCAGTGTTGAAATGCCGTTGGGCACCAGGCGCTGGTTGACCTCAAGGGCATTGATCACCAGCCGCAGGATCTCGGTGAATGAAGCGCGGTACACCGACTGGAAACCACCCGAGCCAATGCCCAGTGAGCCGAACAGATGGAAGTCTTGCGGTTTGCGCCAGGGTTTGCCGCCAGGCGGATTCTTGCCGGTGAAGATCTGCACCATAGCCGAGTAGAACGAGCTGTCGCCGAAGCAGTCCAGGTAGCGTTGCCACTCCGGCTGCACTTCGCAATAGTTGTGCTGTTTGAGCAACTCGGTCAGAAGCAGCGGCGGCGCCAGGCACGTGCCGTCGTCGAGGGTTACGCCTTCGCTGAGAAAAGCGCTCCAGCCTTTATGTACGGTGGCGAACAATGCCGGTGGCGGTTGCATCGCCGGCCAGTGATGGGTTTCGCCGCGGTAGTGAATTTCGGTATCGACGACACCCGGATCGGGAAACGCCTCAGTGGTTTCAATGCCGAAGCGGTTCAGGTAATGAAACAACCCGACCTCGCTGGGTGGAAAGCGCATGGCGCCCATTTCGGCAATGAACTGTGGCTGGTTCTCGTCGAAGCACCGGGTCAGGAAGCGCCCGCCCAGGTGCTGTTCTTCCGCTTCGAATACCGTAACGCGGCGCGCGCCGGCACGCAGCAGTTCATACGCGGCGACCAGCCCGGTCAAACCGGCGCCGATGATACCGATGTGCTTTTGCGCGCTGTGCGGCGGCAGACAGCCGACGGCCTGGCTGGCGTTGCGCAGGAACTGGCCGTAGTCATACAGCAGATCGACGTAGGGAAAAGACAGGCACGCGGACGCCTGGTTGGAGCCGTTGGGGATTGAGTTCACAGGAAGTCTTCTCGGTCGATCAGATGATGAGCTGCAGGCTTTCGAGTGCGCGTGCGGGATTGAGCAAGAGGATTTTCTTGCCGTGGATTTTCCAGGTGCCGTCGATGTTGATCAGTTGATGTTCGACGGTCACCGGGTAATGCCATTCGTTGTCGCCGCGGGCTTCGCAATAGAGCATGTTGGAACTGGCAACCGCGCTGAATCCGGCCTCATCGATACGGATGCGCGGACGCTGCGCAATGTGCAGGCAGCGGCTTTTCGGCTGCTGTGAATAGTTGCGCGCGTTGGCCAGACGGTTGATGCGCAATGTGGTCAGAAAGCGGTCTTCATAGACCAGCGATGACTCGTGCAAAGGGCTGCGCTGCTCCCGAGTCATGGGGATCCAGTAGTGGTAGTCATCGCTGAGCAGCTGTTGCCAGGCATTGAAATCCTGCTGGTCGAGCAAGTCCGATTCGGTCTCGATCAGTTGCTCGATGGCGTGGTGATTAGTGTGATCGTGTGGCATGGTCATCCCGCATCAAGTGCTGCCAGCTGTTATAGAAATTGCGCATCGCCATCTCGCTGGTGCCGGACACCACCTGAGTTCGCGCATAGGTTTCGTCAGGCCTGAACAGGCGGCTGACGTTGACCCATTCGTTGGCATCGCTGCCCAGTCCCTCCATCGCCCGTTCATACATTTCGACGTCGTCGTGGGCGACCATCGAGCAGGGCGAGTTGATCAGGTTGTTGTACTGCACGGTGCGCTCGAGCAACTGCACCGGCGCGCCTTGCAGTTCGAAAATCCACGACTCGACGATGGTTTCACGGGCGTTGACCGGTTTGATTACGCGCAGGGTCTGGATCGGGCCCTTGACCATCAGGTTGGGGAAATAAACGGTGTTGTGACGGGTGTCATCGAGGATCGCGCGGGCCTGCTCCTCGCCGTAGCTTTCGACCATCAACTCCCAGTAGCCGCAGATGTCGGTGTACGCCTTGTGGATCGAGTTGCTGACCCCGGTGTGCCCGTGACCGTTGGGCCAGACCCGAATGCCCATGCCGGCGAAAAACTCGTAGGACGCCATGAACGGCGAGAACAGCTCGACCGCCATCGGCGGCTTGCCCTGATCGCCGGTTTCCTGCCACAGGCGTATCGCTTCGCCGGCCGAGGATTCGTGGGCGATCATCGGGTGGCAGGTGTCGGTCTGGTTGTCGACGACCATTTTCCAATTGCAGCGATGGCGGTGCAGTAATGGCTGACCGATTACTTTCAACTGACCCAGCGGCGAGCGCATGACCATATTGTCCAGCGTCGACAGCGACTCCCCGAAAAATTCTTCGAAGCCGACACCTTCTTCAGTCAGGCGCACAAACACGAAGCCGCGATAGTTCTTCACCGCGCTCACCTGGCGCATGCCTTTGTGCGCGGAGCAGTTGCTGAGGTCGCAGTCGTCGTATTCCTTTTTCACGGGAATACTCAACAGCTCGCCGTCGGTCTTGAACGTCCAGGCGTGATAAGGGCAACGCATGAAGCGACCGACGTTGCCGCGAGTTTCGGCGAGCACCTTCACGCCTTTGTGCGGGCAGCGATTGTGTAGCACGACGACGTTGCCGTTCTTCTGTCTGACCATTGCCAGCGGCTGCTGAGCGAGCGCCGTTGCGAAATAGTCACCGGTCTCGGGAATCAGGCTGTCGTGCCCCAGATAACACCAACTTGCGGCAAAGACGCGCTGCTGTTCCAGCTCGAACAGAGACTGGTCAAGAAACAGCGATCTGTGCACTTCTCTGCCATTGAAATAATTGTCCAACGGGGGGGGCTCCTCAGATCGCCAGTTTCAGGCGTGGACTTTTCGCCCGCGAAACGCACGGGTAGATTCGTGCGCTGCAGGCCGCTTCTTGTGCGCTCATGATGAAATCGCGGTGATCCACTTCGCCTTCCAGCACGTCCAGCGCGCAGACGCCACACTCGCCCCGGCGGCAGTCGTAGAGCGGATCGAGCCCGGCGGCTTCAAGTGCATCAAGCAGTGATTGACCCGGCGCGACGCTGACGCTGATGCCGGAGTCGGCCGCGTCGATGACACAACCTTGCACAGCGTCGCCTACCTGTAGGTTGAACACTTCAAGATGAATGTTTTCCCGGGGCAGACCTGCGCGTTGAGCGTGGCTGAGCACATCGCTGAGCATCGAAGCCGGACCGCAAACGTAGAGCCGATCTTCGGCAGACAGGTCGGCCAATAGCTGAGCGATTGCCGGCCGGGCACCGGAGAGGTGCAGGTGCATGCGCTCGCGCAAACGGTCTTGCAAGTGCTCGGCGTAGGCGGCGTCAGCGCTGCTTTTGGCGAAGTAATGCAGTTGCGGATCGCGCCCCAGCGATTTCAGGTGACGCAGGATGCCGGTCAACGGTGTGATGCCGATGCCGCCAGCGATCGCTATATCACGACCGCTGCCGACGTCGAGCGGGTAAGCGAAGCTGTTGAACGGACCTTCGAGTTCAACCTGATCGCCTATCTTCAGGGCACGAATGTACTGACTGCTGACGGAGTCCGCCGAGAGGCGAATGGCGAAGATGAGCTGGTCGTCGGCGACTTCCGGCACATGGACGGTCGAGTAATGCCGACAGTCGTCCAGGCCCGGAATCCGCCATTTGAAATGCGCGCCGGCATGGGCCATCGCGGCGGCCGGGACCGGGCCAACGACCCTGACTTCCTTGATCGACGCCGAGAGCATTCGGCAATGGGTGACGGTGAAGTTCATGCAGACTGTTCCTGATGGATCGCTGTTTCGTGCAGGTACAGCCATTGAACGTCGTGATGGCGCACCTGCAGGATCGCCACCGAGACGCGGGCCGTTTCGATTTGATTCAGGCGATGGGTTTCCTTGTAGCGCAGCGCCACGGTCGAGCCTTCCTGCCAGACCCTATGCAGGTCACTGATCACGATCTCCAGGCCTCTACGGGCACCGACGGCACCGCTGAAAAGCTGCTCGACCCGCGCCCGATCGACCACGGCGGCGGAGGTGGTGACCATGCTGAAGTGCTCGGCGAAAACGTCCATCAGCGGCGCGATGGCATCGAAGCCAACACCATCGGCATCGGTGAAGACGCGGTGAATCAGTTCATGCACGTGATGGATGCTGTGTTGCGCGCGTTCAACCAGGTTGTTGTTCATGGCATTCCTTTGGAGGATTCAATTGACTCATCTGCAGCAGCGGGAACAGCCCGACCAGCGCCGCAACCGCGAAGGTCGCGTGGTAGGCCTGCGTGGTGTCGAACTGCTTGAGCAGCACATTGAAAATCATCAGAAACAGCGCGGCGCCGAGGCTGAAAGACATCTGGCGATTGATGTTCCAGATGACACTGGCCTTGTGCGTATCGCCGCCGGCGAAGTCCATCAATGAGGTCGTCTGCGCTGTATTGGCACCGATGCCGCCGCCGATCCCCATCAGGCTGTAGGCGATCACGATGACCCACAGATCACCTGGCGCGTTGACCACCACCAACGTGGCGATGCCAGCGCTGTGCAACAACATGCCGAGAATGAACAGGCGCTTGGCGCCGACCCGGTTGTAGACCCTGCCGCAAAGGGTCATCGCGATGAACGCACCGATGGCGTAAAGGATCATGAACATCCCGGTCAGCCTGGCGCTGAAGTGCAGAATGTTCTGCAGGAAGAAAATGCTCATCAGGTTGACTCCGGTGAACACGCCCGGAATCGCGTAATAGATGAGAATCGAGGTGCTGAGTTTTTTACTTCTGAGCAAGCTCAACTCGATGATTGCGTTGTCGCAACGGCGGTAGTGCAACAGATAAAGGGCTATGAATATCAGGCCCGCGATGACAAAACCCAGCGCTGCCAACGGCGGATAGTCGCCGCCGTACAGCGACATGCCCATCAACAGGCTGGCGAGTGCCGCGCTGACCAGCAACAGGCCTTTGATGTCGGGTCGCTGAAGATCGGCGGGCTTGCTTTCCCTGATCCAGAACCAGGACAAACCGGCGGCGATCAGCGAAAACGGAATGTTGCTATAGAACACCCAACGCCATGAACTGCTGTCGACGATGATGCCGCCCACGGTGGGTGAAATGGCCGGTGCGATCAGTGCGACGGCCATCACCAGCGTGGATATCTTCGCCCGTTGCTCGCCCTGGAAAAGATTGAACGTCAGCGCCTGTCCGACCGGAATCAACAAGCCACCGCCGATGCCCTGGACGAAGCGCCAGATCACCAGTTCGTGGAAACTGTCGGCCTGGCCGCACATCCACACCGAGCCGCTGAATACCAGCATGGAAACGGTCAGAATTTCACGACTGCCAAAGCGTCCGGCCAGCCAGGTGCTGACAGGGATGATCAAGGTCAACCCGAGGATGTAAGCGTTGGCGACCCATGCCACTGCAGAAGTGCTGACTTGCAAAGTGGCCGATATACTGGGTAATGCGACAGCGGACATAAATATATTTATGCAATCAATAAAAAAGCCGATCAAGAAAATCAGCGCGATCTTGTAGCGATAGTTCATGGTGTATCCCCTTTGCCGCGCAGCATAGGGGCGATGGACTTGAAGTGTCGATACGACTATGCTTAAAACAATGTTTGACAGGATTTAACAGTGAGCCCAACCGCCATGCACTCTCATCTTAATCGGGTTCAAACGTTTCTCGCGGTGGTCGATTTTGGTTCTTATACCAAAGCGGCTAATTATCTGAGTATCAGCAAAGCCATGGCCAGCCTGCATGTCAAGGCGCTGGAGGAAGTGTTGTCGGCCACGTTGCTGATCCGCAATACACGTAACATTTCGCTGACGGAAATAGGTCAGGAGTTTTATGAAGAGTTCAAGGGGATTATCGCTGATATTGATAATGCTTTTGACAATGTATTGAAGGGTAATAATCGCGTATCTGGAAAGTTGCGCATAAGTTCCACCAGCGAGTATGGTGAGAAGTTTATTCTGCCGTTGATCCCGTTGTTTACCGAGCACTATCCGGATATTCGCCTGTGCTACAACTTCAACTCTTCGCTGAATGATCTGGTGGCAGAGAAGCTCGACCTGGTCGTTCGCTTGGGTAACTTGGCAGATTCGGCATTCAAAAGCCGAAAGCTGGCGGATTACGAAATCGTATTGGTCGCCACCGAAGGATTTCTCGCCCGGCACGCGGTTCGACAGCCTCAGGATCTGAATGGTGTACCGTGGATTGCCAACAGCAATCTGCAGGCGCCGACACAGTGGCGCTTACGTGATGGTCTGGGTGGGGAGATCGAAGTCAACGGCACCAGCCACTTCGAGTCGAATTCCTCGACAGCAATTCGATCAATGACACTGTCCTCGCTGGGCGTGTCGGTACTGCCGGCCTGGGTGGTTGAAGACGATATTGCCAGTGGTCGTCTGGTGCGCCTGCTGCCCGGTTACTCGCTGCCCTCGCAATCGATCAATGTGGTCTTTCCAAACACTCCACATCTGCCGCACAAATCGCGGGTTTTCATCGATTTTCTGTTGGTGCATCTGGGGCAGTGAGTTCATCTATCCAATGTCGTGAGGGGGCTGGATTTTGCGGACACAACAAAAAAAAACCCTGAATCTCTCGATCCAGGGGCTTTCGTTTAAACGGTGAGATCAAGCCGCCTCGATCTTCCGATTCTGCTCAACCTTGCCCAGATACGACGCCAGCTTCTGCTGCTCATCTGCCGTGGTGAACAACCCGAGCTTGGTGCGACGCCAGAGAATGTCGTGCGCAGTGGTCGCCCACTCTTCGCTGCACAGGTAATCGACCTCGCGGGTATAGAGCCCGCCGCCGATGTGCTCACCCATGTCGGCCAGGGTTTCCACGCCTTCAAGCATGCGCCAGGTGCGGCTGCCGTAGGTGACGGCCCAGCGCCGGGCGATTTCTGTCGGGACAAAATCGAACTTGTCGCGAATCAGCGCGCTCAAGGCTTGCGGTGTGGTCATGTCTTCGCCGCCGGGCAGGGTGGCGGTGGCCGTCCAGCTCGGGCGCATCTGGGTGAAGAACGGCATCAACTGCGCCATCGCTGATTCGGCGAGTTTGCGGTAGGTGGTCAGCTTGCCGCCAAACACCGACAGCAGGGGCGCTTCTTCGCCGCCGCCAGACAGCGCCAGGGTGTAATCGCGAGTGACGGCCGAAGGGTTGTCGGATTCGTCGTTGCACAGTGGACGCACGCCCGAGTAGCTGTGCAGGATGTCATCGCGGCTGAGCTGCTGCTTGAAGTGGGCGTTGACCACTTTCAGCAGGTAATCGGTTTCCCCTTCGGTGATCGCGACTTTGGCCGGATCGCCGGTGTATTCGCGGTCGGTGGTGCCAATCAGGGTGAAGTGGTTCAGGTACGGAATGGTGAAAACGATGCGCTGGTCTTCGTTTTGCAGAATGTGCGCATGCTCACCTTCGTACAGTTTCGGCACGATGATGTGGCTGCCCTGAATCAGACGAATGCCGTACGGCGATTCCATTTTCAGGTCGTCACGGATGAATTTGGCTACCCACGGGCCGGCGGCGTTGACCAGTGCTTTGGCGGTAATCGAAAACAGGCTGCCATCGGCGCGTTCCAGGTGCAGATGCCACAAGCCTTTGGCGCGACGGGCGCTGACACAACGGGTCTGGGTGTGCACGTGGGCGCCTTTTTCGCGGGCGGCCATGGCGTTGAGCACCACGAGGCGGGCGTCATCGACCCAGCAGTCGGAGTATTCGAAGCCTTTCTTGATTTCGCTTTTCAGCGCGCTGTCGGCGCCGAACTTCAGGCTTTTCGAACCCGGCAGCTTTTCGCGTTTGCCGAGGTTGTCATAGAGGAACAGGCCGGCACGAATCATCCACGCCGGACGCAGGTGCGGGCGGTGCGGCAGCACGAAGCGCATCGGCTTGACGATGTGCGGTGCCTTGGCCAGCAGCACTTCACGTTCGGCCAGCGCCTCACGCACCAGACGGAATTCATAATGTTCGAGATAGCGCAGGCCACCGTGGATCAGCTTGCTGCTGGCTGACGAAGTGTGGCTGGCGAGATCGTCCTGTTCGCAAAGGAACACCGAAAGACCGCGACCGGCGGCATCCGCTGCGATCCCCACGCCATTGATCCCGCCGCCGATTACGGCAACGTCATAGATCTCGGAGAGAGGGGGCGTACGCAAGGTAGAGGTGGACATCGGCTGGCCTCGGGCTCTTTTTGGTTTTCGATATTTGAAATCGAACATGAATGTTCATTTGCGAAAATGGTAGCCCATAAAGACGCGCGCAGCCAGTCGACTTCGATTGAAAAAACTCATCGAAGGACAGAGAAAGGAAAATTTTCGAACATTCAAGCGAGAGAACACGGTTGTGGCGAGGGAGCTTGCTCCCGCTCGGCGGCGCAGCCGTCGTAAATCCAGCAAGCACGGTGTGCATGGATTAACGGTTGAATTTCGCAGGGGGCCGCTTCGCAGCCCGGCGGGAGCAAGCTCCCTCGCCACAAGGGAGTCATGCTCGAGAGGGTTAAACGACTTCCAGGCGAATCTTGTGCTGGCTCAACAACTGCGCCAAAGCCGGCACCGGTTGCTGATCGGTGACCAGGCAATCGATCAGGCTGATCGGCCCCAGTCGGATCATCGCGTTACGGCCGAACTTGCTCGAATCCGCCGCCAGAATCACTTGGCGCGCATTGGCGATGATCGCTTGGCTCACCCGCACTTCCTGATAATCGAAGTCGAGCAGGCTGCCGTCCTCATCGATCCCGCTGATGCCGACGAGCGCGAAATCAACTTTGAACTGATTGATGAAATCGACACTGGCCTGGCCGACAACACCGCCGTCACGGCGCACGTTGCCACCGGTCAGCAGCACGTCGAAGTCATCCTTGGCGCTGAGCATCGAGGCGACATGCAGGTTGTTGGTGATGATTTTCAGGTGGCTGTGATTGAGCAGGGCGCGGGCGATCGATTCGGTGGTGGTGCCGATGTTGATGAACAGCGAGGCGTGATCGGGGATCTGCGCGGCGATGGCTTCGCCGATGCGTTGCTTTTCATCGCGCATCTGGTCGGCGCGCATCGCATAGGCGGTGTTTTCGACGCTGGAATCATAGGCGGCGCCACCGTGGTAACGGCGCAGCAGATTGGCTTCGGCGAGCTGATTGATGTCGCGGCGAATGGTTTGCGGGGTGACTACGAACAGCGTGGCCATTTCCTCGATGCTCACATAGCCGCGTTCGCGGACCAGCTCGAGGATTTGCTGCTGACGGGGAGGCAGATTCATGGGGCTTCCTTTGGGCTGCCGTGCAAATTTGCCCATGATGCCGCAGGAATCCGCTCCCGACCAGTTAGATGCCTATCTGTTACTCAAGCCTGGCTTATTCAGCGTCCTCACGCGCCCAGTCACGGGTGCGGCTGACGGCTTTTTTCCAGCCTTTGTAGAGTTTCTCTTTCTCGACTTCGTCCAGGCTCGGTTCGAACTCGCGCTCGATCACCGCTTTGCCGCGCAGTTCTTCCAGGCTGCCCCAGAAACCGCAGGCCAGACCGGCCAGGTATGCGGCGCCGAGTGCGGTGGTTTCGCGCATTTGCGGGCGTTCGACCTGGGTGCCGAGGATGTCAGCCTGGAACTGCATGAGGAAGTTGTTGGCGACCGCGCCGCCGTCCACGCGCAGGGCCTTGAGGCGTTCGCCGGAGTCCTGCTGCATGGCGTCGAGCACATCGCGGGTCTGGTAGGCGATCGATTCCAGCGCAGCGCGGATGATGTGGTCGACGCGCACGCCGCGGGTCAGGCCGAACAGCGCGCCACGGGCATACGGGTCCCAGTACGGTGCGCCCAGCCCCGTGAACGCCGGCACCAGGTACACACCGTTGCTGTCCTTCACCTTATTGGCGAAGTACTCGGTGTCGTGGGCGTCATTGATGATCTTCAGTTCATCGCGCAGCCACTGCACGGTCGAACCGCCGTTGAACACCGCACCTTCCAGCGCATACGCCACTTCGCCACGCGGACCGCAGGCGATGGTGGTGAGCATGCCGTGCTGCGATTTCACTGCCTTGTCGCCGGTGTTCATCAGCAGGAAGCAGCCAGTGCCATAGGTGTTTTTCGCCTGGCCCGGCTCGACGCACATCTGCCCGAACAGCGCCGCTTGCTGGTCGCCGGCGATACCGCCGATGGCGATGCCGCTCTTGGTGCGCCCGTAGATTTCCGAGGAGGCTTTGACCTCCGGGAGCATTTCGCGAGGAATGTCGAGGATCTCCAGCATCTTCGAATCCCATTCCAGCGAATGGATGTTGAAGAGCATGGTGCGCGAGGCGTTGGTGTAGTCGGTGACGTGTACTTTGCCGCCGGTAAATTTCCAGATCAGCCAGCTGTCGACGGTGCCGAACAACAGTTCGCCGTTGCGCGCGCGTTCGCGGCTGCCTTCGACGTTGTCGAGGATCCACTTCAGCTTGGTGCCGGAGAAGTACGGGTCGGTGACCAGACCGGTAGTGTCGCGGATGTAGTCTTCGTGGCCATCGCGCTTGAGCTGCTGGCAGATCTCGGTGCTGCGGCGGCACTGCCAGACGATGGCGTTGTACACCGGACGACCGGTGGTTTTGTCCCACACTACGGTGGTTTCGCGCTGGTTGGTGATACCGATGGCAGCGACCTGATCATGATGCAGGCCGGCCTGAGCCAGTGCTTCGACCATCACGGCGCTCTGGGTGGCGAAGATTTCCATCGGGTCGTGTTCGACCCAGCCAGCCTGCGGGTAATGCTGGACGAATTCGCGCTGCGCGGTGCAGACCACATTCGCATCGCGGTCGAAAATGATCGCGCGGGAGCTGGTCGTACCCTGATCGAGGGCAATGATGTAGTTCTTGTTCTGAATGTCGGTCATGTCGATTGCCTTGGACGAAATAAGGGAGAGTGGGCCGGGGCGCAGGCTCTATCGGGCAGGAGCCGGCGCCGACTGTTTCAAGAAGTTCTTGGTTTGCCGTCAATGGCCGGTTCTGCATCCTTTGTAGCAGGTGTGGCGCCGGTCAGGTGGCGGGCGATCAGCCCGCGATACCCGGCGGCGCCGAGGCAGGCACCGACAATCGGTGCAAAAATCGGAATCAGGAAGTACGGAATATCGCGGCCGCCAGTGAAGGAAATTTCACCCCAACCGGTAAAGAAAGTCATCAGTTTCGGACCGAAGTCACGGGCCGGGTTCATCGCGAAACCGGTCAGCGGGCCCATCGAACTGCCGATCACGGCAATCAGCAAACCGATCAGCAGCGGCGCCATCGGGCCTCGCGGCAGACCGTTGTTGTCATCGGTCAGGGCCATGATCACGCCCATCAGGATCGCGGTGATGATCATCTCGACCAGGAATGCCTGAGCCGTCGAGAGCACCGGATTGGGGTAGGTCGAAAACACCGAGGCCAGTTCCAGGCTGGCGGCCGAGCCGCGAACCATTTGGTGAGTCTGTTCGAAATCGAAGAACAGGTTGCTGTACAGCGTGTACACCAACAGCGCGCCGCAGAAGGCGCCGGCGATTTGCGAAAGAATGTAGAACGGCAGTTTGCGCTTTTCAAAGTCAGCGAAGATTGCCAGGGCGATGCTCACGGCAGGGTTCAGATGCGCGCCGGAAACCCCGGCGGTGAGGTAGATCGCCATGCTCACGCCGACGCCCCAGATGATGCTGATTTCCCACAGCCCGAAGCTCGCGCCCGCGACTTTGAGCGCGGCGACACAACCAGTGCCGAAGAAGATCAGTAATGCAGTCCCCAGAAACTCGGCCATGCATTGGCCCGAAAGCGATGGTTGCGGTAAAGCAGTTGTCATTGAAAACCTCGGTTTTTGTTGTTGTCTGGCGTCTTGCCGTCACGGCAGGGCGCGATTTTCACCGGGTTGGAATCCCCATTCGTTTCCCGGTTTACTGCTGGGTGCTGCGATGTCGCTGATTCTTGCATTATTCAGATTCGAAAAAATATAGACAAGAAACAAACCTGTCAAAGGTCGAAAGTGAACTGTCGGTCACAATAAAACTATTCGCTGGGTGAATGATCAGCGCAGAGGCGCGCCCGAATATGTCTACAGGCCACGGCAATCGCGGCCGGAGATAGAGCCTTTTGCCAAGTGATGCCCTAGAATCGACCGCAGGTTTTTCTCTGATTGCCGGACCCGGAGCTGCCATGACCCCAGCGTTGGACTTGTTGAAAAAAGTTCGTGCCGAACATCGCGTGCACAGTTACGAACATGATCCGAAGGCCGCGTCCTACGGGCTCGAGGCCGCGGAGAAACTGGCGCTTGCGCCGGCCCAGGTGTTCAAGACTCTGCTGGCGTCCAGCGAAAAAGGAGAGTTGCTGGTGGCGGTGGTGCCGGTCGTCGGAACGCTCGACCTCAAAGGGCTGGCGCATGCCGCCGGAGTGAAAAAAGCCGAAATGGCCGATCCGGCTGCGGCGCAGCGTTCCACCGGTTATCTGTTGGGCGGTATCAGTCCGCTGGGGCAGAAGAAACGCCTGCGCACCTTCATCGATACCTCGGCCCAGGCGTTTGCGACTATTTATGTCAGCGCCGGTCGACGCGGACTGGAAGTCGAACTGGCGCCTGCGATACTTGCGCAACACACCCAGGCGATATTTGCCGACATCGGCCGCGCATAGCCTCGCGCTGTATGCAGAAAATTCGCCGGTTCTGTCACTGGCGCTGAGGTCGCAGTCGCTGCAAGCTTGCGCCAACTCACTCAGGGAGAAAGTCATGCAGCTTGCGTTTCATCAGGTCGACGCGTTCAGCGATCGGCCGTTCAGCGGCAATCCGGCGATGGTTTATCGGCTCGAGGCATGGCTGGCGGATGAGTTGATGCAGAAGATTGCCGCCGAACACAACCTCGCGGAAACGGCGTTTCTGGTGCGTGAGGGCCAAGCCTGGCATATCCGCTGGTTTACCCCGACCACTGAAGTACCGTTGTGTGGGCACGCCACGTTGGCCAGCGCATTTGTGCTGTTCGACATCTATAAGGAAAGCGCCGAGCGCATCGACTTCACCTGCAAGTCTGGCCCGTTGAGTGTCAGCCGCGAAGGCGATCGGCTGTGGCTGGATTTTCCGACGATCGTGCCTTCGGAAATCGGCGTGACGCTGGACGTCGAGCGGGCGCTCGGCGTGGAGGCGGTTGACGTACTCGGTTCCAACGAATTGTTCGTGGTGCTGGACTCGGAGCAGGCCGTGCTCGACTGCAAGCCGGACATGGCGGCGCTGGCGAAACTGCCGTGGCTGGGCGCGATCGTCACCGCCCGCGGGAATCAGCACGACTTCGTCTCGCGCTATTTCGCCCCGGCCATCGGCATCGATGAAGACCCGGTGACCGGGTCGACCCACTGCAGCCTCATTCCGTATTGGGCCAAACGGCTGGGCAAGTCGAACCTGACCGCATGCCAGCGCTCGGCGCGGGGCGGGGAGTTATTCTGTCGGCTGGAGGGTGAGCGGGTGAAGATTGGCGGGAATGCGACGCTGGTGGCCAGCGGCACCCTTCACCTGAGCTAACCGCCATCCCTTTGTAGGAGTGAGCCTGCTCGCGATAGCGGTTTATCGGTCAACATCTTCGGCAACTGATAGACCGCTATCGCGAGCAGGCTCACTCCTACAGGGGTATGGTGTTTGATCAGAGGCTGGTGCTGAACCGGCGCACGCCGTTCTCAACCACCGGAATCTGCGCCGCGGTGCTGCCGGAGGCCTGGAACAGCACCAGATGATCAGCCGCTACACGAATCCCCACCTCAGCCCCGACCAGATGATCGGCATGGCTCGGGAAGATCGATTCCAGCTGTGCCCCGGTCGGCAATTGCAAGCGATACAGCGTTGCCGCACCAAGGAACGTCTTGCCGACAATCTGCGCTTTCAAGGCACTGTCCGGTGCATAAACGATGTCATCCGGACGCAACAGCACATCCACCGCACCGCCAATCGGCCAGGTGTAAGCGCGATTGCCGCGCAGTTCACCCAGTTCCGTCTGCACCGATTCCGGGCTGGCGAGCTGGCCGCGAATGAAATAGCCCTGGCCGATGAAACTGGCGACATAAGGCGTCGCCGGTTCGTGGTAGAGGTTGTACGGCGTGTCCCATTGCTCCAGCCGACCTTCCTTGAACACGCCAACGTGATCGCTGACGGCGAAGGCTTCTTCTTGATCGTGGGTGACGAGGATCGCACTGGTGCCCCGGGACTTGAGAATGTCGCGCACTTCATGGCTGAGCTTGCGTCGCAGTTCGCCATCGAGGTTGGAAAACGGCTCGTCGAGCAGCAGCAGTTGCGGTTCTGGCGCCAGAGCACGGGCGAGGGCGACGCGTTGTTGCTGGCCGCCGGACAATTCGTGCGGGAAACGTTTGCCAAGGTTTTTCAGGTTGACCAGTTCGAGCAGCTCTTCGGTGACGCGGGTCTTGTCGGGATGCTTGCGAATACCGAACGCTATGTTGTCCGCGACACTCAGGTGTGGGAACAGCGCGTAGTCCTGAAACACCATGCCGATGCGGCGCTTCTCAGGTGCCAGGGTGAACCCGGCGCTGGACAGCGTCTCGCCGCCGAGGGTGATCTCACCTTCGTGCACCGGTTCGAAACCGGCGATGGCGCGCAGGGTGGTGGTTTTGCCGCAGCCGGACGAACCGAGCAGGCAACCGATATCCCCGGCGTTGAGGTGCAGATTGAGGTTCTGCACCACACGTTGATCTTGATAGCCGCAAGCGAGGTTGCGCAGGTTCAGCAGTAATTCATGGCTCATGCGTGGTGATATGCCGGTTCGACGAGGAACTCGAGCAGGGCCTTCTGTGCGTGGAGACGGTTTTCTGCCTGATCCCAGGCGACGGAGCGCGGGTCATCGAGCAGGTCGAGGCTGATTTCTTCGCCGCGGTGCGCCGGCAGGCAATGCATGAACAGCACGTCCTCGGCAGCGAGGTCGAGCAGCGCACGATTGACCTGGAACGGGGCAAACAGCTTGAGGCGTTTGGCAGTTTCCTCTTCCTGGCCCATCGAAGTCCAGACATCGGTGCTAACCAGATGCGCGCCGCGCACCGCGTCTTGCGGGTCACGGACGATGCTCACGCGATCGCCGGCCCTGGCGATGAACTTAGGGTTGGGCTCGTAGCCTTCAGGACAGGCAACGCGTAACTGGAAGTCGAACTGGATCGCCGCTTCTATATAGCTGTTGCACATGTTGTTGCCGTCACCGATCCAGGCCACGGTCTTGCCCTGAATCGAGCCACGGTGCTCAAGGAAGGTCTGCATGTCGGCCAGCAACTGGCACGGGTGCAGGTCGTCGGACAGGCCGTTGATCACCGGCACGCGCGAGTTGGCCGCGAATTCGGTCAGGGTGCTGTGGGCGAAGGTGCGGATCATCACCGCATCGAGCATGCTCGACATGACGATGGCACAGTCGCTGATCGGCTCGCCACGGCCCAGTTGGGTGTCGCGCGGGGACAGGAAGATCGCCTGGCCGCCGAGCTGGATCATGCCGGCCTCGAAGGAGATCCGGGTACGGGTCGAGGATTTCTCGAAGATCATCCCCAGCACGCGGTTTTTCAGAGGCTCGAACAGTACGCCGCGGTTACGCAGGTCCTTGAGCTCAACGCCTCGACGGATCACGCTGACCAGCTCTTCGGGCGTGCAATCCATCAGGGAGAGAAAGTGCCTTGCGCTCATCATTGACTACCTTTTTGCTACAAACCGCAGATGCTCAAAGCCTTGTTTAACGGAACAACGGGCGAGACCTGCGGCGTAAGCCGCACGGGGCGACGAAATAGGGGAAGGCGCGATATTGACACTAAATGTCGCGTTACGCCAATAGGCTACGGTGTTTGCAGGATTCGCAGGGCGCAGTGCCGTGGCACTTGCGCGAATGAAGCCGGATTCAGTAAAGCAGCGAGCCTCTTTGTACACTGGCCCCGCCGGGCTTGGCAATGCGCCGCGGCGGCGACGGTGTGGCCTTGGTCGGTTTACGGCCACGGCGCCGTGTATTCGCTTGGTCGGATGTTCAGATTGAAACATTTGCTAAAGCAAAGTGCTGGGTTATAAATGACTTTCGAGCGACGCAGGAAGCCTCCGCATGGAATCGAAAGAACAACTGTTAATGGAACTGCTGGGCCACACGGCTCGCTCTCTGACCCATCTCACCGCGTCGGTCACCTCGATGTCGTTCGAGTTGCTGCGCAGTGAAGATGAAGTGGTCAAGTCGGCCGGGCGGCACATGATCGACCGCATGGCGACGATCAGCGCCGGGCTTGATGAGCATTGGCGGTTGATCGGCGAACTCACCGGCGTACACGTCGCCCACGAGCAGATCGAAACCATTCAGGAAATCCAGCTGGCCGCGCCACCCCAGTTGCCGCCCAACTGATCGCGCCGGTTTATCGGTGCACCTGATAGCCGTCGATTCACAAGACGAACGTCGCTGGCGCGGGATCAGCGCACGGGCCATAGTTTTGTTCCCGCGGGTGCGATTGCCCGCCCAGAACAAGACAGAGACTGGCCATGACCAAGACTCTTCATCACCGTGCGTGCCACCTGTGCGAAGCCATTTGCGGGCTGACCATCGAAACCACAGAAACCGATGGCAACGTCGCGATCACCTCGATCAAGGGCGATGCCCTCGACACCTTCAGCCGTGGCCACATCTGCCCAAAGGCCGTGGCCCTGCAAGACATCCAGAATGATCCGGATCGTTTGCGCCAGCCCATGCGCCGGGTCGGCAGCGAGTGGTTGCCGATCGAATGGGACGAAGCGTTTGCGCTGGTGGCAGAAAAACTGGCGGCGATTCAAGAGCGGCATGGACAAAACGCGGTGGCGGTCTATCAGGGCAACCCGAGCGTGCACAACTATGGGCTGATGACCCACAGCAACTATTTCCTTGGCCTGTTGAAGACGCGCAATCGTTACTCGGCGACTTCGGTCGATCAATTGCCGCACCACTTAAGCAGCTATTTGATGTACGGCCATGGCCTGTTGCTGCCGATTCCGGACATCGACCACACCGATTTCATGCTGATCCTCGGCGGCAATCCTCTGGCTTCCAACGGCAGCATCATGACCGTGCCGGATGTCGAAAAGCGCCTCAAGGCGATTCAGGCGCGCGGCGGCAAAGTGGTAGTGGTCGATCCGCGACGTAGTGAAACTGCAGCGATGGCTGATCAGCATGTGTTTGTTCGCCCCGGTGGCGATGCAGCACTACTGTTCGGGATGCTCAACACGCTGTTCAGCGAAGGGCTGGCCCGCGACAGTCACTTGCCGGTCGATGGGCTGGACGATGTGCGCAGCGCCGTGGCGTCATTTACCGCTGAGGCCATGAGTCCGCTGTGCGCGGTGCCTGCCGAGCAGATCCGCCAACTGGCCCGGGATTTCGCTGCCGCGCCGACGGCCGTCTGCTACGGACGCATGGGCGTCTCGACCCAAGCCTTCGGTACCCTGTGCCATTGGCTTGTGCAGTTGATCAACCTGGTCACCGGCAACCTCGATCGTGTTGGCGGCGCCCTCTGCACCGAGCCTGCGGTGGATCTGGTGGCCTCGACCTCGGGCGGGCATTTCAACAAGTGGCAAAGCCGTGTATCGGGGCGGCCAGAGTACGGCGGCGAGTTGCCGGTGTCGGCGCTGGCCGAAGAAATGCTCACCGCCGGCGACGGGCAGATTCGTGCGCTGGTCACTGTAGCCGGCAATCCGGTGCTGTCGACGCCCAACGGTCGGCAACTGGAGCAGGCGCTGGATGGCCTCGACTTCATGGTCAGCATCGATCTGTACATCAACGAAACCACGCGTTATGCCGATCTGATCTTGCCGTCGACCTCGGCGCTGGAAAACGATCACTACGACACGACGTTCAATCTGTTCGCGGTGCGCAATGTCACGCGTTTCAATCGTGCGATCCTTGCCAAACCCGAAGGCGCGCTGCACGACTGGGAAATCTTCGTCGGGCTGGCCAAGGCGTTTGCCGAGCGGACCGGCAAGGAACTGAAGCCAACAATGCCGCCGGCGAAGATGATCGACATGGGTCTGCGCATGGGCCGCTACGGCGATGCGTCCGAACAGAAACTGTCGTTGGCGACGCTGTTCGATCATCCGCACGGCATCGACCTTGGCGCGCTGAAACCGAATCTGGCCACACGCCTGAAAACGCCGAATCAGCGTGTTCAGGCTGCACCGCCGGAAATCCTCGCCGACCTCGCACGCTTTGCAGCATTGCAGGCGCCGGCAGCCGATGAGCTGTTGATGATCGGTCGCCGCCATGTGCGCAGCAACAATTCCTGGATGCACAACTTTCACCGGTTGGTGAAGGGCAAGCCGCGTCATCAGTTGCTGATGCACCCGGATGATCTGGCCAGCCGGGGGCTTGCCGATGGGCAGCGCGTTCGGGTGAGCTCGCGGGTCGGGCAGATTGAAGTGGAGGTGCTCGCCAGTCTCGACATGATGAAAGGCGTGGTCAGCTTGCCGCACGGTTGGGGCCATGCACGGCCAGGCGTGCAGATGGCGATCGCCAGCAGTCAGCCGGGGTCGAGTGCCAATGACCTGACCGATGAATGCCAGCTCGACGAACTGTCGGGCAACGCTGCATTGAACGGCGTGCCGGTGACGGTGGCAGCGGCTTGAGCATGTCTGTCGGGGAGACCGAGCAGGGCGCTCGGGATTCCGTTACAATGCGCCACCGTGCCGACCCATGAGTCGGAAAGTTCAGCCGAGGTGCTCCATGGATATCATCGAAACGATTAAAGAGCAGATTGCCAACAACACCATTCTGCTTTACATGAAAGGCTCGCCGAATGCCCCGCAATGCGGCTTCTCCGCGAAAGCTGCACAGGCTGTGATGGCCTGTGGCGAAAAGTTCGCTTACGTGGACATCCTGCAGAACCCGGAAATCCGCGCCAACCTGCCAAAGTACGCCAACTGGCCGACTTTCCCGCAACTGTGGGTGGGCGGTGAACTGATCGGCGGCAGCGACATCATGACCGAGATGGCTGCTGACGGTTCGCTGCAAAGCACCATCAAGGCAGCTGTCGAAGCGGCTGCGACGAACAAGTCCGAAGCCTGATTCGCCTCCCTGTAGGAGTGAGCCTGCTCGCGATAGCGTTCTGTCAGTTAGTAAAGTATTGACTGACACACCGCTATCGCGAGCAGGCTCACCCCTACAGGGGTTGTGGTGTTGCTTGAATTGCACCAGCCAATAAAAAGCCCCGCTCCTCGAAAGAGGGCGGGGCTTTTTAGTGTCTCGGATCTGGCGAATGTCAGATCATTCTTCGCCCATCTGCGACTGCAGGTAGTTTTCCAGGCCAATCTTGTCGATCAGGCCCAGTTGGGTTTCCAGCCAGTCGATGTGTTCTTCCTCGGACTCGAGAATGTCCTCAAGCAGTTCACGGCTACCAAAGTCGCCGACGGATTCGCAATGTGCGATCGCCACTTTCAGATCAGCGTGGCCGGTCTTCTCGATACGCAGGTCGCACTCGAGCATTTCGCGGGTGTGCTCGCCGATATGCAGCTTGCCCAGATCCTGCACGTTCGGCAGGCCTTCGAGGAACAGGATGCGCTTGATCAGCTTGTCCGCGTGCTTCATCTCGTCGATGGATTCTTTGTACTCATGCTTGCCGAGCTTGTTCAGGCCCCAATCTTCATACATGCGTGCATGCAGAAAGTATTGATTGATCGCGACCAGCTCATTGGCAAGGATCTTGTTGAGATGCTGGATGACTGTAATGTCGCCTTTCATGATCGGAGTCCTGCCCTGTAATAACCGTATATAGAGCAGAGTTTGAGCTTCGTGTTTATAAGTGTCAAACCTAAGTTATTGAATAATAAATGAAAATTAATCGGAATAAGAATGTTTGTGTTCCGCGTCTAGCGTCTAAGCAATTGATTTTCAGGCATAAAAAAACCGGACATAAGTCCGGTTCTTGGAAAATGGGGGATTTACGCGGCAGTAAATTCTACCGGGTAGGGGATCGCGGCCTGGGCGGTTTGCAGCTTGGTCAGGGTTTCGCGCACCACTTCCTTGGCAAGGCAGGCGCATTTGCCACACTGGCTGGCGACGCCGGTGGCCTGGCGAACTTCTTTGTAGCTGCAGCAACCTTCATAGATCGCTTCGCGAATCTGTCCGTCGGTGACGCCAGTGCAGAGGCAAACATACATAAGTAAGAACCGTCGCTGGTTGTGACTCAATTGCGATGGATCTTAATGTTAACGAGAATGATTGTCAAAGTGCTTTCTGAAAGCTTCCCGGCCTGATGGGCCTGTGGCTGACGAACGGTATCGATCGCCATTCGCCCGGTCGCTTGAAAGCCGGTTGATCGGTCCGACAGGGAAAATCCGTTAAGGACAGGCCAAAAACGCAGTGTATGATGGTCGTCCCTTGCGAAGAGGGTTCGTGTCACAGGGCTGTCGCCTGAGGGTGACAGGCTGGCCCGGACCCTGAACTTCAAGTCTTTACACCAGGAGATATCAATGAGCGTACTCGTAGGCAAACAAGCCCCTGACTTCACCGTCCCGGCCGTACTCGGCAATGGCGAGATCGTTGACAGCTTCACCCTGTCGTCGGCCATCAAAGGCAAATACGGCCTGGTGTTCTTCTACCCGCTGGACTTCACCTTCGTCTGCCCTTCCGAGCTGATCGCTCTGGACAACCGCATGGAAGACTTCAAGGCACGCAACGTTGAAGTGATCGCCGTGTCGATCGACTCGCACTTCACCCACAACGCCTGGCGCAACACCCCAGTGAACAATGGCGGCATCGGCCAGGTGAAATACACCATGGCTGCCGACATGAAGCACGACATCGCCAAGGCGTACGACGTTGAATCCGAAGGCGGCGTAGCGTTCCGTGGCGCATTCCTGATCGACGACAAAGGCGTGGTTCGCTCGCAGATCATCAACGACCTGCCACTGGGCCGTAACATGGAAGAGCTGATCCGTCTGGTCGACGCGCTGCAATTCCACGAAGAGCACGGCGAAGTCTGCCCTGCCAACTGGAAAAAAGGCGACAAAGGCATGGACGCTTCGCCAGAAGGCGTTGCCAAGTACCTGACCGAGAACGCTGCCGGCCTGTAAGGCGCAACGTCGAGGCACAAAAAAACCGGCTCAGTGAGCCGGTTTTTTTACGCGCGGGATTTGTCCGACCTCGTTCAGTCGTCGAAATCTTCCCAGCCGCCCATCTGTTTCCAGCGGTTGACGATGCCGCAGAACAGCTCAGCGGTTTTCTCGGTGTCGTAACGCGCCGAGTGCGCCTCACGACCGTCAAAATCGATGCCGGCGGCCTGACAGGCTTTCGCCAGCACGGTTTGCCCATAGGCCAGACCGGCGAGCGTCGCGGTATCGAAACTGGAAAACGGGTGGAACGGGTTGCGTTTCATGTCCAGCCGCGCAACCGCCGCGTTAAGGAAGCCCAGGTCGAAGCTGCTGTTGTGCCCGACCAGAATCGCACGCTTGCAGCCGTTGGCCTTCAACGCCTTGCGAATGCCGCGGAAAATGTCGGTCAGCGCGGTTTCTTCACTGACGGCCATGCGCAGCGGGTGATCGAGCTTGATGCCGGTGAACTCCAGCGCCGCCGCTTCTACGTTGGCGCCTTCGAATGGCTCGACACGGAAAAAATAGGTGTGGTCTGGATAAACGAAACCCTTTTCATCCATGGCGACGGTGGTTGCGGCAATTTCCAGCAAGGCATCGGTGGCCGCGTTGAAACCACCGGTTTCTACGTCGACAACCACCGGCAGGTAGCCACGAAAACGTGCTGCCATGGGATGACGCGGGCCGCCGCCACTCTGACCGTCCAGTTCGTCGTCGAAATGGTCTTCACTCACGCGTGTTCCTCCAGCAGGCGCCAGCGCAGTTTTTCACCGGCGCGCAGCGGGATAACGGTCAACTCGCCAAACGGCAGGCTGGTCGGGGCGGTCCATTCGTCACGAACCAGGGTGATGCGATCGGTGTTCGCCGGCAGGCCGTAAAAGCGCGGACCGTTGAGACTGGCGAAGGCTTCGAGCTTGTCCAGCGCATTGCGCTGTTCGAACGCTTCGGCATACAACTCGATGGCAGCATAGGCGGTGTAGCAGCCGGCGCAGCCGCAAGCGGCTTCCTTGGCGTGCTGCGCGTGCGGGGCCGAGTCGGTGCCGAGGAAAAACTTTGCGCTGCCGCCGGTGGCGGCGTCGAGCAGGGCTTCCTGGTGCGTATTGCGCTTGAGAATCGGCAGGCAGTAGAAGTGCGGCCGAATTCCGCCTACCAGCATGTGGTTGCGGTTGTAGAGCAGATGATGTGCGGTGATGGTCGCGCCGACATTGGCCGATGCCTCGTTGACGAACTGCACGGCGTCGCCAGTGGTGATGTGTTCGAATACCACTTTCAGCGTCGGGAAGCGCTCGACGACACGGCGCATGTGCTCATCGATAAAGATTTTTTCGCGGTCGAAGACGTCGACATCGCCGCGCGTGACTTCGCCGTGGATCAACAGCGGCATGCCGACTTCGGCCATGGCCTCGAGCACCGCAAAGATCTTGTCGATGCTGGTTACACCGGAGTCGGAGTTGGTGGTCGCTCCGGCCGGGTACAGCTTGGCGGCGTGCACGAAGCCGCTGGCCTTGGCCTCGCGGATTTCTTCGGGCTGGGTGCGGTCGGTGAGGTACAGCACCATCAACGGCTCGAACTGACTGCCGGCCGGGCGGGCAGCGAGAATGCGCTGACGGTAGCCGTCGGCTTCAGCGGCGTTGCGCACCGGCGGTACCAGATTGGGCATGATGATGGCGCGACCGAAGGTGCGCGCAACATCGGCAACGGTATTGGTCAACACGGCACCATCGCGAAGATGAATGTGCCAGTCGTCGGGACGCAGCAGGGTCAGGCGGTCGGACATGAGGGGATTCCAGGCGGGTCAAACTGAGGCGAATGCTACCGGAAAAGACTCTTGCAGGCACTCGCTATCAAGTTTTGCCGACAGTGTCCGATATCCCGAAGGTATGCCGTAAACATTGTGTGAATCGGTGTTTGTGTTTCACAAGCCAATGGAGCCTCCCGTGCGCCAGCGTTATTTAGCCTTGCTCAGTGTGTTTGCCAGCCTTCCCGCGATGGCGCTGACGTACCAGACCCGTCTGGAGAGCATTGAGTGGACGGTCGCCGGCGACAAGTTCGAATGCCGTCTGACCCAGCCGATCACCGATTTCGGCTCGGGCGAATTCGTGCGCAAGGCCGGCGAGCAGGCGATTTTTCGTCTCAACGCTTATAACGCCATGCTCGGCGGCGGATCGGCAACGCTGCTGGCTGCCGCTGCGCCGTGGCAGCCGGGGCGCGGCGACATCAATCTGGGCAGCGTCAGGCTGGGCAGTGGCAACGTGCTGTTCAACAGCTCGCAATCGCAGGCCGGTGGCTTGATCAGTGGTTTGCTGGATGGCCGCAGCCCGGTAGTGCGCCGCGCGTCTGGCGATGGCCGGGTTTCGGAAGTGCGTCTGCTTCCGGTGAAATTCAGCAAAGCATTCAATGATTACCAGACCTGTGTGGCGAAGTTGTTGCCGCAGAGCTTCGACCAGATCAAGCAATCGCAGATAGGTTTTCCCGGCGAAGGCGTTGACCTGGACCCGGCCGCCAAGGCCAAGCTGCAAGTCATGCTCGACTACATGAAGGCCGATCCGACGGTCAATCACATCGAACTCGACGGCCATTCCGACAACAGCGGCAATCGGTTGACCAATCGTGAGTTGTCGCGTCGCCGGGCGCTGGCGGTGGTCGATTTCTTCAAGGCCAACGGCATCCAGGAATCACAGATCACCGTGCGCTTCCATGGCGAGCAATACCCCATTGTGCCGAACACCAATAAGGCCAATCGCGCGAAGAACCGTCGGGTCAATGTCAAACTGGCACGCGTGGCACCGACAACGGCTCCGGCACCGCAAGCGAGCACGCCGGGCAGCACCGCAGCGACTTCCTGACTCGCCGGTCATCGTCGCGCTCTCGAAACATTCTGTCGCTTTGTCGTCTTAAGCTGTCGCGCCTCTGTAAATTATCGCGTTTGAGCGGTAGACTCCCCGGCTTTCCGTAGAACCCCGTGGAGTGATGGCATGGCGGACGTAAACAAGGTCGTTCTGGCGTATTCCGGCGGCCTGGACACTTCGGTGATCCTCAAGTGGCTGCAGGATACTTATAACTGTGAAGTGGTGACCTTCACCGCTGATCTCGGTCAAGGCGAAGAGGTCGAGCCGGCCCGCGCCAAGGCCCAGGCCATGGGCGTCAAAGAAATCTACATCGACGACCTGCGCGAAGAATTCGTGCGTGATTTCGTGTTCCCGATGTTCCGCGCCAACACCGTTTACGAAGGTGAGTACCTGCTGGGTACGTCCATCGCACGTCCGCTGATCGCCAAGCGCCTGATCGAAATCGCCAACGAAACCGGCGCCGATGCCATTTCCCATGGCGCCACCGGCAAGGGCAACGACCAGGTGCGTTTCGAACTGGGTGCCTACGCACTCAAGCCAGGCGTGAAAGTCATTGCGCCGTGGCGCGAGTGGGACCTGCTGTCGCGCGAGAAGCTGATGGACTACGCCGAGAAGCACGCGATCCCGATCGAACGCCACGGCAAGAAAAAATCCCCGTACTCGATGGACGCCAACCTGCTGCACATCTCCTATGAAGGCGGCGTGCTGGAAGACACCTGGACCGAGCACGAAGAAGACATGTGGCGCTGGACCGTCTCCCCGGAGAACGCTCCCGACACCCCGCAATACCTGGAACTGACCTACCGCAACGGCGACATCGTGGCGCTGGACGGCGTCGAAATGACCCCAGCCACCGTACTGGCGACGCTGAACAAGATCGGTGGCGAGCATGGAATCGGCCGTCTGGACATCGTCGAAAACCGTTACGTCGGCATGAAGTCCCGTGGCTGCTACGAAACCCCGGGCGGCACGATCATGCTGCGCGCTCACCGCGCCATCGAGTCGATCACTCTGGACCGCGAAGTCGCTCACCTCAAGGATGAGCTGATGCCGAAGTACGCCAGCCTGATCTACACCGGTTACTGGTGGAGCCCGGAGCGTCTGATGCTGCAACAGATGATTGACGCTTCGCAGGTCAACGTGAACGGCGTGGTGCGCCTGAAGCTGTATAAAGGCAACGTCATCGTGACCGGCCGCAAGTCCGACGATTCGCTGTTCGATGCCAACATCGCAACCTTCGAAGAAGACGGCGGTGCTTACAATCAGGCTGACGCAGCGGGCTTCATCAAGCTCAATGCGCTGCGCATGCGCATTGCTGCCAACAAGGGCCGCAAGCTGTTCTGAGTGACTCAGACTGACGCGCAATGAAAAAACGGCCGTGTCGCAAGACAAGGCCGTTTTTTTTACAGAATTCTTGATCGGGCTGCCATGGGGCAGTTTTTTTCAGCGATCGAGCGAGCGAGTAATGCTTCATTCCCGCCCTAGCAAGGTCAGTGTTTGCGACCCCAGGTTATAAATGATGCAGCGGGGTGAGCCTTTCTTCGTGTGCTTGATGTGCCGCATTGCCTGCCGCATCCGCGAAACATCCGACGCCTGACTGGACAGAAACACGATGGCATGGGCGGTTTTCTTGTCGGTGTGTCGAATTTTATCCAGCAGGATGTCCACCTCTCTAAAAACATCAACCTCTCGTGCATCAATGATATGCAGATGTCTGACGGCGGCGGGCAGCCGGATATCGTGATGTAAGACCGGACTGCTGCCGGGAGCGAGGTTCGGCGGTGGATCAAGCGAGTTATGGGTTTCGTATGCTTCCTTGTATTGAGTGTTATCGGTTTCCGCGGGCACGATGCGGCTGGTTACTTTGAGCGCATAGTGCCGGACAGTCGGGAGGCCGGTCGCAGATCCTTTCTTGTCGCGTTCATTGTTATCGATGGCCTTCAAGAAATTCTTGTCATTGCCAAAATCAGAAGGTGAATAGAGCGAGCGGTGGTTGAAGTTCAGAGTGATGAAGAACAGGAGCAGCAAGTAAAAAGGAAAACTGATCAGAAACCAGACATAGATTGCACGGTCATGGTGGTCGAGGAACGGCAGGGATACCGCTGCTGATGTTTCTGATATGAGCGCGAAGATGGCAATGACGGTCATGGGGTTGGTTATTTTGTTTTTAATTCTTAGTGTGGTCATATTGTTTTTTCTTACTCTCGGAAAGTGTATGTTTGGGGTGGCTTGATTGCAGTTTGATGTTTTTTTGGGTGTTTCTATTTATAGCAAAAGAATATATTTAAGTATCGAACTGTTGTTTCAGGTTTTTATTAAGTTCCGGCTGCACAAGTATTTATGGGAGAGCGGGAGGCGGAGTTTCAGGCTGGCGGGTGGCGGTTCTGCCGCAGGCCAGCGGATGCGATGAGTAGTGGCACCACCGCGAGAGGCTGCAAAATCGCGAGCGGAAGTTGTTACGAATTGCAAGCGGAAGTATTCCTTCGGTGCGAAGCGGGTACTGTCCGATAAACAAAGCGAATTTTTGTGGGAATTATCCTCAATCGGTGTAGGGAATGTCTCGCGATGTAAGCGCGTGTCAGACTTGGCATGCCATGGGGCAAGTGACTGGGATATTGTGCGTGTTCTAAAAAATCGAACCGCGAAAACTGGACCTGCCCATGAATAAAGTGCTGATCGTGGATGACCACCCCGTCATTCGGCTTGCAGTGCGTATGCTGATGGAACGGCATGGCTACGAAGTCATTGCAGAAACTGACAATGGTGTCGATGCCTTGCAGATTGCTCGCGAACAAATGCCGGATATTGTCATTCTGGATATTGGAATACCGAAACTTGATGGCCTGGAAGTTATTGCGCGTCTGACGTCCACCGCCATGCCTATCAAAGTCCTGGTTCTGACCTCGCAGGCGCCGGGACATTTTTCGATGCGCTGCATGCAATCAGGCGCGGCGGGATACGTCTGTAAACAGCAGGATCTGACTGAACTGCTCAGTGCCATCAAGGCCGTTCTCTCTGGCTACAGTTATTTTCCCAATCAGGCGCTGCATACCGTGCGTACCAGCCTGGGCAATGCCAGTGAAGCCGACATGGTCGATCGTCTTTCCGGACGGGAGATGATGGTGTTGCAACAGTTGGCGCGGGGTAAAACCAACAAGGAAATCGCCGACGGCATGTTTTTGAGTAACAAGACGGTGAGTACCTACAAAACCCGCTTGTTATTGAAGCTCAACGCCCGCTCGCTGGTTGATCTGATCGAACTTGCACAACGCAACGGACTTGTTTGAGTACGCGCATAGCTGACAGGGTCATGGGCCGATCGCATTCAGCTAGTCGCAGAAAGTAAAAAGCCTCCGGGTCGGGAGGCTTTTAAAACTCAGAGGTCAAAATCGTAATCGGCCAATTGCCGTTGCAGTCGGCGCTCCTCCAGCAGGTTATCGATGGTGCGACGTTTGCTCAGGTTGGTTTTCGCCACCTCGACCGCTACAGGTTCCACGTCGTCCGCGTCCGCGACGACAAAATCTTCGTCTACATCCAATTGTTCTTTGTCGGTACTCATCGGCTAACTCCCGGCTAAGACTGCCTTTGGCGCCCCTTATATCGACAATACTGCGGCGGGTAAAAAAGATTTTTTCAATCGATGGGTGCAAAAATCTGATAACGCTCAATCGTCCGAGGTTTTGGCTTTGTATTCGCACAGATCCTCGATGCGGCAGCTGCCACACCGCGGTTTGCGCGCCAGACAGACGTAACGACCGTGCAGGATCAGCCAGTGGTGTGAATCGAGCAGGAATTCCTTGGGTACAAACTTCATCAGTTTCTTTTCCACCTCGACCACATTCTTGCCCGGTGCAATGCCGGTGCGATTGCTGACGCGGAAAATGTGCGTGTCGACCGCCATGGTCAACTGGCGAAACGCGGTGTTGAGCACCACATTGGCGGTCTTGCGTCCTACGCCGGGCAGGGCTTCAAGTTCTTCGCGGGACTGCGGGACTTCACTGTTGTGGCGCTCAACCAGCAAACGGCAGGTTTCAATGACGTTTTTTGCTTTGCTGTTATACAGGCCAATGGTCTTGATGTACTCGGACAAGCCTTCGACACCCAAGGCGTAGATCGCCGCGGGGGTATTGGCCACCGGGAACAGTTTTGCAGTGGCCTTGTTGACGCCCACGTCGGTGGATTGCGCCGAAAGAATCACCGCGATCAACAGTTCGAAAGGCGATGAGTACGCCAGTTCGGTCTTCGGTTCGGGATTGTCTTCGTGCAGGCGGCGAAAGATCTCGAGACGTTTTGCGGCATTCATAGATGATGCGTTTCCTTGGTAACAGAGTGCGGGCGAGTCATCGCCTGACGGGCCGCCAACAACAGCCCCAACACTATAAAGGCGCCGGGAACCAGCGTGAACAGATGCAGCCCCTCGCTGAATACAACCAGGCCATGCCAGTGTTCAAACAAGCCCTGACCCAGACTGCCGCGTCCGATGACTTCACGCAGCCCGGCAAGCAGCAGCATCAGGCTGGCGAACAGACCGCAGCGTCTGCACCGCACGGCCAGCGGATAGCGAAAGAAACCGCTGTGTTCCAACACCACGCATTGCCAGGCGATCAACCCCGCATAGAGGGCAGAAGTCTGATACCAGGGCAGAAACCAGCGCTGCGCAATGATCTCGGCACAGCTGGTGATTGTGGCTGCGAGTACCACGCTTGCCAGCACTGCGCTTGCCTGCGTCAGGCGCGACCGCAAGGCAGACATGCACACGCCATAGCCGATGAGCACCGCAAAAAATAACAGGGTGGTCCCGAACGCCGCGCCCAGTGAGCCGGTAGCGCCGAGCAACGGCACCAGCATCAAGGCGCTTGCCGAGGTTGCCGCTGAATTCATGTGCCGTTCTCCAGCAACGCCGACCGATGCGCGTCGAAGTAACGCAGCGCATCACGGATGGCCTCAAGGGTAGCGCGGGAAGTGATGGTCGCCCCGGCCATCTGATCAAACTGTCCCTGATCTTTTTTCAGCGCCCATTCTGCGTCCGGTGGGGCAGTGAGCGATTTGCCGGTAAACATCTGTAGCCAGGCATTCGGCCAGTCACCGACAGGACCACCGAGGGCCGGTGTTTCGGTGTGCTTGAGCGTCTTCACGCCCATCAGCCTGCCGGTGGAATCGATAGCGATCAGCAATTCAAGCGGGCCCGCGTAGCCTTGGGTCTGACTGCGTAACAGCACCGCGACCGGCAGCCCAGCCTTGGTCGCACGATAGCCGGCTGTCAATTTGCTGTGGAGCAAGGCCGTGTCGACCAGTGTCAGTGGTTGTTCCAGCGGTTGATTGTCGTAGCGCTCGGCGGGCAGCACATCGAGCAGCTTGCGGCTGTCGATCAGACGCTGTTCGGCGGCAATCTGCGGCGCGCTGCTGCGCTGTAACAGGTACGTCACGCTCATTCCGACGATAGCCAGTAAAACCACCGTCAGGACATTTTTCGTACGGCTCATGGGGCAACCTGCGTTTGCCGCTTGGCGGCAAACCGCTCCAGCGTCGGAACACACAAATTCATCAGCAGCACCGCAAACGCGACACCGTCAGGATAGCCGCCCCATGTACGGATCAAGTAGGTCAGCAGGCCGACGCCGACACCGAACAGCAGGCGGGCAAGGGCACTTTTGGCACCGGACACCGGTTCGGTAATGATGAAAAAGGCGCCGAGCATGGTCGCGCCGCTCAGCAGATGGAACAGCGGCGAGCCATTTGAATCCGACCCGGAGCCGTTCCAGCAAAACAGGCTGATCAGCGTCAGGCTGGCAAGCATGCCCAGCGGCGCGTGCCAGCCGAACACTCGGCGCTGGAGTAGAAACAGACCACCGGCAAGAAACGCCAGATTCACCCACTCCACCCGGCGCCCGGCGAAATGACCGAACGCGGGATGTCCGGCGAACAGCTCGTCCATGGTCAGGCTTTTGTTGATGCGCAAAGCGTCCAGCACGGTGGCCTGCACCCACGCGTCCGGCGCTTGCGACGAAGCGAACACCTGTTGCAGGGCGCTGAACAGATCCATGCCCTGGGCAGGCCACTGGGTCATCGGCTGCGGGAACAGCACGATCGCCAGAGCGAAACCGAGCATCGCCGGGTTGAACGGGTTCTTCCCGAGGCCGCCGTACAGGTGTTTGCCGAACAACAAGCCGGCAGCCATCGCCGTCACGGTCAGCCACCAAGGGCAATAGGGTGGCAACGCGGCGCCCAGCAATGTTGCGCTGACCAACGCGCTGCCATCGCTCAGCGTGGCCCGCATGGCCTGACCGCGCAGCTTTGTCACCGCCGCCTCGACGAACAACCCGGTGGTGACGCACAGGGCCAGGTTAATCAATGCCCCCCAGCCATACACCCAGAACAAGACCAACAATCCAGGAACGACGGCGAGCAGCACTCGTTTCATCGCCTGCGGCAGGCGATCGTCCGTGGACTCAAGGGGCAGCATGGTCTTGCACCAGACGTTCGGCGTCGCGTAGCGCTTGTTCCAGCGTGGCGATCTGTTCCGGTGGCGCCTCTGCTGCCTGGGCTTTTTTAAGTTCGGCCCGGCGCATGGCCAGTTGAATCTTCGCTCGCTTCAGCTCCGCATCTGCCGCCGGGGATGGGGTCGCTGCAGGAGCCGGCACAGCCGCGCGTTCGAGTTCAACCAATGCCTGTTCGGCCGCTTCGAATTGTTGTTGCAGCACGATCAGTTGCGACTGTTGTTCGAATGTCGGCGGGTGGCCGAACGCTTTCAGCGACTTGTGCAGTTGCGCACGGCTCATCGCCACGTCGATTTTGGCTTTTTTCAACGCCGCGTCTGCGTTTGCGGTTTTTTGCGCTCGCACCCGCTCCAGTGCCGCCTGCACGGGATCCGCCGTCCAGACTGGCGGCTGGACTGCGCGTCTGGCCCGGGCTTCGCGCTCAGCCTGCTTTTGCTGTTCCTCGCGTTGCAGGCGCGCGTTGCGCCGCTCGAAGCGCTGGCGGGCATGATCGCGTTTGGCATTGCGCGCGCGTTGCTCGTCGGGGCTGAACGCCAGGCCCCCTGTGACCGGCAATGCTGTGGGTGGCAAAGGGCGCATTTCGATGCAATCGACCGGGCAGGGCGCCACACACAAGTCGCAGCCGGTGCACTCATCAATCAATACGGTGTGCATCAGTTTTGCCGCGCCGACGATGGCGTCGATCGGGCACGCCTGAATGCACTTGGTGCAGCCGATGCATTCGGCTTCGCGGATATATGCTACTTGCGGTGGCGCCGCGCCGCGGCTGACGTCCAGTTCCAGCACCGGCACTTTCAACAACTCGGCCAGGGCCGCGATGGTTTCGTCACCCCCGGGAGGGCATTTGTTGATCGGCTCGCCATCGGCGATGCCTTGCGCGTACGGTTTGCATCCCGGGTGGCCGCATTTGCCGCACTGGGTCTGCGGCAAAAGGGCGTCGATGCGCTGAATCAGACTCATGTTTTGATCAGTCCACTGAATCCGAGAAAAATCACTGCGATCAGTCCGGCCCCGATCAGATCGATCGGCAGGCCGCGAAAGGGCAGGGGGATATCGTTGTCGGCGCTGCGTTCGCGTAAATCGTTGAACAGGCCAAGCACCAGCCAGAAGCCGAGTCCGGCACCGAGGCTCAGCGCTGTCGCGTGCAGCAGGCCTTTATCGTTTTGGGCATTGATCAGCGCCAGCCCAAGCACACCGGCATTGCCCAGCAACAGCGGCCATAGCCCATCGAATGGCAGGTTTGGCCGCCAACACGCGAGCCGCTTCACCAGCGGCGCAATCAGTAACACGCTTAACGGCAGGAACACGAACAGGCGCAAGGCTTGCAGTTGCAGTGGCACGAGCAGCCAATGCCAGACTGCGTAACCGATGACACCGACAATCACCATCAGACACAGCGTCGCCAACCCCAACGCATGCACCTGGCGACGACTGCTCGCCAACAGCGGATCGACGCCCAGCGGCCAGTGCAACACCAGGTTGTTGAGCAGCGCAGCACTGATAAGCGTAAGCACAAGTTCGGTCATGGTTCTGCCGGCAAACGGGCGGGTGTCTCGTAAGGTTAGGCATTATCCGGGCGCCAGGGTGGCCGGGCCAGATATGAAAAATCCCACCGGCATGCGGGGCACGCCGGTGGGATCGATTTACCGCAAGGTCTTACTTGATGCGTTGACCTGGCTTGGCGCCGCTGTCTGGGCTCAGCAGGTAGATTTCTTCACCGCCGGGGCCAGCCGCCATCACCATGCCTTCGGAAATGCCGAACTTCATTTTCCGTGGCTTGAGGTTGGCGATCATCATGGTCAGGCGACCGTCGAGTTTCGACGGATCCGGATAAGCGCTCTTGATCCCGGAGAACACGTTACGTTGCTCGTCACCGATATCCAGGGTCAGACGCAGCAGCTTGTCGGCGCCCTCAACGTGTTCGGCCTTGACGATCAGCGCCACGCGCAGGTCGATGGCGGCGAATGCGTCGAAGTCGATCTCCGGCGACAGCGGATCCTTGGCCAGCTCGCCGTTGCCCGCAGGTGCGGCGGCGCCGGTGTCAGTCTGGCTGGCGGTCAGGTCTTCTTTCGAGGCGTCGGTCATGGCTTGTACTTTTACCGGGTCGATGCGGGTCATCAACGGTTTGAATTCGTTGAGCTGATGGTTGGCCAGCAGGGTGGTGTGGTCGTTCCAGGCCAGCGGTGCGACGTTGAGGAACGCCTCGGCATCGGCGGCCAGCAGCGGCAGTACCGGTTTGAGGAAAATCACCAACTGGCGGAACAGGTTGATGCCGGTGGCGCAGATCGCCTGGACTTCATCCTGTTTGCCTTCCTGCTTGTTCAGCGACCACGGTGCCTTGTCGGCGATCCACGCATTGGCGCGGTCGGCCAGGGCCATGGTTTCGCGCATGGCACGGGCGAAATCGCGGGCTTCATAAGCGTCGGCAATGCCGGGCGCGGCGGCGAGGAAGGCCTCGGTCAGCTCCGGCGCGGCATTGTTGTCGACCAGCAGCCCGGCGTTGCCCTTGTGGATAAAGCCGGCGCAACGGCTGGCGATGTTGACCACTTTGCCGACCAGGTCGGAGTTGACCTTCTGCACGAAGTCTTCGAGGTTCAGGTCCAGATCGTCGACGCCACGGCCCAGTTTGGCCGCGTAGTAGTAGCGCAGGTATTCCGGCGAAAGGTGATCCAGATAAGTCCGGGCCTTGATGAAGGTACCGCGCGACTTGGACATCTTCTGGCCGTTGACGGTCAGGTAGCCGTGCACGTTGATTGCGGTCGGCTTGCGGAAGCCCGCGCCTTCGAGCATCGCTGGCCAGAACAGCGCGTGGAAGTTGACGATGTCCTTGCCAATGAAATGGTACAGCTCGGCGGTCGAATCCTTGCCCCAGAACGCGTCGAAGTCCAGCTCCGGCGTGCGGTCGCAGAGGTTCTTGAAGCTGGCCATGTAGCCGATTGGCGCGTCCAGCCACACGTAGAAATACTTGCCGGGCTCGCCCGGAATCTCGAAACCGAAGTACGGCGCGTCGCGAGAAATGTCCCACTGTTGCAGGCCGGCATCCAGCCATTCCGACAGCTTGTTGGCGACAGCGTCTTGCAGGGTGCCGCTGCGAGTCCAGGCCTGCAGCATTTCCTGGAAGTCCGGCAGTTTGAAGAAGAAGTGCTGGGAGTCCTTGAGCACCGGGGTGGCGCCGGAGATCGCCGACTTCGGATCCTTCAGGTCGGTCGGTGCGTAGGTTGCACCGCATTTTTCGCAATTGTCGCCGTACTGGTCTTCGGTGCCACATTTCGGGCAGGTGCCCTTGATGAAGCGATCGGCCAGAAACATTTTCTTTTCCGGGTCGAAATACTGGGTGATCGAGCGCTGGGCGATGTGCCCGGCGTCACGCAGCTTGAGGTAGATCTGGCTCGACAGCTCACGGTTTTCTTCGGCGTGAGTGGAGTGGAAGTTGTCGAAGTCGACCAGGAAGTCGGCAAAGTCGGCGCTGTGTTCAGCCTGCACGTTGGCGATCAGTTGTTCCGGGGTGATGCCTTCCTTTTCCGCACGCAGCATGATCGCCGAACCGTGGGCGTCGTCGGCGCAGACGTAAATGCATTGGTTGCCGCGATGCTTCTGGAAGCGCACCCACATATCGGTCTGGATGTATTCCAGCATGTGGCCAAGGTGGATCGAACCGTTGGCGTAGGGCAGGGCGCTGGTGACGAGGATCTTGCGTGGCTCGGACATGGGGCTTCGCTACTTGATGAAACGGAGGTCGGCCACTATAAAGCGCCGGCGCATATTTTTCACCCCTGCGCACCTGTTTCCGGATGCGCCAACTGCAGTAACTGGATGGACTGACTGAAAGATATTGTGGCGAGGGAGCTTGCTCCCGCTCGGGTGCGCAGCAGCCGCGATAAGGATTAACTGACCAGTACAGCGGCGGCTTCGCCATCCAGCGGGAGCAAGCTCCCTCGCCACAGAATGTATTTGGCTATAAATCTCCTGAACACGAATGAATCTGCGCGGTACGATAGCCGCCATTCTTTCCAGTCTTGTTATCGGAGTTGCCCATGAGCGCCGTCACTCGCGCAGCGGTGGAAGCCGTCCTCAGCCAATACACCGACCCCTACCTGAACCAGGACCCGGTCAGCGCCGGTTGTGTGAAAAACATCGAGATCGTCGGTGATCGCGTCAATGTGCAGATGGAAATCGGTTATGCCGCCGGCCTGTTCAAGAGCGGTTGGGCGCAACTTCTGCAACTGGCCATTGAAAACATCGAAGGCGTGGTGATTGCTCGCGTCGAAGTGACCAGCGTGATCGCCGCGCACAAGGCCCAGGCGCAGATTCCGGGGCTGGCCAACGTCAAGAACGTGGTCGCGGTGGCGTCCGGCAAGGGCGGCGTGGGCAAATCGACCACCGCCGCCAACCTCGCGCTGGCGCTGGCCCGCGAAGGCGCGAAAGTGGGCATTCTCGACGCCGATATCTACGGCCCGAGCCAGGGCATCATGTTCGGCATTCCCGAGCGCACCCGCCCGGAAGTCAAGGATCAGAAGTGGTTCGTGCCACTCAAGGCCCATGGCGTGGAAGTCATGTCCATGGCGTTCCTGACCGACGACAACACGCCGATGGTCTGGCGCGGGCCGATGGTTTCCGGGGCGTTGCTGCAACTGGTCACACAAACCGCGTGGGGCGACCTGGACTATCTGGTGATCGACATGCCGCCGGGCACCGGTGATATCCAACTGACCCTGGCGCAGAAAGTCCCGGTGGCGGGCGCGGTGATTGTCACCACGCCGCAGGATCTGGCGCTGCTCGACGCGCGCAAAGGCGTGGAAATGTTCCGCAAGGTCAACATTCCGGTGCTGGGCGTGGTGGAAAACATGGCGGTGCACATCTGCTCGAACTGCGGCCATGCCGAGCATTTGTTCGGTGAAGGCGGCGGTGAGAAACTGGCGACCCAGTACGGCGTCGAATTGCTGGCCTCGCTGCCGCTGTCGATGCTGATCCGTGAGCAGGCCGACGGTGGCAAACCTACGGTGATCGCCGAGCCGGACAGCCAGATTGCCATGGTCTATCAGGAACTGGCCCGCCACGTTGGCGCGCGCATTGTGTTGCAGGAAGCGGCAACGCCGGCGATGCCGAATATCACCATCAGCGACGATTGACCCATCAGCAGCGCTGAAAAACCTGTGGGAGCGAGCCTGCTCGCGAAAGCGGTGTGTCATTCAACTATCAGTTGTTTGATACGACGTCTTCACGAGCAGGCTCGCTCCCACAGTTGTTTTGTATCGTCGGTTAGATCCGCAACCCGCCATCCATCTCCAGAATCCGCCCGGTGTAATAGTCGTTTTCGAAGATGTACGCCGCCGAATGGGCGATCTCTTCCGGCTTGCCCATGCGCTTGAGCGGAATCCCCGAAGTCATCTTTTCCAGCGCTTCCGGCTTCATCCCCAGCGTCATCTCGGTTTCAATAAAGCCTGGAGCAATGCCCGCCACCCGAATGCCGTAGCGCGCCAATTCTTTCGCCCAGGTCACGGTTGCCGCCGCCACGCCGGCCTTGGCTGCGGAATAGTTGGTCTGGCCAACATTGCCCGCACGAGAAATGGACGAAATGTTGATAATCGCGCCGCTATTCTTCAACTCGACCATTTTCGCCGCCACCTCACGGGTGCAGAGGAAAACGCCGGTCAGATTGACGTCGATCACCGCCTGCCACTGGGCCAGGCTCATCTTGGTCATTTCGCCATCCTTGACCTTCAACAGCAGGCCATCGCGCAGGATGCCGGCATTGTTGATCAGACCGTGAATCGCGCCGAAATCGGCGGCGACCTGAGCAACCATGTGCTCGACCTGTTCTTCATTGGCGACATTGCACAGGTAGCTGCGCGCTTCGACACCCTTGGCTTTGCAAGCGGCCACGGCATCGTCGAGTTTTTCCTGGCTCAGATCGACCAAGGCCAGTTTCGCGCCTTTGCCGGCGAAATACTCAGCCATGGAACGGCCCAAACCCTGGCAACCGCCGGTGATAATGATTACTTTGTCGTTGAGTTGCATTCGCATGTCTCGCTGGCAGGTCTGAGTTGTTTTTGTTGTCGGCAACGCTCGCTCGGCACCGGTCCAGGCCAGGTTGCCCATGAGTATTACCCGATGCGTGCTGGTTACTTTTATCCGCGCGCCTGTCCGTTTTCTAGACGGAATCCATTTAAGGAGTCATAAATTGAGCGTTGAAGTGGCGAAGAATGCCCGAGAATTGCTTCTCAAGGAATACCGCGGAGTGCTGTCGACCCACTCCAAGTCGATGCCGGGTTTTCCGTTTGGCTCCGTTGTGCCGTATTGCTTGGACGAGCAGGGCCGTCCGCTGATCCTGATCAGCCGCATTGCCCAGCACACGCACAATCTGCAAAAAGATCCGAAATGTTCGATGCTGGTCGGCGAGCGTGAAGCCGACGACGTGCAGGCTGTCGGCCGTCTGACTTATCTGGCCGAAGCGCAAAAGCTGGAAGATCCTGCCACCATCGACGCCGCCGCCGAGCGTTATTACCGTTACTTCCCGGATTCGCAGAACTATCACAAGGCCCATGACTTTGATTTCTGGGTGCTCAATCCGGTGCGTCACCGCTACATCGGCGGTTTCGGTGCGATCCACTGGGTTGAGAATCTGACCCTGGCCAATCCGTTCGCCGGCAAGGCTGAGATCAGCATGGTCGAGCACATGAACAGTGACCACGCCAAGGCCATCGCCCATTACGTCGAACTCGCCGGGTTGCCGAGTACCGTGCCGGCGCAACTGGCCGGGATCGACAGTGAGGGTATGCACCTGCGCATTGGTCAGGCAGTGTATTGGTTGCCCTTCGCAGCTCCATGTAATACGCCGACACAAGTACGCGAGGCCTTGGTTTCTCTGGCTCACGCCGCATCCTGGCCAAAAAATACGGCAGATTAAGCTTGAATTCACGCAAGGGCGACGTCATCTAAGGCTTACTGCAAGGCATTTCTTGCGTTGAGGAAACTTTGATGCGCCCTTTTCTGTTGCTCTTTCTGCTGTTTCCAGTGCTGGAGCTGTTCGTATTCGTCAAAGTGGCAGGGGCGATCGGGTTTTTCCCGGCCCTGCTGCTGATCATTGTCGGCTCGATGTTCGGTGTGTTTGTGTTGCGCATCGCCGGTCTGGCCACGGCACTGCGTGCCCGCGAAAGCCTGAACCGCGGCGAACTGCCCGCACAAACCATGCTCGAAGGCCTGATGCTGGCACTGGCCGGTGGCCTGTTGATCATTCCGGGCTTCATCAGCGACGTGGTGGGTCTGGTGATGCTGTTGCCGTTCACCCGTCGTCTGCTGGCAAACAAAATGCGCCAGCGCGCCGAAGACCAGGCCATGCGCCAACGCGCCTTCGCCGACGACCTGCAACCGCGTGGCGGTCCTGCGCCGCGCGAGCCGCTGGGACGCGAGCCGAATGTGATCGAAGGCGAGTTCGAACACCGCGACCACAAGTAACCTCTGCATCGACACGGCACCTTCGGGTGCCGTGTTCGTTTGGGCACTTTTTTACGCTGCCGCGATGAAAAATTTTTTCCGTCAGCCCTTGTAATCGGCTTGTACGCCCCTATGTATCGGTCACCGAAAGGTTTCCGGTATTCAAACCGGACAGACTTGCGCGGTTCGCTCGACGGACCGCAACCGGCGCAGGCCGGATTCGTTAAACCCGCCGGGACTACACCGGCCGATGAAAACCACAATTAGGAGAGATCGACAATGAAGCTTCGTCCTCTGCATGACCGCGTCGTTATCCGTCGCAGCGAAGAAGAAAAGAAAACCGCTGGCGGTATCGTCCTGCCAGGTTCGGCTGCTGAAAAAGCCAACCACGGTGTGATTCTGGCTGCGGGTCCAGGCAAGGCACTGGAAAACGGTGAAGTACGTGCGCTGGCCGTGAAAGTGGGTGACAAGGTTGTTTTCGGCCCTTACTCCGGCAGCAACACTGTGAAAGTCGACGGCGAAGACCTGCTGGTAATGAGCGAGAACGAAATTCTCGCCGTTCTGGAAGACTGATTTCCCGTTCATTTTCCCGTTACTACAAAGTATTTAAGGAATATCGATCATGGCTGCTAAAGAAGTTAAATTCGGCGATTCCGCCCGCTCCAAGATGCTCAAAGGCGTCAACGTTCTGGCTGACGCGGTAAAAGCGACCCTGGGCCCGAAAGGCCGTAACGTGATCATCGAGAAAAGCTTCGGCGCTCCGACCATCACCAAGGATGGCGTTTCCGTAGCAAAAGAAATCGAACTGGAAGACCGTTTCGAGAACATGGGCGCGCAGCTGGTCAAAGACGTTGCCTCCCGTGCCAACGATGACGCAGGCGACGGCACCACCACCGCTACCGTTCTGGCTCAGGCAATCGTCAACGAGGGCTACAAGGCCGTCGCTGCCGGCATGAACCCAATGGATCTGAAGCGCGGCATCGACAAGGCAACCATCGCCATCGTTGCCGAGCTGAAAAAACTGTCCAAGCCATGCGCTGACACCAAGGCTATTGCTCAGGTAGGCACCATCTCTGCCAACTCCGACAGCTCCATCGGCGACATCATTGCCGAAGCCATGGAAAAAGTCGGCAAAGAAGGCGTGATCACCGTTGAAGAAGGCTCGGGCCTGGAAAACGAACTGTCGGTTGTAGAAGGCATGCAGTTCGACCGTGGCTACCTGTCGCCGTACTTCGTCAACAAGCCAGACACCATGGTTGCCGAGCTGGACAGCCCGCTGATCCTGCTGGTCGACAAAAAAATCTCCAACATCCGTGAAATGCTGCCAGTACTGGAAGCCGTTGCCAAAGCCGGCCGTCCGCTGCTGATCGTTTCCGAAGACGTTGAAGGCGAAGCCTTGGCGACGCTGGTTGTGAACAACATGCGTGGCATCGTCAAAGTCGCGGCCGTCAAGGCTCCAGGCTTCGGCGACCGTCGCAAGGCCATGCTGCAGGACATCGCTGTTCTGACCGGCGGTACCGTGATCTCCGAAGAGATCGGCCTGAGCCTCGAAAGCGCCACCCTGGAAAACCTGGGTAGCGCCAAGCGCGTGACCATCTCCAAGGAAAACACCATCATCGTTGACGGTGCTGGCGTGCAGGCAGACATCGAAGGCCGTATCGCTCAGATCCGCGCCCAGGTTGCCGAAACTTCCTCGGACTACGACCGTGAAAAACTGCAAGAGCGTCTGGCCAAGCTGTCCGGCGGCGTTGCAGTGATCAAGGTTGGCGCCGGTTCCGAAGTTGAAATGAAAGAGAAGAAAGCCCGCGTTGAAGACGCCCTGCACGCAACCCGTGCAGCCGTTGAAGAAGGCGTGGTGCCTGGCGGTGGCGTTGCGCTGATCCGTGCTCTGGAAGCCTTGACCGGTCTGACCGGCGACAATGCTGACCAGAACGTCGGCATCGCGGTGCTGCGTCGCGCTGTTGAAGCGCCGCTGCGTCAGATCGCTGCCAACTCCGGTGACGAGCCAAGTGTTGTCGTCAACGAAGTGAAGAACGGCAAAGGTAACTACGGTTACAACGCCGCTTCCGGCGAATACGGCGACATGATCGAACTGGGCATCCTGGACCCAACCAAGGTGACTCGTTCGGCGCTGCAGGCAGCATCCTCCATCGGCGGTCTGATCCTGACCACTGAAGCGGCGATCGCTGAAGCACCGAAGAAAGAAGGCTCGGCTGGCGGCGGTATGCCAGACATGGGCATGGGTGGCATGGGCGGCATGATGTAAGCCAGCCCTGGCCCTGTAACGCAAAACCCCGCCTGCGCGAGCAGGCGGGGTTTTTTATTGCCCAGATTTCAGCTTCACACCGATCCCCTGTAGGAGTGAGCTTGCTCGCGATAGCGGTGTGTCATTCAAATAGTCAGTACTGACACACCGCTATCGCGAGCAAGCTCACTCCTACATTGAATGCGTGTTTCAGGCGTTGATCGGGTGTGGATTCATTACCGTCGCAGCCTTGCTCGCCGGACGATAAAGCACCCAGTAATACGCCCCCAGACAAATCAGCCAGCAGAAAATTGCCGTCCACACGTTGTGCGAAAAGAAGTGCGCGCCCTGCACCATGCGGCTGATCGAGAACACCGAACCCAGCGCAAAGGCAAACACGAACGCCTGCCGAGCCAGTCTTGGACGACGGTCGCGCAGCACGAAAAACAGCGCAAACAGTGTGAACCCGGTCGCCGCATGACCGCCGGGCCAGCACCGTCCCGGCTTGTCGGTGGCCGGACGATGTTCCATCAGTTTGCTGTAGGTTTCATGGCCGCCGAATTGCTCCAGGCTCCACGGGCATTGCACCGCGGTCACCGCTTTGACGGGCGTCACGAACGAGGTGGCCAAACCGAGCGACAGCACCAGGCAACCCAGTTCGCGCTTGAACGGCTTGAGCCGGTCGAGGAAAAAAGTGCCGACGAAGCCAAGGATGGCAAACACCGAGAACGCGATCACCACCTGTTTGGCCCGGTCATGCAGGATGTCTTCGAGGAAGTAGCTATGGCGTCCGATAAAATCACCGGCAACCGGGTCGTAGAACAGGCGCGCCAAGGTCATATCCAGATCGGTCAGTTCCAGCAACACCAGCATGATCGCCGCGGCGATGGGAATGCCCAGGCACAGCCACAAATTCAAAGGCCTGGAAATGGGGCGGGCAGAGGTCGTTACCATGGGGTTTTTCCTGGGTCGGTCAGTGTGTTCTAAGTGCGCAACCGCGCGGAGTCTGCCGCCCTCGGCGTCGGCGAATCGTTAACCGAAAGTGAAAAAAGCGTTGCGTGCCGCAATCAGCATCTTTCTCGCGAAACAACCCGACACATGCCTAGCTCTGGGCCACACTTGGCCGTAAGCTGCGCGGGCCAAGACGGCCGCTACCCCGTTCGGAGGAGGTACCCATGCGTATTCTGCTGGTTGAAGACAACCGCGACATCCTGGCCAATCTGGCCGATTATCTGGGCCTCAAAGGCTATACCGTCGACTGCGCACAAGACGGCCTGTCGGGCCTGCATCTGGCGGCCACTGAGCATTACGACCTGATCGTGCTCGACATCATGCTGCCCGGTATCGATGGCTACACCCTGTGCAAGCGTCTGCGTGAAGACGCCCGGCGCGACACCCCGGTGATCATGCTCACCGCCCGCGATCAGCTGGATGACCGTTTGCAGGGATTCAAGTCCGGAGCCGACGATTACCTGATCAAGCCCTTCGCCCTGTCGGAGCTCGCCGCGCGTGTCGAAGCCGTGATGCGCCGCGCCCAGGGCGGCGGACGGCGTGCCTTGCAGGTCGGTGACCTGAGCTACGACCTCGACACCCTGGAAGTGACCCGCGACGGCAAGCTGCTGAAACTCAACCCGGTTGGCCTCAAATTGTTGGCGGTGTTGATGCAGAAAAGTCCGCACGTCTTGCGCCGGGAAATTCTCGAAGAGGCCTTGTGGGGCGATGATTGCCCGGACAGCGACAGCCTGCGCAGCCATGTCCATCAGTTGCGCCAAGTGATCGACAAACCGTTTGCCAAGCCGCTGCTGCACACCGTGCACGGAGTCGGTTACCGCTTGGCCGATGCCTGATGGAGTTCAGGCAAAGTCTTTCCCAGCGGATCATCATTGCCTTTGCGCTGATGAGCGCGCTGGTGGCGGGGGCCTTCGCCATGGGCATCGTCGCGACGGTGCACCTGGTCGAAGAAAAACTGATCTCGGCAGGCTTGGGCGGTGACCTCCAACGCCTGCTGTTGATGGACAACGTCTCGGACTGGAGCCATCGGCCCGAGCCGGATCAGTTGTTCTATTTCAGTGGCGGCCCCGGTGATTTCGAGCTGCCCAAGGACCTGCGTCATCTGGATTCGGGTTTCCACGAAGTCTTTCGCGAGCAACTGTCCTATCACGCAATGGTCGAGATTGTTGATGGCCGTCGTTACGTGCTGCTGCAGGATCAAAGCGATTTCGAAGAGCGCGAGCGCGTGCTGTTCGCCGTCGTCCTGGTGGGTTTCGTGCTCAGCCTGGCACTGGCGGTGTTTCTCGGCTGGGTACTCGCGCGCAAGGTGATGGCGCCGGTGGTGCGCCTGGCGCGCCAGGTCCGCCATCGCGACCAGTTGCTCGGGCTGGCGCCACCCTTGGCGCCGGATTACGCGGCTGACGAGGTCGGTGAGTTGGCAGTAGCGTTCGATGCCACGTTGGGGCGCTTGCGTCAGGCATTGACGCGTGAGCGCCTGTTCACCAGCGACGTCAGCCATGAGTTACGCACGCCGTTGATGGTGTTGGCCAGCTCGTGCGAACTGCTGCTGGAAAATCCGGGTATCGACCAGCGCGGTCGGGCTCAGGTGGAGCGCATTGCTCGAGCCAGTGAAGAGATGCGCGAGCTGGTGCAAACCTTTCTGATGCTGGCCCGCGCGCAGAACGAAGAACCTGGCGCGGCACCGCAGCAAAACCTCACGCAGGTGGCGCAAAGCTTGCTCTGCCTGTGGCGTGAGCCGATCGAACGCAAGGGCCTGACATTGATGTTCGAGCCGGGCAACCCAGCGGATAGCCGTTACAACGCGACGTTGCTCAACGCGGTCATGGGCAACCTGCTGCGCAACGCGCTGCATTACACCGAACAGGGTTTCATTCGCCTGACGCTCACTGCCAACGGCTTTATCGTCGAGGATTCCGGCGTTGGCATCCCTGAAGAAAAGCGCGAGGCGATGTTCGAACCGTTCGTGCGCGGCAGCGAAAAACGCGGCGAGGGCCTGGGGCTTGGCCTGTCGCTGGTGCAGCGCATCTGCGAAAACCAGGGCTGGACCGTGAGTCTCAGCACGATGGAGCCCAATGGCTGCCGATTCGAGGTAGATCTTGGCGGGAATGGACGCAAATAGTCGCTTCAGGCTACTCCCGCCCACCTGTCTAAATCCTGTATAACGTTGTAATAATTTGTCGGTTTACCTTACATTTTTTTCACAATTGGATGACCTGACGCTGACACGCCACTGATTAAGGTGGCGTCATCAGACATTCAGGAGTCCAGATGATGGCCGACCCGATCAAGCTCGATTTTTCCGAAAAGTACGACGACCAGCACGCACAGCGATACCTGCGCAAGCACAAGGAAAGTCTGGGCCGTCGTCTGTCCCACTGGCGCGATGAGCAATTGGCACGCAAGGCCCTGGCGCTTGCGGGTGACCCTGGCCTGGTGCTGGATCTGCCCTGCGGTGCCGGGCGGTTCTGGCCGCTGCTGGCAGAAAAACCCAACCGGGTGATCATCGGCGCGGACAACTCCGAATCGATGATCAAAACGGCGTTGCAAGGGCAACCGGCCGATGTGGTAAAGCGGGTTCAGCCGTTGCACACCTCGGCGTTTGATATCGCCCTGCCGGATAACGCGGTCGACAGCATTTTCTGCATGCGTTTGCTGCACCATATCGGTGAGTCCGAGCACCGTCAGGTGATCCTGCGCGAGTTCGAACGGGTAACTCGCGACAGTGTGATTGTTTCCTTGTGGGTCGACGGCAATTTCAAAGCCTGGAAGCGCAAGCGCGCCGAGCTGGATCGCCCGAATCGCGACTACCAGAATCGTTTTCTGATTCCGGCGGCGACGATCGAAAAAGAATTTGAACAGGCCGGTTTCCGCATTCAGGAACAACTGGACTTTATTCCGCTCTATGCGATGTGGCGGGTTTACGTATTACGCAAGAGGTAGAGGATGGCAGTGCAAGCAGCGGTTGAAGCGGATGTCGCAGCACAGGATCGTTTCGATTACTACTGGAACCAGCGTGGCGAATGGGTTGAAGAACCCAACGTGCGGCGCGGTGGCGAAAGTGGTGTGCAACGCGTGGTCGGGCGTGACGGCCAACTGCTGTACGCCAAGCGCCAGACGGGGCACATCTACCGCAGTTGGCTGCACCCGTTCGGCCGTCCGACCGTATTGCGTGAACTGGATGCGCTGACCGGCGTCAGCAAGCTGGGCGTGCGCGTCCCCGAGATCGTGTTTTGTGGTGCACAGCCTGATCCGCAGCACAAATGGCGCGCGTTGCTGGTGACCAGGTCCCTCGACGGTTTCCAGGAGCTGGAGCACTGGCTGGCCGCTGCTGGCGGTCGCGATCAGTGTGGCGACGGAATCTTTGAGCGGGTGCTCAAGGATCTGGCCGAGAATCTGGCACGCATGCACAAGGGCCGCTGGCAACACAGCTGCATTTACATCAAGCACGTATTTGTCCGGGTGACCGGTGAAGGCGAAGCGGCCAAGGTCGAAGTGGCATTGATCGATCTGGAAAAATGCCGTCAGCGTCTGACCGCCTATCGCGCAGCGCAGCATGACATGAAGCAATTGCGGCGCCATTCGTCGTTCCGCGAAGCCGACTGGAAAAAACTCGTCTATTTTTATGAGACGGCGTTTGGCAGCGCTTTCAAAGGTTTATAGCGATGAAACTCGAAATTGCACGAGGTATGTTCCTGGTAGGGGCCTTGGCAGTTGCTTCTCTGGCGGTGGCGGCCTGGGAGCAGCCGCGCATGCAGGTCATCGGCGCGTCTGAAACAGACGCTCACTGCGCGGTACCACGGGTGGCGAAGGCCTCCGTGGCAACCCAGCCAGATCATGATCTGCTGTTGTTCATGTTTGGTCTGTCGCAAGGGATGAGGCCAGCCAGTTGAAACGATCGAAGCCCACCTAAAAGGCCTCGCAAATGCGAGGCCTTTTTTATGGATCTGTAGGAGCTGCCGAAGGCTGCGATCTTGATCGTTCCCACGCTGCGCGTGGGAACGCAGCCCGGGACGCTCTGCGTCCCATTGGAACGCGGAGCGTCCCTTGAGGCGTTCCCACGCAGAGCGTGGGAAGGATCAATCCCCTGTGGGAGCGGGCTTGCTCGCTCCCACAGGGGGACACAGGTGTTATTTGGGATCCGGTTTCGCCAGGAACGTATAGACGCACGGTAAGACAAACAGCGTAAACAGCGTACCGATCGACATCCCCGTGGCAATCACCATGCCGATATCAAAGCGGCTGACCGCACCCGCCCCGGTCGCCAGAATCAGCGGCACCATGCCGAACACCATCGCCGCTGTGGTCATGAGCACCGGGCGCAAGCGAATCGCTGCGGCTTCTTCCACCGCCTCTCGCGCCGTCAGGCCCTTGTCCTTGCGCAACTGGTTGGCGAACTCGACGATCAGAATGCCGTGTTTGCTGATCAGGCCAATCAGCGTCACCAACCCGACCTGGGTGTAGATGTTCATGCTCGACCAGCCGAGGAACAGCGGAATCAGCGCGCCGCAAATCGACAGCGGCACGGTGACCAATATCACCAAAGGATCGCGGAAGCTTTCGAACTGCGCCGCCAGCACCAGAAAAATGATCGCCAGCGCCAGGGTGAAAGTCACCCACAAGGCGCTGCCTTCCTGCACGTACTGTCGCGAGGCGCCGCCATAGTCGAAGGCAAACCCGGCCGGCGCTTCTTCCCTGGCGATCTGCAGCACAGTGTCGATGGCTTCGCCCATGCTCACCAGCGGGAAGCCGGAAATCTTCGCCGCGTTGAGCTGCTGGAACTGATTGAGCTGGCGCGGCCGCGCACGGTCGCTGACCTTGATCAGGGTCGACAGTGGCAGTAACTCGCCCTTGGTATTTTTCACGTAGTAATTGTTCAGCCATTCCGGATTGTCGCGGTAGGCTCGCTCGACCTGCGCGATCACCTTGTAGCTGCGCCCGTCGATGGTGAAACGGTTGATTTCCGCCTCACCGAGCAATGTCGCCAGCGTGCCGCCGAGGTCGAGCATCGACACACCCATCTGCGCGGCCTTGGCGCGGTCGATATCGACTACCACTTCCGGTTTGTCAAAGGCCAGGTCGAGGTCGACGAAAGCGAATTTGCCCGATTCCATGGCGCGTTTCTTGATCCGGTCGGCGACTTGCAGCAGCAGCTCATAGTCGTTGGCGGTATTGACGACGAATTCGAACGGCAAGCCTTCACCGGTCCCGGGCAGGGAGGGCAGGTTGAAACCGAAGATCTGCAAGCCGGAAATGCCTTCCAGTTTGCTCTGCACCTCGGGAAGAATTCCCATCTGTGTGCGGCTGCGCTCGTTCCATGGCTTGAGCAGGAAACCGCCGATCCCGGCCTGCACGCCGTTGTAGCCGTTGATCTGGAACGAGGAGTAGTACTCGGGAAACGCTTTGAAGATGGTAATGAATTCGTCGGTGTAGGCGCTCAGGTACTCAAGGTTGGTCGGCTGCGGCGCGCTGGCCATCATGAAAATGATGCCCTGGTCTTCGTCCGGCGCCAGTTCCGACTTGGTGAACTTGAGGAACACCGGGATCAGGCACAACACGATCAGCGCGAACACCAGCACCACCGGGCGGGTGTTGAGCGTGCCGTGGAGCATGCTTTGATAGCGGCGCTTGAGGCCGTCGAAGATGCGGTCCAGGCGATGGGCCAGGCCGCTGGGGTTTTCTTCGTGGCGCAGCAAGTAGGCGCACATCATCGGCGACAGCGTCAGGGCGACGATGCCGGAAATCACCACCGCGCCGGCCAGGGTCAGCGCGAACTCCTTGAACAGCGCCCCGGTCAGTCCGGTGAGGAAACCGATCGGCGCGTACACCGCCGCCAGGGTGATGGTCATCGATACCACGGGCATGGCTATTTCCCGGGCGCCTTCCAGCGCAGCATCGAACGGCGTCTTGCCTTCTTCGATGTGCCGATGGATGTTTTCCACCACGACAATCGCATCATCCACCACCAGACCGATGGCCAACACCATCGCCAGCAGCGTCAGCAGGTTCATCGAGTACCCCATCATCTGCATGAAGAACATCACGCCGATCATCGACAATGGAATGGTCACCACCGGGATCACCACCGAGCGCAACGCCCCGAGGAACAGGAACACCACGACGATAACGATCAGCACTGCTTCGAACAGGGTTTTCACCACCTCGTCGATGGACGCCTGAATAAACAGCGTGGCGTCGTAGGCGATTTCGCTTTTGAGGTTTGGCGGCAGCTGTGCCTCCAGCTCGGGCATCAGCTTGCGCACTTCCTTGATCACGTCCAGCGGGTTGGCACCCGGCGTGGCCTTGATGCCGATGTACACCGAGGGCGTGCCGCCGAACGAACTGATCGTGTCGTAGTTTTCCGCGCCCATTTCCACCCGCGCAACATCGCTGAGCAGCACGCGGCTGTCGCCATCGACCTTGAGCGGAATCGCCGCAAAGGCTTCGGCGGATTTCAGTTCGGTGTTGGCGTTGATGCTGGTGACGGTGTATTCACCTTTCACTTCGCCGGCAGCGGAGAGGAAGTTGTACTGGCGCACCGCAGCGGTCACGTCGGCGGCGCTGAGGCCGAAGCCGGCGAGTTTCACCGGGTCAAGCCACAGGCGCATGGCGAACACCTGGTTGCCGAGAATTTCCGCTTCGGCCATGCCCGGCAGGGTTGCCAGTTTCGGCTGGATCACCCGGGACAGGTAGTCGGTGATCTGCGGGTTGCTCAAATCCTTGCTGAAGAAGCTGATGTACATCAGCGCCGAGGCGTCGGCGGACTCTTTGCTCAGCACCGGATCTTCGGCGTCCTGGGGCAGCTTGTTCTTGACCTCGTTGGCCTTGGCCAGCAACTCGGTAAACAAGCGGTCAGTGTTGGCACCGATGCGTGCGTAGATCGAGATCGTCGAGAAGTTCTGCCGGCTGACCGAGGTCATGTAGTCAATGCCTTCGGCGCTCGCCAGGCTCTGCTGCATCGGCTGGGTGATATAGCCCTGAATGGTTTCCGCGTTGGCCCCGGGGTACGCCGTGGTCACGGTGATCAGGGCGTTTTCCATTTGTGGATATTGGCGCAGCGGCAGCTTGCTCCAGGCCTGGAAGCCCAGCAGCACAATCAGCAGGCTGACCACGGTGGCCAGCACCGGGCGGCGGATGAACGGATCGGTAAAAGCCATGGGGATTCCTTGATCAGTCGGCGCGGGGCGGACTGTTCTGCTCGCCGAGGGTCTTGTCGGCGCTGATGGCAATACGCGCGCCGTTGTCCAGTTTGATCTGGCCGGCCGTCACTACCTGCTCGCCGTTCTGCACGCCCTTGTTGATCAACACCAGGCCATCACGGCGTTCACCGGTTTCGATGAAGCGCCGTTCGGCGATCAGCACCGGTTGGCCCTTGTCGTCTTTTTCGACGCTGCCGTCCTCGGCCTTCTTCTGTGCGACCACGTAGACCGAGTTGCCGTAGAGCGTGTAAGTGATTGCGCTTTCCGGCACCACGATGTGTTGCTGCTGATCCGGCAGCAGCACCTGGAGGCTGGCGAACATGCCCGGCAGCAGTTTGCCGTCGGGGTTGGCCAGGGTGGCGCGGACCAGAATGTTGCGCGTGGTGCTTTCGACGATCGGGTTGATCGCGCTGATCTTGCCAGCGAAGTTCTGCCCGGGGTACGCGGCGACGCTGATCTGTACGGGTTGGCCGACGGCGAGTTTCGGCACCGATTGTTCGGGCACGTAAAAGTCGGCGTAGAGGCTGCTCAAATCCTGCAACGTGGCAATTCGGGTACCGCTGGCGAGGTAGTCGCCGACGTCGACCTGACGGATGCCGATGGTGCCGCTGAAGGGCGCGAGGATGCGTTTTTTCGCCAGTGAGGCGTTGAGCTGATTGACCGTGGCCTTGTTCTTTTGCAGCACGGCGGAGAGACGGTCGTATTCGCCCTTGGAGATGGCGCGGCTGTCGACCAGTTGGCTGCCCCGCGCGAAATCCAGTTGCGCCAGCCCGAGGTCAGCCCGGGCGGTTTCCAGCAGAGCGGTTTCGACGGCGCTGTCGAGTTGCAGCAACGGTTGCCCGGCCTTGACCTTCTGTCCGGATTCGAATTTGAGCTCGGTGACGGTGCCGGCGACTTCCAGACTCAGCTCCACGCCTTGCAACGCCTTGAGCGTGCCGACGGTGGGCAAGCGCATCTGCCACGGCTGTTCGCTGGCATTGGCGACGGCGACACTGATCGGTGGCTTGGGCTTGGAGAAGCCCTGGATCATCGTGTAGATCGAAAAGGCCTTGTAACCGCCCAGTACCAGGACGATCAGCAAAACAACACCCAACATGATCAGCATGCGGCGACGCAGCATATGTCCAGTTCCTTGGATAAATCATGAGACAGGCGGGCACATTACTCCGAGTGCAGGGGGGATTCCAACTGGCAGTTGTTACAGGTGCTGCACACCGGAACCCTGTGGCGAGGGAGCTTGCTCCCGCTGGGACGCGAAGCGGCTCCTCTTTTTGTGCAAAAGCAGGGCCTGCTGCGCAGTCCAGCGGGACGGTGCGACGATTCGACAAGCTCCCTCGCCACAATTGGTGGTGCCTAGGCCATCAAGTGAAGATGGTTGTCCCAGAGCCCCGCCGGCAATTCCAGCGGCTTGGCCAGCAACTGATCCTGACGGCAATCGTAGTAGCGGCAACGGCCCTGTCCCGAGGTCACCACGAAACCGTCCGTCACCGCACCGACGCCAGCGCAATCCGGCAACGGCGCATCAAGGCGAACCTCTGCGCTGTCCAGATCCCAGATAAAGAAGCGGTTGCCGCGCGGAGCGGTCAGGGCGACCAGACGCAGCTCGCTGTGCACGGCGACGCTGGCGGTGTAATGCCCCATCGCCTGCAACTGGTGTTCGGCTACCGGGAACGCCACAAACGGTTGCCCTGGCCGCTTGATCGCCAACAGCTCCGAGCGCTCGTGGGACGGGCCCATGAATTGCTGGCCGGCGACGATGGTGCCGTCTTTGGCGATGCCCAGATGGCGCACGCTGTTCATCTGCTGGGCAAGGGTTTCCTTGCTCAGCAGCGTACCGTCGCGTTGCATCAGGACCAGGCTCGGCTCCATGGCGTCGAGGTTCATGTCGACGCGGCTCTCCGCCTCGGTGCGAATCCCGCCGTTGGCCACCACCAGCGTCTCGCCGTCAGGCATCCATGACACCTGATGCGGACCGAGGCCGTGGGTGGAGATCTCGCCTGTGTGCAGCAGCCGTTCGCCGTCGAACTTGTACACCCCGAGCAAACCACGGCCAGGATCGGTCGTGTCGTTTTCAGTGGCGTACAGGTATTCGCCGTCCTTGTGCACCACGGCGTGGCCGTAAAAGTGCCGGTTCGGCTGCGACGTCACGGTTTGCAGCAGCTTGCCGTCGCGCAGGTCGATCAGGTAACTCTCGGTGCCCGGACGCCGTGCGACGAACAGCGCCAGCGGCTGCGTCGGGTGATTGATGATGTCGTGGCAACGCTGGCCGACGTGGGTGGCGAACACCCGCGTGCCGTCGAGGCGATAGCCGACCGCGTAATGCTTGCCATCGGTGTCGTCGCGCGCCGACAGCAACAGCGGGCTCTGATCCTTGCGTTTGAACAGCGTCCAGCCGCCCAGCGTCACTGCTCCCAGCAGTGCACTTCCTAAAGTCAGCACCTGACGTCGCAGCATGGCACTCGCCCTCATCAGTCACCGTCGTTGGCGTTGAAGCCCAGTTGGATGCCCAGCGCCTTGGCCAGCTCGCCTTCATGCAGGCGATGGACGACGTTGAGGCTGTCGTAAATGTCGTTGAGCTGCTGGCGACCGGCGTCGTCCTGAAGCATTTCAGTCAGCGAACGCTGGGTGCTGTCGAACAGCTTCAGCGACGCGGCATAAGCGGCGTCGATCTTGTCGGCCAAGGGTTTTTGCTCGGCGGGCAACAGACCGCGCAGACCTTTGTTGTCGACGCCTTCCCAGACGGTTTTGGCGGCGGCAAGGCTGGCTTCCAGCGCCGTCAGCGACGACTGGCTGCGCCACGCATCGGCCTGGAACGGTTGCGGCACGCCTTTGCTCTGACGGCCCATCGGCGTGCCGAGTTTTTTCTTCAAGGTGTCCAGCGCTGTCACTTGTACGCGCAGCAGATCGGCGATCGCTTCGTGGGAGTCGGCATAGCGCTGGTTAGGGAATTTGCTCATCTGCGCGAGCATGCCGTCGGTGTTGTTCCAGCCTTGCAGGATCTCTTCGGCCAGTTGCTTCTGACGTTCGCCGATGGCGATCAGCAGCGGGCAGTACTTGGCTTTCTGCGCCTCGTTGGCGACGTCAGGCTTGGCATCGAACAGGATGTATTCGTAGGCCGACAGGCCTTGCACCACGACGCTGGATTTGGCCAGGGCGGCGGCATCGATCTGCGGCTGGGCGGTGACCAATTGCTCGACCTGACGGCCGACGAGGTTTTTCTTGTCCGGCCAGAACTGCACCTGCCACGAACGGTTGCCTTCGGCCAGCGGGCCGATCAGCAGCGGTTGCAGCTCGGCCCAGGCTTTCTGCGCATGCAGGAAATCGGCGCGGGCGGTTTCCAGGGTTTCCTTGCCCTGGCAGTAGGCGAGGGCGCTGACCGCCAGTTGCTTGTCGGCTTCGACCCAGCGGGTGTAGGTCGGCAGGATCACCGATTTGGCGATGGCCGCCGAGGTGACCGCTTGCGGATCCTGCGGCGTGCAGGCGCCGAGGGCGAGCGCGGCAAGGCTGGTGAACAGTAACTTGGGACGGAACATGTCGGGCTCCCGATGCTTTTTCAGAATTTAAAGTGAGTTCAGAAACGCCAGCAGCGCAGCGCGTTGCTCGGCATTGAAAGACAAAACCTGTTGCTGCGCCGCCGTCGCTTCGCCGCCATGCCACAGCACGGCTTCGAGCAGATTGCGGGCGCGACCGTCATGCAAGAATTGCGTGTGGCCACTGACCGCTTGCGTCAGGCCGATCCCCCACAACGGCGGCGTGCGCCAGTCGCGGCCGGAGGCCTGGAATTCACTGCGGTGATCGGCCAGACCTTCACCCATGTCATGCAGCAGCAAATCGCTGTACGGACGAATCACCTGGTTGGCCAGTTCGGGTTCGGCGGCATTGGCGGCGGTGGTGTATTTCGGCGTATGGCACGACTGGCAACCCGCCTGGAAGAACAGATTCTTGCCGGCCAGCACCTGCGGATCGCCGACGCCACGGCGCGCCGGGACCGCCAGGTTGCGGCTGTAGAACAGCACCAGCCGCAGGATGTTATCGCTGACTTCCGGTTCGCCGTCCGGACCGTTGCCGTTCGGCGCCTGTTTGCAGGCGGTTTGCGCGTCGGTGCAGTCGTCGAACGGCCGCAGGCTGGTGGTCAGGCCCATGTCACCAGAGAACGCGTGAACGTTCTGTTGATTGAGGTTCGGTTGCCCGGCCTTCCAGCCGAATCGACCGATGACGGTTTTCTGTAACTGATCATCCCAGACCCGGTTGGGCCGACCGTTGATGCCGTTTTTCGCTTTGGCCTGGGCAGCGGCGTTGGCAAGGATCGCTTCTTCCGTAATGGCTTCGAGCAGGCCCAGGCCGATCATCGGCGGCGCGACCCGCGCGGAGAAACGTGTGTCCGGGTGCATCGGACCGTAACCGAGCTGAGTGATCTGCAGCGTCGGCTTGCGCAGCTCGACCTCGGTGCCATCCTTGAAGCGCACCGGCACCGGCGTGTAGTCGACCCGCACTTTGCCTTCCGGGGCGACACCGGGCACGGCCATGTCCTGGAACTGTCCGCCATAGACCGGCTCCGGCACCACGCCGAGCTGCTCGATGACCTTGGCATAGGGCGGCGCGTCGGGAATCGACAGGCGCACCAGCATCGACACCGCATTGGTTGCATCAGGTGCGGGCGGATGACCGCGACCGTCTTTGATATGGCAGTTCTGGCAGGCGTTGGTGTTGAAGAGTGGGCCGAGACCGTCGCGCGCAGTGGTGGTCGATGGCGCGATCACCCAAGGGCTGCGAAAGAAACTGTTGCCGACACTGAAATCCACCCGCCGCGACGGCGGCAGGTTGGCCGAGGGCAGGGAGAAGGCGTTCTGATCGCTCTTGCGCACGGTCGCTGCACCGCCCGAACGCGCTTCGCCGGGCTCGGCCTCGGTAAAGCGCGGGGCGTCATCGCAGGCACTCAGGCCCAGGGCCAGCAACAGTGCGGACAAGCGAAGCGGCAACGACGGCATCAGACATCCTGCAAACGGGCGAAAACAAAGGCGCAAAGTCTAACAGGGCGAGGGGGATTGAATAAGAGGAATTATCGTTTGCTTGATACAACGCAAATCTGCAGACCGATGTAAAACCCCTGTAGGAGTGAGCCTGCTCGCGATAGCGGTGTCTCAGTTACGAATTCATCAACTGACAGTCTCCTATCGCGAGCAGGCTCACTCCTACAGGGGGCGATGAACATCAGACATTTAGTGGTGATCCCACAAGGATCAGTGGTGCGGCAGGTATGAAAAAGGCGACCCGAAGGTCGCCTCTTTTGACGCGCACGCTTCGATCAGAACTCGTGATCGGCGTTGTCCGGGTTCAGGTCGCTGATGCCCAGTTTGCCAGCCGCGGCTTCGATCGAGCCGGTCTGCTTGACCAGTGCGGCGATGGCGTCGCGAACGATCTGGTTGCCCGCGGTGTTGCCGGGAGCGATCAACTGGTCGTAATGCTCACCCTTGTTGGCGTGATCGACCATGACCTGGATTTTCGCTTCGGTCGCGGCCAGATCGGCTTTCAGTGCGCTGTCGGCGGCCGGGTCGGCCTTGGCCACCAGCGACGACAGGCTGGCGCCGGTCAGCTTGGTGCCGTCCACACGGGTGTACTCGCCCAGATAAACGTTACGGATACCCTTGGCGTCGTAGAAGTGCGAGTAGTGGGTGTTGTCGCTGAAGCAATCCTGTTCGTCTTCAGGCGAGTTGGCTTCCAGGGAAACCTTCATGCGCTCGCCGGCCAGTTCACCCAGCGACAGGCTACCCATGCCGAAAAGCATTTTGCGCAGGCCGCTTTCGCCAGGCTCGGCTTCCAGGGTGGCGCGATAGTTGTCGGCCACGTTCGGTTTCCAGTTGCCGACCATTTCTTCCAGATCGCTGACCAGCAGTTGGGTCACGGCTTTGAGATAGGCACGACGACGCTCGTTGTGACCGCCAGTGGCGCCGGCGCCTTCCAGGTAGTCCGAGGCTGGACGGTTGCCAGCGCCAGGGCCGGTGCCGTTGAGGTCCTGGCCCCAGAGCAGGAACTCGATGGCGTGGTAGCCGGTGGCGACGTTGGCTTCGGAGCCGCCCAGCTCGTTGAGGCTGGCGAGTTTCTCCGCGGTGATGTCTTTGACGTCGACCTTGTCTTCGCCGACTTGGACTTCTGTGTTGGCGATGATGTTGGCGGTGGCACCCGGGTTACCCAGCGCGTGCTCGTAGGATTTGTCGACGTAGTCGATCAGGCCTTCGTCCAGCGGCCAGGCGTTAACCTGACCTTCCCAATCGTCAATGATGGTGTTGCCGAAGCGGAACACTTCGCTTTGCAGATACGGTACGCGCGCGGCGACCCAGGCAGCCTTGGCGGCTTTCAGGGTGTCGGCGTTCGGTTTGGCGAGGAACGCGTCGATGGCGCTCTGCAGGGTTTTCGCGGTGGATTCGGCATCGCTGTAGACGGCGAAAACCATGTCGGCGTAGTGCGCGACCACAGCCTTGGCCGCGGCGTCGTCGACTTTACCGGCAGCAGGAGCAGGCGTAGCGGCTGGGGCTGGAGCAGCGCTGCTGGAAGCCGGCGTCATCTCTGAGGCTTTTTCTTTGTCCTTGCCTTCGCCGCAACCGGCGAGGGAAATAGCGATGGCCAGCAGACTGGCGGTAGCCAGAGGCATACGAATCATGGCGAACATCCTGCTTCGGTAGTTGAGTGGACTGGCGCCGGGGGCGCGCGAAACTGCGACATAATGCAAATCTTTCGCATTATGTGTAAAGGGAGTGTCTGGAAATATTTCTTATTTGCGCTTAAAGATCAAAAAGATCGCAGCCTCGTTTCACTCGTCAGCTCCTACAGGGGGAACGCATTTCAATGTAGGAGCTGCCGAAGGCTCGGGCCGCGATTGGACGATCTTTGCTTTTATAAAAAAGCTGCGGTCTTTTGATCTCTAAAGAATCGCCGCGTTGCTGCGTTGGGCCTGTTTGAGATAAGCCGTCAGCTCCCGCGCCGGCAACGGTTTGCTGTAGTGATAACCCTGACCTTCATGGCAACCTTCGGAAATGATGTAAGACTCCTGCTCCGCGGTTTCCACGCCTTCGGCAATCACCTGCATGCCCAGACTTTTGCCCAGTTGAATGATCGCGCGAACGATGGTCGCGTCATCGTCGTCGTCAAGCAGATCCTGGACGAAGCTCTTGTCGATCTTGATCTTGTCCAGCGGCAGGCTTTTCAGATAGCTCAACGATGAATAGCCAGTGCCGAAGTCATCGATGGCGATCAACGCACCGGAGCGGCGCAGGCTCAGCAGGTGCTGGGCGGCGGTGGTGATGTCTTCCATCAGGCCGGTTTCGGTGACTTCCAGTTCGAGGCTGCGCGGCGGCAGGCGGTACATCTGCAACAGGTTGTTGACCACTCGCGGTAACTCGGCGTGATGCAGTTGCACGGTCGACAGGTTGACCGCCATGCGCAGGTCGACAAAGCCCTGGTCGTGCCAGTCGCGCAATTGCTTGCAAGCCTGGTCGAGCACCCATTCGCCGATGGCAATGATGGTGCCGTTCTGTTCGGCCAACGGAATGAACAGGTCCGGCGGTACCAGGCCATGTTCCGGGTGCTGCCAGCGGATCAGCGCCTCGACGCCGACCACGCGGTGATCGCGGTAGCTGATCTGCGGCTGATAGACGAGATAGAACTGGTCGCGGATCAACGCATCGCGCAAGTCTTTTTCCAGTTCACGGCGGCGACGCATCTCGCTGTCGACGCTGGCGATGTAGAACTGATAGCGATTGCGCGACCGGGTCTTGGCCAGCGTCATGGTCTGCTCGGCTTTTTGCAACAGCTTCTCGGTACTGTCGCCGTCCTCCGGAAACAGGGTGATGCCAATGGTCGCGCGCAGGCGGATCTCCTGATGGTCGAGGGCAAACGGTGCCTCCAGGTCATCGAGAATACTTTGTGCCAGTTCGGCGGCTTCGTACGGCTGCTCAATGTCGGCCTGCACCAGCGCGAACTGGTCGCCACCGAGGCGGGCGAGGGCGCCCAGGCGTCCGCTGTGGGCGCGCAGGCGATCGGCCAGGGCCAGCAGCAATTGGTCGCCGGTCTGGTAGCTGAACTGCTCGTTGATGCCTTTGAAATCATCCAGCCCTACGCACAGCACGGCGACGCGTCGTTGCAGCTTGCCGGCGTCGACCAGAATCTTGTCCAGTTGTTGTTGCAGCTGCTGGCGGTTCGGCAGGCCGGTGAGGAAGTCGTACTGGGCCATGCGCAGCAGGCTGTTTTCCGCCTCGTGACGCAGATGGGTGTTGCGTTCGATGGACTCGAGCAACTGGTTGGCGGTGTTGATCCACAGTCCCAGCTCGTTTTTTTCGTGGCCCTTGATCTGTGGAATCTTGTGTTCGCTGGGACGATCCGGATTGATCTCGGTGAGGTGCTCGATGATGCGCGACAGCGGTTTGGTCAGCAGCCAGTGATAGACCAGATACAACACCAGCCCCAAGGCCAGCGCGCGCAGTACCCCGGAAATGAAAATGATCACCGAGCTGACGATGAATCCTTCGCCATAGGTGGCCGTGTCGAGGGTGATGCTCAGGTCGCCGTAATACTCGCTGTACGGCCCGCGCCCCACCAATTGGGTGGTGAAGGTGCGTTCCTGGCCAAGAATAAGGTCGGTCAGCCAGCGGCTGTTGGAATGCTGCAGGTCGCGGGATTTCTGCGCGAGCATGGCTTCGTTGGGATGGCCGATGGACGCCTGACGCACTGCATCATCCTGAAACAGGCCTTCGATCACTTGCATGCCCATTTCCCGGTCCAGGCTGTAAACGGCCTGGGTCGAGGGATCGCGGAACATGTCGAGGATGCGTTCGGCGTCGCCGGCCACCGCCTGGCGGGTTTTATAGGCATCGAACACAATCTGCGCGCAGCTCAAGACTACGCCGACGATCAATGCCGACAGGAGCACGACCCGGAGCAACTTCACCGACAAGCTGTTCTTGAGTTCCAGCTTCAAAGGGGTATTCCTTGTTCCGTGCGGGTAGCGTCAGGTTGCCATGAGTATTGGCAATCCCGTGGTAGCAGTCAAAGGGACAATCGGGCCGAGCAGGATTTGACTGAGGTCTTGGCCGCCATACTGCCTTTGGAGTATTAGCTCTGAATTCACTGTGTCGGTAATGGTCGCCCTCAACTTGAGCGCAGCGAAGGATATTTTTGACTGATGGTAGTGCGCTGTGACGCCTTGGCAAACGGCGCGAAGCTGCTTTTGGCGTAGGATAATCACCCGGCGCGGGCATAAAAAAAACCCGGCAAAGCCGGGTTTTTGTCTGGCGCGCAGCTTAAGCGGTGAAGGTTTTGCCTTCGAACTGCTCAGCGACGAACTTCCAGTTGACCAGGTTCCAGAACGCTTCAACGTACTTTGGACGCAGGTTGCGGTAGTCGATGTAGTAAGCGTGTTCCCAGACGTCGCAGGTCAGCAGCGGGGTGTCGCCGCTGGTCAGCGGGTTGCCGGCGCCGATGGTGCTGGCCAGGGCCAGGGAACCGTCAGCCTTTTTCACCAGCCAGCCCCAGCCGGAACCGAAGGTGCCGATCGAGGTTTTGCTGAACTCTTCCTTGAACTTGTCGAACGAACCGAAGGCTGCGTTGATGGCATCTGCCAGTGCGCCGGTTGGCTGACCGCCGGCGTTTGGCGCCAGGCAGTTCCAGTAGAAGGTGTGGTTCCAGACCTGAGCGGCGTTGTTGAAGATGCCGCCCGAGGAAGTCTTGACGATTTCTTCCAGGGTCTTGCCTTCGAACTCAGTGCCTGGCACCAGGTTGTTCAGGTTCACGACGTAGGTGTTGTGGTGCTTGTCGTGGTGAAATTCCAGGGTTTCCTTGGAAATGTGCGGCTGCAGGGCATCGTGTGCGTAAGGCAGCGGCGGCAATTCGAAAGCCATGATGATTCTCCTAATCAGGTCTGTTGCGGTGAGCGCAAGGCCGATCACGGGCGGCCAGAAATGCACCGGCGAGTTTTTACTCTTTGCGGCGCAGGGTTCGGATCATAGCACCGGGGTTGCGGCTTAACCACGCAACAACTGTGTGGGATAGAGGTTCCAGAGCGCTTTGGAATAAATCACGAGGCCACTATCAACTGTCCCGCAACCGTGAACATCATCAGTGCCACGAGCAGATCGAGGATGCGCCAAGTACTCGGGCGGGCCAGCCACGGCGCCAGCCATGCCGCGCCCAGTGCCAGGGTGAAAAACCACAGCAGCGATGCACTCGCCGCGCCGACCACATAAGCGCCGGGTACCGATTGCTGCGCGCCAAGCGAGCCGATCAGCAATACCGTATCGAGATAAACGTGGGGGTTGAGCAATGTCACCGCCAAAGCGCTGAGCATTACTGCGCGCAGCGAGCGCACGGTCTGGTTTTCACCTTGCTCAAGGCTCTGTTTCGCGCAGGCCCGACGCAGTGCCTGGCTGCCATACCAGATCAGAAACGCCGCGCCGCCCCAGCGGGCAATCGCCAGCAATGTCGGATTCTGCGCCAGGATCGTCGCCAAACCGAACACCCCGGCGGCGACCAGCAGCGCATCACACACAACGCACAGCGCCGCCACCGGCAGGTGGTGCTCGCGGCGCAGGCTCTGGGCAAGCACAAAAGCGTTCTGCGTGCCGATCGCCATGATCAGCCCGAACGCCACCAACAGACCGTTCACATAGCTTTGCCACATAAGGTTCACTCCGCGTTCGCTGCGAGGTCGCGCAGCACGTGCATGGCGCGTTCGGCGTCGGCCTGGCCGACAAACAAATGGTCGTGGTAGTAACCGGCGATCACGTTGCAGCTGATGCCAGCCTCGCCCAATGCCGTGGCGAAGGCGGCGGTCAGGCCCACCGCTTGCAGCGCCGAATGCACGTTCAGGGTGATCCACGCGGCGACGTAGTCGAAGCTCAAACCGGCCTGTTCGGCGTCGGAGCGCTTGAGAATGACCGTCAGGCCTTCCTGTTCACGGAAGCTGCCGATGAGCTCCAGGCCGGTTGGCAACTGAGCGTCGGGCAAGGTGCAGAACACGTATTCACCGCTGTTGAGTTGCGGGCTCATGCTGCGCAGCAGCGTTGAGAGTGAGGTTTCGCCGGCCATGAAAGGAATCCTTGAGAGAGTGCTTGCTGGCTATTCTCTGGGTGATCGCTGTATAAGAAAAACCAATATTGATGATCGCCCATTAGGAAAACTGATGTTCGACTACAAATTGCTTTCCGCCCTGGCCGCGGTGGTCGAGCAAGCCGGTTTCGAACGGGCCGCGCAGGTTCTTGGCCTGTCGCAATCGGCGATCTCACAGCGGATCAAACTGCTGGAGGCACGTGTCGGTCAGCCGGTGTTGATTCGCGGCACGCCTCCGGCGCCAACCGAGATCGGCCGGCGCCTGCTCAACCACGTGCAACAGGTGCGTTTGCTTGAGCGTGACTTGCAGACTTTGGTGCCGGCACTGGACGAGGAGGGGCTGCCGGAGCGTTTGCGCATCGCCTTGAACGCCGACAGCCTGGCAACGTGGTGGGCGCAAGCGGTGGGCGACTTTTGCGCGCAACAGCATTTGCTGCTCGACCTGATCGTCGAGGACCAGACCGTCGGCCTCAAACGCATGCGTGCTGGCGAAGTGGCCGCCTGCCTGTGTGCCAGTGAACGGCCGGTGGCCGGCGCCCGCAGCGTGTTGCTCGGGGCGATGCGTTATCGCGCGCTGGCCAGCCCTGCGTTCATCGAACGGCATTTTCCTGAGGGCGTGCGCGCTGAACAGCTGCCACGCACCCCGGCACTGGTGTTCGGCCCGGACGATTTTCTACAGCATCGTTACCTCGCTGCCCTCGGCGTGGATGGCGCTTTCGAGCATCATTTGTGCCCGTCCTCGGAGGGTTTCATCCGCCTGACGGAAGCCGGGCTCGGCTGGGGCCTGGTGCCGGAGCTGCAAGTACGCGAGCAACTGCAACGCGGCGTGCTGCGCGAATTGTTGCCAGATAAACCGATCGATGTGCCGTTGTACTGGCATCATTGGCGCAACGGCGGGCAGTTGCTCAACCAACTGACCGAGCAATTGGTGCGCTCATCCAGGCAATGGCTAGTGGCTTGAATGCAGCGGCAAGCGTCAAGCTGCAAGCGGTAAGAACAAGCACCGTTTCAACTTGCAGCTGAAAGCTCGTAGCTTGCAGCTGCTTTCCTGGAGTTTTTGATGAAAATTTTGGTTACCGGCGCAAGCGGCTTCATTGGCGGACGCTTTGCGCGTTTCGCTTTGGAGCAGGGCCTGGAGGTGCGGGTCAACGGTCGCCGGGCCGAGAGTGTCGAGCATCTGGTGCGCCGTGGCGCCGAGTTCGTCCCCGGTGACTTGACCGATGCGGGGCTGGCGCGCGACCTGTGCAGCGACGTCGACGCCGTGGTGCATTGTGCCGGCGCCGTTGGGCTGTGGGGCCGTTACGAAGATTTTCATCAGGGCAACGTGCAAGTCACCGAAAACATTGTCGAGGCGTGCCTGAAGCGACGGGTGCGGCGCCTGGTGCACCTGTCGTCACCGTCGATCTATTTCGATGGCCGCGACCACTTCAATCTGACCGAAGAACAAGTGCCCAAGCGCTTCAGGCATCCTTATGCGGCGACCAAATACCTGGCGGAACAAAAGGTGTTCGGTGCGCAGGAATTCGGCCTCGAAACCATTGCCTTGCGCCCGCGCTTCGTCACCGGTGCCGGCGACATGAGCATCTTTCCGCGCCTGCTGAACATGCAGCGCAAGGGCCGACTGGCGATCATCGGCAATGGCTTGAACAAAGTCGATTTCACCAGCGTACAGAACCTCAACGAAGCCATGCTCAGCAGTCTCTTGGCCGCAGGCTCGGCGTTGGGCAAGGCCTACAACATCAGCAACGGCGCGCCGGTGCCGCTGTGGGATGTGGTCAATTACGTGATGCGCAGGATGGAGGTGCCACAGGTCAGCCGGTATCGGTCCTACGCGCTGGCCTACAGCGTCGCGGCGCTCAACGAAGGCGCGTGCAAACTGTGGCCGGGGCGTCCGGAGCCGACGCTGTCGCGGCTGGGCATGCAGGTCATGCACAAAAATTTCACCCTCGACATCAGCCGCGCCCGGCATTATCTGGACTACGATCCGAAAGTCAGCCTGTGGACGGCCCTCGACGAGTTCTGCGGCTGGTGGAAAGCCCAGGACGTTCGCTGAAACCGGTTGAAACGAATCGGCTGGCCGGCAATGAACCGCGCCGCCGGTTGGGGGTCAATGCCTGCGGCTGCGGCGGTTATACTTCGCGGCATTTAGCCATCACCGCGTTTCACAAAGGTTGCCTCAATGTCCATGCGTAACGATGCCCACGACGACGATTTCGATAACGTGCCGAGCCTGCGCGCCGACCCCTTCGACGACGATGACATTGCGCCCGACGCACGTACCGCCGTGCGCTCGCGCAGCGCGCCTGTGGTCAAGGTCAAGGCCGCCAGTACCGGGCCGCTGTGGGCACTGGTTGGGGCGCTGTTCTTCGCTTTCGTCGGCCTGGCGTGGTGGAGCTTCCAGCAGATTTCCCTGATGGAGCAGCAACTGGTCGCGACCCAGGAGAGCTTTGCGCGCATCAGCGAAGAAGCGGCCGGACGTCTGCAGGATATTTCCGGCAAGGTGGTGGCCAGCCAGACCAACGTCACCAGCGACAGCGAAGCGTTGAAATTGCAGATCAGGCAACTCGAGGGCAAGCTGCTTGATCAGAGCAAACAGCAGCAGGGCGTGGCCGGGCAGGCCAGCGATCTGGACAAGCGCCTGGCGCAGATGACCGCGCAGACCACCGAACAGCAGAACGCCAATGCTCAATTGCAGGCACAGGTCAAAGCGCTCAGCGCCGAACTGGCGGCGATCAAAAGCACCCCGGCCGATACCAGCAAGGTCGATGCGCAGTTGAAAGCCTTCGACGTGCAATTCAAGAGCCTTGGCGCCGATATCGCCGCGCTGAAGAAGCAGGGCAATCCAAGTGCAGCGATTGATCGTCTGGAGCAGGACATCGTCGTGCTCAAAAGCCAGCAAGACAACCGCCCGGCGACTCCGCCGGGAGGCGGCAATACGGCTGAGTTCGATGCGTTCCGTGCGCAGATGACCCGCAACCTCAATACATTGCAGGCGCAGATTCAGAATTTGCAGCAGCAGATCAACGCCCGCCCGTAAGGTTTGTAAAGCCGTTTCGGCGAGCTGGATTTCCTGTGGCGAGGGAGCTTGCTCCCGCTGGAGCGCGAAGCGCTCCTTATGTCTCTTCAGCCAATACACGTGTTCAGGGTTGACGACTGCTCCGCAGCCGAGCGGGAGCAAGCTCCCTCGCCACAAAGGGGGAGGCGGCAACTTCTGGATTCATCTTCAACTGCCGTCCAACCCCAAGCCGACTACGCTCTTGAAACACCAACAAGAACGAGGGATGCGCTATGGGGTTTTTGCATAAAGTGGCCTGGCTCGGCCTGATGCTGCTCGCCGGTTTTGGCCAGGCCAGCGCCGCGACCACCGACAAGAACGACAGCCAGGCCGCCATCGCCTTGCTGGAGAAAGCCCTGGCTTACTATCACGAAAACGGCGACAAGGCCTTTGCCGCGTTCAGCCGTCAGGGTGAGTTCGTCGACAAGGATCGCTACGTGTTCGTGCTCGACACCAAAGGCGTCATGCTCGCCAGCGGCGGACCGTCGTCGGCGTTGATTGGCCGCGATGTCAGCGAAGTGCTCGGGCCGGATCTGCAAAAAGCTTTCAAGGAGGCGCTGAAAGTGCCGGAAGGCAACGGCATTCAGCAGGCCGAGTACCGTTGGCAAAACTGGGCCGACGGCAAGGTCGAGCGCAAGCATGTGTTTTATCAGCGTGTCGGCCAGCGGATTCTGGCGGTGGGCTATTACCTGCCACGGGCTTCCGCCGAACAGGCCAGGGCGTTGCTGGATAAAGCCGCGACGGATCTCACCAAGGACGAGAAGGGCACGCTGATCGCGATCAACTCGCTCAAGGGCGGTTACTTGCAAGATGATCTGTATGTGTTCGTCGTCGACCTCAACACTCGGCGTTACGTTGCTCACGGCACCAACCTGCGCTTGATCAACACCGACTTCGGCAAGGTCAAGGATCCGCAAGGCAAACCGGTGGGCGAGCCGATTCTGGCGTTGATCGGCAAGCAGGATGAAGGCGAATACGAATACCGTTGGAAAAACCCGGTGACCGGCAAGGTCGAGGACAAGCATGCGTACCTGAAGAAGGTCGGGCATTTCCTCGTCGCGGTGGGTTACTACAGCCCTTGAGCGAAACACCTTACCCTGTCTGATCGTTCCCACGCTCTGCGTGGGAATGCAGCCCGGGACGCTCTGCGTCCCTTCCAAGCCGAACGCAGAGCGTCCGTTGAGGCATTCCCACGCAGAGCGTGGGAACGATCGGTACAGGAGGCTCATTTCGCGCCGTGCTCGCGCCCGCGCAGCAGATTGTTCGGCATGGCAATGGCCGCCGCCAGACCGAGCAGCGACACCGCCGCGCTGACGCACAGCAAATGCCGGAACGTCACCAGCAGTGCCGCGCGCAAGGCGTTCTGCGCGTCGCCGGGCGCAGCGTTGAGGCCGTCCAGCAGGACGTTGCCCGAATGCCCTTCGCTCATCAGCGAACTGCCTGCCAGCTGTGCAAAACCTGAGTCCTGCAGCAGCGCCAGTAACAGCGCCGACATCAGCGCCACGCCCATCGCGCCGCCCAGTGAGCGGAACAGGTTGGTGGTGCTGGTCGCCACGCCAATGTCGCGTTGCTCCACCGAATTCTGCGTGCCGACCAGCGAGGTCGGAAACTGCATGCCGCCGGCAATGCCGCTGAGCAACATGAACAAGCCGCTGAGCAGCGTCGCCTCTGGCGCACTGAAGGCCATGCCAAGAATCGAGATCGGCATCAGGATCGCGCCGCTGAGGATCTGTGGTTTGTAGCGCCCGGTGATCGAGGTGCGGCGACCGGCAAAATAGGCGCCGATCGGCAGTCCCATCGCTAATGGCAGCAAGTGTAGTGCCGCGCTGTCCGCGCCAGCACCGGTGACGCTTTGAAAGCGCAGAGGCATCAACACGATCAATGAAATCGCCTGGAAACTGGTGAAGAAAATCGTGCACCAGCACAGCAGGGCGTTGCGGTTGGCGAACAGGTGCATCGGCAACAAAGGTTCCCGCGCCCGCCGTTCGTGCCAGACAAATATCGCCAGGACCAGCACCGCACAGGCCAGCAATCCGAGCACTTCACGGCTGCGCCACGAATGTCCCTGACCGACCTCGGTGATACCGAGCAGCAGCGCCGTCAGGCCGATGATCATCAGCACCGTGCCGAGGTAATCGATCACCGGTTTGCGCTGCGGAATCGGCAAGCCGCGCAGGTTACGCCGCGCCACCCACCAGGCGCCGAGGCCCAGCGGCAGGTTGATCAGAAACACCCAGCGCCACGACAGGTATTCGGTCATGTAACCGCCCATCACCGGGCCGGCCACGCTGGCCACCGCGTACATGCTGCTGAAGTAGCCCTGATAGCGTCCGCGTTCACGCGGCGGCACGATGTCGCCGATGATCGCCTGACTCACCGAAATCATCCCGCCGGCGCCGATGCCCTGAACAATCCGCGCCAGCACCAATTGCTCCATGCTTTGCGCCACGCCACAGAGCAGCGAGGCGAGGGTGAACAGCCCCATGCCGAACAGCATCAGTTTGCGCCGCCCGTACAAGTCGCCGAGCTTGCCGTAGATCGGCACCGCCACCGTCATCGCCACCATGTACCCGGAAATCACCCAGGCCAGCAGGCTGACGTCCTTGAATTGCGCGGAAATGGCCGGCATCGACACGGCGACGATGGTCTGGTCCAGCGCGCCGAGAAAGATTGCCATCATCAGCGCGACCAGCACGCTGCGAATGGCCGGTTTAGGCGTTTCAGGCTGATTGAGAGTGGTCACGGAAAACCTGCGGGCAGTGATTGACCCGCGCGGGCAGGGCGAGCGGGTGAGTGCTTGCCACTATAAGTCGATAGCAGGCTATTCGATAGCCTCGTATGGAAGCCCGACGTAATTTTCTGCAATGGTTTTTCGCCCGGCTTCGGAGCTGACAAAGTAGTCCAGCTCCGAAGCACTGATGCGCTGGCTGAACGCATCGTGCTCCTCGAACCGATGCAACATCGAGGTCATCCACCAGGAAAACCGCTCGGCTTTCCAGACCCGGCGCAGGCAGATTTCCGAATATTTGTGCAACAGATCGCTGCGGCCGTCGCGGTACACCTTCAGCAGGATATTGAACAGCGTGCTGACGTCGCTGGCCGCCAGATTCAAGCCCTTGGCGCCGGTGGGCGGAACGATGTGCGCCGCATCGCCGACGAGAAACAGGCGCCCGTACTGCATCGGCTCGACGACGAAGCTGCGCAGCGGTGCGATGCTTTTTTCAATCGACGGGCCGGTCACCAGTTTTTCTGCAAGCGCCACGGGCAAGCGCTTTTTCAGCTCATCCCAGAAGCGCTGATCGCTCCAGTTTTCGACCTGTTCGTCGGCTGGTACTTGCAGGTAATAGCGGGTGCGCGTGGCCGAACGCATGCTGCACAAGGCGAATCCGCGCTCGTGGCGGGCATAGACCAGTTCGTCGTGGACCGGCGGCGTGTCGGCCAGAATGCCCAGCCAGCCGAACGGATAAACCCGCTCGAACACCTTCAGGCAATCGGCAGGAATCGACTGCCGGGCGACGCCGTGAAAACCGTCGCAACCGGCGATGTAATCGCAATCGACGCGCCAGGTTTCGCCATCCTTTTCGAAGGTGACGAACGGCTCGTCGCTTCTCATGCCGTGGGGAACCACGTTGCCGGCCTGGTAAATCGTCGTCGCCCCGGCCTCCCGACGAGCGGCCATCAGGTCGCGGGTGACTTCGGTCTGACCGTAGATCATCACGCGCTTGCCGCCGGTCAACGAGTGCAGGTCGATGTGCACTTGTCGCCCGTCCAGGGCCAGGTCAAATCCGCCGTGAACCAAACCTTCAGCGTCCATGCGCTGACCCACGCCGGCCTGCCGCAACAGCTCTACCATGCCTTGTTCAAGTACGCCGGCGCGGATGCGGCCGAGGACATAGTCAGGTGTCTGCCGCTCGAGGATGAGCGTGTCGATCCCGGCGTTGTGCAGCAACTGACCGAGGAGTAAACCGGACGGACCGGCACCGATAATGGCGACTTGGGTTTTCAGCGTTTTCATTGTTTTTATGACTCGCAAGCTTCACGCGGCAAACACCGGTGAATGATATTTATGGATCGAGTGCTTGCATTTTTCCCTTGCGGGTCTGTCAATTGAAGGTGAAAACTGAGCCGATACCTGTACTTTCTGCCAATCGGTGCGATTATCGCCCATAACCCCGAGGCCTGGATTGAAGTGATGAACAAGCCTGACCTGCCTTCGATTCCCGTGTTCAAGCTCTACGGTGAAAGCCTCGACTGGCCGACCCCTGACTTGCTGCACTGTGAAACCATTTCCTCGCGCAGCCGCGAACATCAATGGGAAATCAAACCCCACCGCCACGCGGACCTGTGCCAGTTGCTGTTCGTGTTCAAGGGGCAGGCGCAGCTCGAAATCGAAGGGCAGTGCACGCAGCTTCAAACCCCGGCGATTCAAGTGCTGCCACCGTTGTCGGTGCACGGCTTTCGCTTTTCCGAAGATGTCGAAGGGTTCATCGTCACCCTCGCCACACCGCTGATCAACCACTTGCAGGCGCAACTGGGCGATTCGGTGCAGGCGCTGGCCCGCGCCGAACACTACCCGGCCGGCGCTGACGGCGATTACCTCAACAGCCTGTTTACAGCGCTGCAGGCCGAGTACAACGGCCATCAACCGGCGCGGGAAATGCTCATGCATGCGCTGGTCAGTGTGATCATGGTCTGGGTCAGCCGTCAGGCAATCGTTCGGCACAAGGCCAGCCAGCGGCCGCAACGCCAGCGCGAATACCTCAATGGCTTTATCCAGTTGGTAGAAGAGACGTATCGCCAGCATGTGAAGGTCGAAGACCTCGCCCATCGTCTGGGCATTTCCGTATCGCACCTTAACGGCACCTGCCGGGAACTGGCCGGGCAGCCGGCGTTGCAGATCATGCACGAGCGCCAGCTCCTGGAAGCCAAGCGCCTGCTGACCTACACCAGCATGACGATTTACGAGATGTCGGAGCTGTTGGGATTTTCCGATCCGACCAACTTCACGCGCCTGTTCCGGCGGCGGGTGGGGATTTCGCCAAAGGCGTTTCGCGACCGGTTGAAGGCCGAGCAATAATTTGTGCGTCGCGGCGGACCCTCTGTAGGAGTGAGCCTGCTCGCGATAGCGGAGTGTCAGTCAAATCAACTCTGGCAGCCACACCGCTATCGCGAGCAGGCTCACTCCTACAGTTGAAAATCAGCGCAGTGCGTTGAGCGTCGCATTGTGCGGAATACACCGCTCATAGTTGCAACTGGCGTATTCGCGGGGCAGTTGTCGCAACTGCTCGACCCGCCAGGCAGCGGTGCCGTACAGCGCCAGCGTGGCAGCGCAGGTGATGAAAATCGCGACGTATCTTCTTGTTTTGATGTTCATGGTGTTCGACCTCTGAACGTCTACCTTGCGGTATTACTTTCAGCATAGGTCAGGCAGGCGCAGCTGCAAGCTTTGAGCTGCAAGCTACAAGTTGTCGTGATGCAGTCAACTTGCAGCTTGTAGCTTGACGCTTGCAGCTTCATCCCAGGCGGGATTTTCGGGAAAACGCTGAACCAGGAAATCGAGCATGCTGCGCAGCGCCGCCGGCATGTGTTTGCGCGAGGCATAGACCGCATAGATGCTCAGCTGCCGCGGCTCGGCATGGGGCAGCAAGCGCAGCAGTTCACCGTTGTGAATAGGCACGCCGGCCAGATAGGTCGGCAGCATCGCCACGCCGGCGCCAGCGAGGGTAGCGCGCAGCAAGGTGCTGGCTTCGTTGGCGCTGATGTTGCCCTGTACCGGCACCGAAACGGGTTCGCCATCCTCTTCGAAATGCCACAGGCTTTTACCGAAGTAGGAATGCGTCAGGCAGTTATGGCGGCTGAGTTCCTCGACCCGTGATGGCGTCGGATGTTCTTGAAGATATGCCGGCGCCGCGCAGATCACCGAGCGACAGGCGGTCAGGCGTCGGGCGATCAGATTGGGGTCGAGATCATTGCTGGTGCGGATCGCCAGGTCGATGCGCTCATCCACCAGGTTCACCGTGCGGTCGAGCATTTGCAGATCGATGCTGACGCCCGGATAGCGTTTAACGTAGGCCGCCATCGCATCGGCCAGTTGCGCCTGGCCGAACGAGGTGCTGACACTGATCCGCAGCAGCCCGCGCGGGGTGTCCTCGGGTTCGCTGACGGCGGCCTGCATGTCGCTGGACAGATCGAGCATCTGCCGGCAGCGCGGAAGGATCTCGCTGCCGGCAGCGGTCAGGCTCAATTTGCGCGTGGTGCGGTGCATCAGGCGTGCGCCGACCCAGTCTTCCAGCTCCGCCAGATAACGCGAAACCACCGGCCGCGACAGTTCCAGATGATCGGCCGCCGCCGATTGGCTGCCCAGATCGACGACAGTGACAAACACCCGCATTGCTTGGAGACGATCCATGATTTGCCCGCTTTCAGAAACAAACTATGTTCAAGCATCGCATTTTTTGTACTGAGTCAGGCAACTAAGCTCTGTCCCATCGCCAGACACGGCATTTGGACCTCGGAGCACCCCATGATCGGCTTGACCTTTTTCAAACGCGTTCTGCTCGCCACCGCCTCGCTGGGGTTCGCGGCGCATGCCGCAGCAGCCAACCTGAGCCTGGACGTCTACAACCCGGGCGCTGCGGCGATTTTTCCGGTGACCTCGGTGCTGGTCAGTGGCGAGAAAGAGGCCATTCTGGTCGATGCGCAATTCGGCAAGGCCCAGGCGGAACAGGTCGTGGAAAAGATTCGCGCCAGCGGCAAGCACCTGACCACCATTTACATCAGCCATGGCGACCCGGACTACTACTTTGGCCTCGACACCCTGACCCGCGCCTTCCCGGACGCCAAGGTCCTCGCATCGCAGCCGACCGTGGATCACATCCAGCAGACCGTCGCCGGCAAACTCGCCTTCTGGGGCCCGAAAATGGGCGCTGACGTGCCGGCAAGAACCATCGTGCCGGACGTGCTCAAGGGCGACAGCCTGATGCTCGAAGGACAGAAATTGCAGGTGATCGGCCTTGACGGCAAGCAGCCGGACCGCAGCTTCGTGTGGATTCCGTCGCTCCAGGCCGTGGTCGGTGGCGTGGTCGTCGCCGAGAACATTCATGTGTGGATGGCCGACACGCAGACCGCGCAATCCCACGCCGACTGGCTGCACACCCTGCAAACGATCGAAACCCTGAAACCGAAAACCGTCGTGCCGGGCCACTACTTGGGCGACAGCAGCCGCTCGCTGGCCAGCGTGAAATTCACCGCCGATTACATCACGGCCTTCGATGCCGAAACTGCCACGGCCAAAGACGCAGCCGCGCTGATCGCGGCGATGAAAAAACGCTATCCGCAACTCGGCGAAGAAAGCTCGCTGGAATTGAGCGCGAAAGTCGCCAAGGGCGAAATGCGCTGGTAAGCCCATTGTTGAAAACGCAGCACTCTCAAGCCAACTGGAGAATGTCATGAGCAAGATCGCAATCATTGGTGCCACCGGACGTGCCGGCAGCCAATTGCTGGAAGAAGCCCTGCGCCGCGGCCATAGCGTTACGGCCATCGCCCGCGACACCTCGAAGATCGGCGCCCGCGCCGGTGTGGTCAGCAAAAATGTCGATGTACTGAATGCCGCGGCGCTGCAAGACGCGGTGGCCGGTCACGATGTGGTGATCACCGCTGCGCATTTCGCCACTGTGCCGGCGTCGGCGATTGTCGGGCCAGTGAAACAGGCGGGGGTGAAGCGTTTGCTGGTGGTCGGTGGTGCCGGTTCGCTATTGTTGCCGGACGACACGCGGGTGATCGACAGTGCGGGTTTCCCCGCCGAGTACAAAGCGGAAGCCAGCGCGGGGGGCGCGTTTCTTGAGGCGTTGCGTCAGGAAAATGAACTGGACTGGACGTTCCTGTCGCCGTCGGCAGAGTTTGTCGAAGGTGCGCGCAGCGGCACCTTCCGTGTCGGCCAGGACCACCTGCTGGTGAGTGGCGAGGGGCGCAGCTGGATTACCTTTGCCGATTACGCGATTGCGTTGATTGACGAGGTGGAAACACCGAAGCATTCGCGGCAGCGTTATACCGTCGGTTACTAAGACCAGGCACGCTTCATTTGTAGGAGTGAGCCTGCTCGCGATAGCGATGGATCTTTCACACCAGCGGTGGCTGACCCGGCGCTATCGCGAGCAGGCTCACTCCTACAAGGATTTGTGTGCTCAGCGCAAATGAGCCTGCTCGACCAGCCAGAGCATCAACTCTTCCAACGGCGGCGAAGGCTCGGCGCCGGCAGGCACCACCACGTAATACGCCAGCCCCGTCTTCACCTTCAAATCAAACGGCATCACCAGCCGTCCGGCGTGCAAATCATCGCCTATCAACGACCAGTCGCCGATCGCCACGCCCGTGCCGTGAGACGCCATCGACATCGCCTGATCCAGCGTTTCGAAGTGCTGGCCGCTGCCCAGATTACCCAGTCGCAACCCCGCCGCCTCAAGCCACACCGACCAGTCCTGAAGGTCATGGGTCGGGTGCAGCAACAAATGTTCCTGCAGATCCTGCGGAGCATTCAGCGCGGGCGAACCTTCGAGCAATTGCGGCGAGCAGACCGGTGTCAGTTGCTCGTCGAACAGGTGTAACGCGCCCGGCGAATTGTCCGGCGGCGGGCCATAGATCACCGCGGCGTCGAATGGCTCACGCTGAAAATCCACGCTGTGTTGCAGTGATGCCGTCAGCTTGACCGGCACGTCCGGACGCTCCTTTTGCCATTGCAACAGGCGCGGCAACAGCCAGCGCATCACACAGCTGGGCGCCTTCAGTTGCAGAGTTTCGCGCTGCACACCGATCTGCTCGGTGGCTTCGCCGATCAGGCCGAAGACCTTCTCCACCCGTGGCAACCACTCGCGACCTTCGGCGGTCAACGCCAGGCCGCGAGCCTGACGAATGAACAATGGATAACCGAGATGATCCTCCAGCCCGGCGATCTGCCGGCTCACCGCGCCCTGAGTGATGTGCAGTTGCTCGGCGGCCCGGGTGAAGTTGCAGCACTGCGCGGTGATCAGAAACGTATGCAGGGCGGGGAGGGGCGGCAATCGTTTCATGGGGATCCAAGGTATGACGTGAGGACATGGCTAGTATGACTTTTAATCGATTGTTGCCGCTAGCTGCGCGCCGTTCCAATGGGCACTCCCACGGACCCTATGGGAGCGAGCCTGCTCGCGAAGGCTGCTTCAAGCTCGACATGGATATTGGCTGGACCGCCTATTCGCGAGCAGGCTCGCTCCCGCAGGGGGTGTTTCAGTGAATGAAAGGGCAAGTTAATGGCAACGTGCGGCGAAGTACTGGTCAAGCTGTTGGAAAATTATGGCGTCGAGCAGGTGTTCGGCATTCCTGGGGTGCACACCGTTGAGCTGTATCGCGGGCTGGCCCGTTCGACGATCAACCACGTCACGCCTCGGCATGAGCAAGGCGCCGGCTTCATGGCCGACGGTTACGCGCGCACCAGCGGCAAACCCGGTGTGTGCTTCATCATCACCGGGCCGGGCATGACCAACATCACCACCGCCATGGGCCAGGCCTACGCCGATTCGATCCCGATGCTGGTGATCTCCAGTGTGCAGTCGCGCAGTCAGTTGGGCGGCGGGCGCGGCAAGCTGCACGAACTGCCGAACCAGAGCGCACTGGTCGGCGGTGTCGCAGCGTTCTCCCACACACTGATGTCGGCGTGCGAATTGCCCGGCGTCCTCGCCCGCGCGTTTGCCCTGTTCCAGGCCGGGCGTCCGCGTCCGGTGCACATCGAAATCCCGCTGGACGTGCTGGTGGAAGAAGCCGATGAGCTGCTCGCCAGCGTCCCGGTCAGCATCGACCGCGCGGGTGCCGCACCCGCCGCCGTGAGCCGCATGACCGAGCTGCTGGCCGGCGCACAACGACCGTTGATTCTCGCCGGTGGCGGTGCGATCGATGCCGCTGCCGAACTCACCGAGCTGGCGCAGTTGCTCGACGCGCCGGTCGCGCTGACTATCAACGCTAAAGGCCTGTTGCCGTCCGCTCATCCCCTGCTGATCGGCTCGACGCAAAGCCTGGTGGCCACTCGCGCGCTGGTCGCCGAGGCCGATGTCGTGTTGGCGATCGGCACCGAACTGGCCGAGACCGATTATGACGTGACCTTTGCCGGCGGCTTCGAGATTGCCGGCAAGCTGCTGCGTATCGACATCGACGCCGATCAGACCGTGCGCAACTATCCGCCCTACGTCGCGCTGGTTGCCGATTCGCGCAACGCCGCCCAGGCATTGCTCAGCGCCTTGTCACACAAGGCGCTGGCCGAACGCCGCAACGACTGGGGCCAGGTGCGCGCTGCGCGTCTGCGCGAGGAGCTGGCCGCGAGCTGGGATGCGCCGACGCTGACGCAGACGCGCTTTCTCCAAACCGTACTGCACGAATTGCCCGACGCAGTGTTCGTCGGCGACTCCACACAACCGGTGTACACCGGCAACCTGACGTTCAATCCGCAGCGTCCGCGGCGCTGGTTCAACTCATCCACCGGCTACGGCACCCTCGGCTACGCGTTGCCCGCCGCCATCGGTGCGTGGCTCGGCGGCAGCGTGGAAACCGGCGCTCGACCACCAGTGGTGTGCCTGATCGGCGATGGCGGTCTGCAATTCACCCTGCCGGAACTGGCCAGCGCTGTCGAAGCGCGCACGCCGGTGATCGTGCTGCTGTGGAATAACCAGGGCTACGAGGAAATCAAGAAATACATGGTCAACCGTGCGATCGAACCGGTGGGTGTCGACATTTACACCCCGGACTTCATCGGCGTCGCCAAGGCGTTGGGCTGTGCTGCCGAAGCGATCGGCTCAGTTCAACAATTACAAAGCGCGCTGCGTGCCGCGAGTGATCGCCAGGGCCCGACGTTAATCGAAATCGACCAGACCCAATGGATGCAGGCGGTGGCCCCATGATCAGTTTTCCAATCACACTCGACGGCCTCTTCATCAACGGCCAATGGTCGGCTGGTCGCGAACATCTGCGGGTGATCAACCCGGCCAGCGAAGCGCTGCTGACCACGGTCAATGGCGGTGACGAGCAGGCCGTCGATCAAGCGATCAGCGCGGCGACCGAAGCGTTCAGGCACTGGTCGCAAACCACTGGCGCCGAGCGCGGGGCGATCCTGCGCAACATCGCCAACGGCGTGCGCAACGGTCGCGACCACCTGATGAAGTTGCAGTCGAGCAACAACGGCAAACCGCTGTTTGAAGCCGCCATCGACGTCGACGATGTGATCGCCACCTTCGAGTATTACGCAGAACTCGCCGCAGGCCTCGATGCACAACAGGACAGCCCTGTGGCGCTGCCCAGCGATGACTTCAGTGCACGCCGGCGCCGCGAACCGTGCGGCGTGGTCGGGCTGATCGTGCCGTGGAATTTCCCCATGGTCACCACCGCCTGGAAACTTGCGCCAGCGCTGGCGGCCGGTTGCTGCGTCGTACTGAAACCGTCGGAGGTCACGCCGCTGGCGGAACTGGAACTGGCGTCGATCATCGCCGAGTCCGGTTTGCCCGACGGCGTCTTCAACCTGGTCTGCGGCACCGGCCTGGCGGTGGGCGCGCCGCTGTCGGCGGATCCGCGAATCGCGAAAATCTCTTTTACCGGCAGCAATGCGGTTGGTGTGCAAGTGATGCGGCGCGCGGCGGAAACGGTGAAGGGCGTGAGCCTGGAACTGGGCGGCAAATCTTCGCTCCTGGTGCTCGACGACGCCGATCTCGAACTGGCTGTCGAACTGGCCTGTGGCGGCGGTTTCTTCAACGCCGGACAGATGTGCTCGGCCACCAGTCGCGTATTGGTTGCCGATGAACTGGCGGATGAATTCCTCGAGCGTCTGCAAAAACGTGCGCAGGCGATTCGCGTCGCTGACCCGTTCGACCCGGATGTGGAGATGGGGGCACTGGTCAATCAGGCGCAATACCAGCGCGTGCTCGGGCACATCGATCGCGGCCTGAGTGCCGGGGCGAAGCTGGTGTGCGGCGGCAATCGTCCGGCGCATCTGCCGCGCGGTTATTTTTTGCAGCCGACGATCTTCACCCAAGTGCCTCTGGACAGTGCGCTGTGGTGCGAAGAGATCTTCGGGCCGGTGCTGTGTGTGCGCAGTTTCAGCAGCGAAGCCGAGGCGATTGCGCTGGCCAATGACAGTCAGTTCGGCCTGGTCGCCACGGTGGTGACGCGTAACGCCGAAACCGCCGACCGTGTCGCCAATGCCCTGCAAGCGGGACTGGTGTGGCTCAACGCGCCGCAGGTGATCTTCCCGCAGACGGCGTGGGGCGGTTACAAGCAAAGCAGCATCGGCCGCGAATTGGGACCGTGGGGCTTGGAGGCTTTTCAGGAAATCAAACATGTGATCCGGGCGGTCTGATCACAGATCTTCTTCGCCTGTACCGGCCCAATCGCGAGCAGGCTCACTTCTACATTTGGAATGCGTTCCACTGTAGGAGTGAGCCTGCTCGCGATGACGTCATCAGCCACGCTGCACAATTGGCATCAGACAGAAAGCCGCAACCGC